>NZ_JBITXP010000006.1:0-71726 GCF_044544765.1 Streptomyces sp. NPDC053513
AGGCTATCCGTACGAGGAGACGCCCTTCCGCGGCACTCGATGTTCGAGGGCGTGAGCCCTCCGGCTTGACGGCATAGCAACGTGAGGTGTCTACGAGTTCAGGATGCGCCCGAACTGAGGAACGGGGGACGGGGCGGGCCCGCCGCGACACGGGTCAGGACACCCGGCACAGGATCTCGCCGTGCGGGACCATGAACCAGGCGTCCTCCTGACCGCCCCACTCCCGCCAGGCCTCCGCGATCGACTCCAGCTCGGCGGCGGTCGCGTGTCCGCCGGCCACGGCCAGGTCGGCGTAGCCGGAGGCGGTCGTACGGTCCGCCCACAGGCCGCTCCACCAGTCCCGTTCCTCGGGGGTGGCGAAACACCAGGTGGCGGCCGTCGTCGTGATCTCGGTGAAGCCGGCCCGCCGGGCCCAGGAGAACAGCCGCCGTCCCGCGTCCGGTTCCCCGCCGTTGGCACGGGCGACCCGGTGGTACAGGTCCAGCCAGCCGTCCAGGGCGGGTCGCTCGGGGAACCAGGTGAAGGCCCCGTAGTCGCTGTCGCGGGCCGCGACGACGCCGCCGGGCCGGCAGACCCGGCGCATCTCGCGCAGCGCCTGGACCGGATCCCCGACGTGCTGCAGCACCTGGTGGGCGTGGACGACGTCGAAGGAGTCGTCGGGGAAGTCCAGGGCGTGGACGTCGGCGACCCTGAACTCGACGTTCGTCAGGCCGCGTTCGGCGGCCACCCCACGGGCCTTCGCCAGTACGTCCTCGGCGGCGTCGACCCCGGTGACCCGGCCCGGCGCGACCAGCGCGGCCAGGTCGGCCGTGATGGTGCCGGGCCCGCAGCCCACGTCCAGGACGTCCAGGCCGGGGCGCAGTTCGGACAGCAGGTAGGCGGCGGAGTTGGCGGCGGTCCGCCAGTTGTGCGAGCGCAGGACCGACTCGTGGTGGCCGTGCGTGTAGACGGCGGTCTCAGAGGCCGCGGGCTGCGCGGAGGCGTGCGTCATCGAAGCGACTCCCTCGGTGTGGGTGCGTGCCTCCACCGTACGCACGACGGCCGCATAGTGAGACCCCTGTCTTGCCATTCGGACGGACGGTCACTCCAACAGGTCCCGCCGGTAACGGAGTTCCTCCAGGACCCGGCCGCCCGTCTCCTCCCGCACCACCGCGCCGTCCGCCCGCCACCCCGCCGCCTCGTAGAACCTCCGCCCCCGCGCGTTGCCCGCGAACACCCACAGCACCGCCGCCCGGAACCCGGCCGCGACGAGCGCCTCGGTGGACGCCGACATGAGCGCCCGCCCGACACCCGTGCCCCAGACCTCCGGCAGGGCGTACAGGGCCGCCAGCTCGGCCGTGCCGTCCGGGCGGGGCCGGAGACAGGAGAACGCGACCACCCGCCCGTCGTCCCCCGTCGCCACCAGCACCGTGGGCCGCTCCGGCGCCACGAGGCGGGCGCGCCAGACGCCGGCGCGCTCCTCCGTGTCGAGAGCGTCGAGATACGGGTCGGGGACCAGGCCGCGGTAGGCGGCCCGCCAGGACCGGACGTGCACGGCGGCGAGCGCCGCGGCGTCTTCGGGAAGCGCTTCACGTATCGACATGCCGCATTCTGGCCCGGGGGTGCCCCGGGCGCCCGCGGATTCCCGAGGGTCCCGACCTTCCCGGCCTTCTCGACCTCCCTGACCTCCCTGATTTTCTTGACCTCCCCGGCCTTCCCGACCTGACGAAGCCTTGTATGACAGCCCCGTGAACAGGCCGTCCGAGCCGTCCCCGCGCCCCTAGGGTGGGCCCGCCGCCGCCCGGTGGCGCGCCTCTCCCACCGCCGAGGAGCCCCGTGCCGTACTCGCCCGCGCCCGCCCGCCGCTCCCTGCTGAAGCTGTTCGCCGCGGGGCCCGCGGCCTCCGCCCTCGGCGGGCTCGCCGCCTCCGCCCCTGCGTACGCTGGTCCCATGGACGTCGTGGCGGATGCCGCGCCCGGCATCGTCAAAGCCCTCCCGCCGGAGCACTTCACGGTCCGCGGGACGAATGCCGAGGCCCGCTACGAGACCTTCGCCGACACCGGCCTCCTCACCCCCGTCGACCGCTTCTTCGTCCGCAACCACACCTCCACCCCCGTCCTCGACGCCGCCGACTGGCGGCTGACCCTCTGGGGCGACGGACTCCACGGCCGGAGCCCGGTCCACTTCACCTACGGGCAGCTGCGGGACCTGCCCTCCGTCACCCGTACGGCCCTGATCGAGTGCGCCGGAAACGGCCGCAGCCTCTACACCACCCAGCAGGGCGAGCCGGTCACCGGCACCCCCTGGACCCTCGGCGCCGTCGGAGCCGCCCGCTGGCGCGGCGTCCGTCTCGCCGACGTGCTCCGGCGCGCCGGGATCGCCCACGACGCCGTCGACCTCCAGCCCCGCGGCCTGGACGACCCGTACGTCTCCGGCGGCGTCGACTTCGGCCGGGTCCGCCGCCCGCTGCCGGTCGCCAAGGCGCTCGACGACGTGATCCTCGCGTACGAGATGAACGGCGAGCCGCTCCCGTACGACCACGGGCACCCGGTCCGCCTCGTCGTGCCCTCCTGGGTCGGCATCGCGTCCATCAAATGGCTCGGCGACATCGAGGTCTCCAGCAAGCCGCTCTCCTCGCCCTGGTCCACCACCTGGTACCGCCTCTTCGGCGACGCCCACCCCGCCGGCGGCAGCGCCCCGATCAGCCGCCAGACCCTCAAGTCCGCCTACCAGCTGCCCTTCGGCGCCACCCTGGAGGCCGACCGTCTCCACCGGCTCACCGGCCGGGCCTGGTCCGCCCTCGCGCCCGTGCGGACCGTGGAGGTCTCCACCGACGGCGGTGCCCACTGGCGGCACGCCCAGCTCCACGACACCCCGCGCCGCGACGGGTGGGTCCGCTGGAGCGTGCCGTGGCGCCCGCACGCCACCGGGCAGGTCACGCTGCTCTCCCGCACCACCGACGCCGCCGGCAACACCCAGCCCGAGCGCGCCGTGCACAACACCCAGGGGTACCTCTTCAACGCGGTCGTGCGCCACCCGGTCACCGTCGTCCGAAGGAGCGGAGACCGCTCCTGAAGGGGCGGGAGCCGTGCCTGGGGGAAGAAAAGCACGCCTGAAGGGGCGAGAGCCGTGCCTGGAGGGCAGAAAACCGCCCCTGAAGGGGCGAGAACGCCCGAATCTTCGTATAAAGGGCACGGGGGTGCCCACCGGCGCCCCCGTGCGCTCAGGAGGTACGGGACATGCGGCAGACGGCACCGGAAGGCCGCGGGCCGGTGCGCTACGGACCTCCCGCACCCGACACCGGCCTCCCCGTCCTGCCCGGACTCGCCGGGCTGCTCGCCGCCGCCGCCGGACGGACCACCCCCGAACCGCCCGGCGGCGGGCCCGTCCTGCGCGAGGCCGCCGCCGGCTACTGGTGGCGGCGCGGCCTGCGCACCCACCCCGAGGACGTGGTGGCCGCACCCGGCGCCCCCGCGCTCCTCCTGGCCCTGATCGCCGCCCACGGCGGCGACCTCCTGCTTCCCCGCCCCTGCCCCGCCTGGTGGACCCCGCAGGCCCGGCTCCTCGGCCGCCCGGCCTACCACGTGCCCACGCCCGCCGAGGCGGGCGGCGTCCCCGATCCGTACGCCCTCCTGGAGACCGTCCGCCGGATCCGCGCCGAGGGCGGCGACCCCCGGCTCGTGCTGCTCTCCGTCGCCGACGACCCCACCGCCACCGTCGCCGCCCCGGAGCTCGTCCGCGAGGCCTGCGAGGCGGCCGTCGCCGAGGGCCTGCACGTCATCAGCGACGAGACCTGGCGCGACACCCTCCACCGGCCGGGCGGCGCCGTGCTGCTCAGCCCCGCCGAGATGTGCCCCGACGACGTCACCGTCCTCACCGACCTCGGCGGCGCCCTCACCCCCGCCGCCTGGCCCTGCGCCGTCGCCCGCTTCCCGCCCACCGACCCGTCCCGCGCCGACCGCTGGACCGACCGCAGGGCCCGCGTCCTCGACGTGCTCACCGCCCTCGGAGCCCTCGTCCCCGGGCCCGTGGCCCCCGCCATGGCCCACGCCCTCGACGAACCCGAGGACGTCACCGTACGGGCCCGGCGCGCCGCCGCCGTCCACGGACGGCTCGCCGGGGCCGCGCACCGCGCCGTCCTCGCCGCCGGCGCCCTGGCCCGGCCGCCGCAGGCCGGCCGCCACCTCTACGCCGACCTCGGACCGCTGCGCGCCGGGCTCGCCGCCCGGGGCGTCACCGACTCCCTGGAGCTGGAGAGTCACCTCACCGCGCGGCTCGGCGCCCCGGCGACCGGCGGCCACCGCTTCGGCGACGAACTCGGCGCGCTGCGCGTCAGATTCGGCACCGGCATGTTCCTGGGCGCCACCGAGGAGGAGTGCGCCGAGGCCCTCGGGGCATCCGACCCCGTGGAACTGCCGCACGTCGCCCGGGCGTTGGAGTCCTTCGGAGGAGCCCTGGAGGAACTCCGATGACCGGGCCCGGGCGTCGGCGCCCCGCGACCACCGCCCCTCCCCGACGCACCGAGCACGAGCGGAACGGAGCCCGCAGATGACCGAACGGACGGCACCCCCCGCCCGGGCCGGACAGGCCCCGGCCCCGCACCACCCCGGCCGGGTCCCGCTCCCCGCCCCCGTCCTGCAGCCCGTCGGCCGGCTGCGGCAGGACTGGCCCCGCACCTTCGCCGACCGGCTCACCGCGCCCCTCCCCGGTGTCCGGGCCCTGGCGCGCTTCGCCCGCGAAGGAGCCGTACGCCCCGGCCCCGAGGGCCTCCGCGACATCCCCCTGCTGCCCTTCGAGCCCGGCCCGCTGCCGCCCGCCGGGCCCGACACCCTCGCCGTCACCTGGGCCGGGCACGCCAGCTGGGTCCTGCGCGTCGGCGGACTGACCGTCCTCACCGACCCGGTCTGGTCCCGCCGCATCTTCGGCACGCCGGCCCGCATCACCCCCGTCGGGGTCCGCTGGGAGGACCTGCCGGCCGTCGACGCCGTCGTCATCAGCCACAACCACTTCGACCACCTCGACGGCCCCACCCTCAAGCGGCTGCCCCGGCACACCCCGGTCTTCGTCCCGGCCGGACTCGGCCGCTGGTTCACCCGCCGCCGGTTCAGCCGCGTGACCGAGCTCGACTGGTGGGAGGCGGCCGAACTCGACGGGGTGCGCTTCGACTTCGTCCCCGCCCACCACTGGTCCAAGCGCACCCTCCTGGACACCTGCCGGTCCCTGTGGGGCGGCTGGATTCTCACCGACCGGGCCGGGCACCGGGTCCACTTCGCCGGGGACACCGGCTACGGCCACTGGTTCGCCGAGATCGGCCGCCGCTACCCCGGCATCGACCTGGCGCTGCTCCCGATCGGCGCGTACGCCCCGCGCTGGTGGCTCAGCGACGTCCACACCGATCCCGAGGAGGCGGTCCGCGCCTACCAGGACCTCGGCGCGCGGCGGATGGCGCCCATGCACTGGGCCACGTTCGTGCTGTCCTCCGAGCCGGTCCTCGAACCCCTCACCCGGGTCAGGGCCGCCTGGGAGAAGGCCGGCCTGCCCCGCGAGGACCTCTGGGACCTGCCGGTCGGAGCCTCACGGGTGCTCGTGCCCTGACGGGCCGGGGCCGGGCCCCATGGGTACGCGTGTCCTGGCGGGCCGGGCCCCATAGGTACGCGTGTCCTGGCGGGCCGGGCCGGTCCTCACGGGTGCCCGTGTCCCGGCGGGGCCTCCGGCCGGGTGCCCCGGAGTCGCCGCCACAGCGCCGGGACCGCGCTGATCAGCACCGTCAGGCCCACCGCCGCGACCACGCCCTGCCAGGGCTCGGGGAAGAGCGAGCCGCCCAGGATCCCGATCAGCTGGTACGTCGCCGCCCACACCAGGCACGCCGCCGCGTCCCCCCGTACGAAGCGGCGCAGCGGCATCTGGGCGAGCAGGCACGCCAGCATCACCGGGATCCGGCCGGCCGGCACCAGCCGGGACAGCACCAGCACCGACACCTGGTGCGTGTCAAGCCGCTCCTGCGCGTGCGCGAGCCGCTCCGGCGTCACCCGGGAGCGCAGCGCGGCGAGCCACCGCGAGCCGTTGCGGGAACGGACCCCGCGCTGCCCGAGCCAGTAGAGCGCCGTGTCGCCGAGGAACGCGGCGGACGCCGCCACCAGGAAGACGAAGAGCAGCGAGAACGGCGAGGACTGGTGGAAGGCGACCACCGCCGCCGAACTGACGATCGCGCCCGTCGGCACGACCGGCACCAGCGCGCCGAGCGCCACGAGCAGGAACAGCGAGGGATAGCCGACCGCCTGCTGCGTCGACTCCGGCGGCAGCTCGCGCACCGCCCCCACGAGCCCACCGATCACCGCGCGACCTCCGGCCGCACCCGGTCGCCGTGGCCGAGGAGGTGGACCGCCACCTTCGGCGCGAGCCGGGCCGCGTGCCGGACGAACTCGTC
The DNA here is from genome assembly GCF_044544765.1 of Streptomyces sp. NPDC053513. Taxonomy (NCBI): domain Bacteria; kingdom Bacillati; phylum Actinomycetota; class Actinomycetes; order Kitasatosporales; family Streptomycetaceae; genus Streptomyces; species Streptomyces sp. NPDC053513. Next base: position 6,407 of record NZ_JBITXP010000006.1, read on the forward strand.
GCCCGGCGCGTGGAACTCGTGCGGCCGGACCCCGTCGAGCCCGATCGGCCAGTACGTGCCGTAGTGCACCGGCACCGCCGCCGCCGGCGAGAGCGCGGCGAGCGCCTGGGCCGCCCGCCCCGCGTCCAGGTGGCCGTGCCCCAGGTAGGGCCCCCAGCCGCCGACCGGCAGCAGGGCCACGTCCACCGGGCCCACCGCGTCCGCCATGCCGTCGAACAGGCCGGTGTCCCCGGCGAAGTACGTGCGCGCCTCGCCCTCCACGACGTACCCGAGCGCGGGGGAGCGGTGCGGTCCCACGGGCAGCCGCCGCCCGTCGTGGAGCGCCGGGACGGCCCGTACCGTCAGGCCCTCCACCGTCACCGCGTCACCCGGCTCCACCTCGGTCAGCCGCAGCCCGTCCCGGTCGAGCCTGCGCAGCCCGGAGACGGCGGCGGGCGCGCCGCGCGGCACGAGCACCCGCGTCCCCGGCGCGAGCCGGGCGAGCGAGGGGAGGTGGAGGTGGTCGGCGTGCAGGTGCGAGACGAGGACGGCCTCGGCGCGGGCGGCCTCGGGCGGCGGCGGGGCGCCGCGCCGCCGGCGCAGGTGGGCGAGCCGCCGCGCGAACAGCGGATCGGTGAGGAAGCGGACCCCGGAGTCCTCGACCGTGCAGGTGGCGTGCCCCCACCAGGTGACCTCCACCGGCATGCCGCCCCTCCGCTGTCCGTCTCGTCAGGCGTCTGTCGTAACGAGGGTAGATGTCCGGAGCGTCCTCCGGAGGATGTCCGGGCGTCGCCTTCCGGCAGTAGGGTCGGTCCATGGACGACGTTCGGGTGGCGGCGATCGCCAGCCTCACCCCGCTCGAAGAGCTCGACAGCGACCCCTTCCTGGTCGACACGCGGGGCCAGCACGCGGTGTGCGCCCGCTGGGCCGACGACAAGGGCTACGTGCTCGCCCGCCAGCTGTTCTGCTACGGAATCCGCCCGGACCACGCGGCCCTCTGGGCCGATGTGGAGGCCGGGACGGTGGACCTCTTCGTGGCCCCCAACGAGCGGGTCCTCGCCCGCGCGTTGACCTCCGTGCCGGGCTTCCGCGCCGAGTGCGAGCGGCGCGGTGTGCGGGTGGAGACCGTGGGACTTGACGAACCTCCGTACGACAAGGCGGCCAAGGCGGGCGTGCACCGCCGGCTCTCGATGCCCACCGCGGGGTACGACGGCTCCTGAGACCGTCCCCGCGGACCGGCTCCTCGCTGACCCCCTCCCTCGACGCGGGTCCCCGCACGTCCCGTTCTCGGCGCGGATCTCCACCTCCTCCGCCCGATCGCGGCCGTTGTGCCACGCTTGAGGCAGGAAACGGGCGAAAGGCGAAGCGGGCGTGGGTGACGGGCGATGGGGTGGCGCCGACCGCTGGCGGTCCGCGGGCAGGACTCTGGTGCGGGTGCTCGTGGTCTGGGCGGTGTCCACGCTCACGATGCTCCTCCTCGCCGGGCTGCTGCCCGACTTCCAGCTCCAGTCCGCCGACGGCGACAGCTTCACCAGGACCGCCCTCACCGCCGCCACGGCCGCCGGCGCGTTCGGTCTGCTCGGCGCGCTCGTCTGGCCGTTGATCGTGCGGGCCCTGCTGCTCGTCCCGGCCCTCCTCCTCGGCCTGCTCGTCTTCTTCCTCAACGGCTCGCTGCTGCTCGTCACCCTGTGGCTGATCCCCGACGGCCGCGGCGCCGCGGCCCCCGAGACCGCCGTCGTGGTGGCCGCCGTCATGTCCGCCGTCGCCTCCGCCACCTCCACGGCCCTCGCCGTCCGCGACGACGACGCCTACCGGCGCCGGCTCTACCGGCTCACCGGCCGCACCCGCCCCCGCGATCCCGGCGACACGGCGGGGTCCGTGCCCGGCACGGTCTTCCTCCAGCTCGACGGCGTCGGCCACCACGTGCTGCGCGGCGCCGTCGCCGACGGCCTCATGCCGACCGTGGCGGGGTGGCTGGAGGCCGGCCACCGGCTCACCCCGTGGCGCACCGACTGGTCCAGCCAGACCGGCGCCAGCCAGCTCGGCATCCTGCACGGCTCCAACGAGGACGTGCCCGCCTTCCGCTGGTACGAGAAGGACACCGGCCGCCTCATGGTGGCGAACCGCCCGGCGAGCGCCGTCGAGCTCCAGCGCAGGGCCGTGCGCCGCACCGGGGACGGCGGCCTGCTCACCGTCGACGGGGCCTCCCGGGGCAACCTCTTCAGCGGCGGCGCCGACCAGCTCGCCCTCGTCCTGTCGATGGCCGCCCGGCGCGGCCGCCGCAACCGCTCCCGGGCCGGCTACTTCGCGTACTTCTCCGACCCGGCCAACGCCGTCCGCACCGCCGGATCGCTCGTCGCCGAGTGCGTCCGGGAGGTGTACCAGTCGACGCGGGCGCGGCTGCGCCGGGAGACGCCGAGGGTCTCGCGCGGCGGCACGTACCCCTTCGTCCGCGCCTTCGCGACGGTCGTCGAGCGGGACGTGGTGGTCTCCGCGGTGATGGGGGACATGCTGGCCGGGCGGACCGCCGTCTACGCCGACCTCGTCGCGTACGACGAGGTGGCGCACCACTCGGGGCCGCACGGCCGCGACACGGACCAGGTCCTGGCGCGCCTCGACCGGGCGATCGCGCTCATCGCCACCGTCGCCGAGCACGCCCCGCGTCCGTACCGGATCGTGCTCCTCTCCGACCACGGGCAGAGCCCCGGAGAGACCTTCGAGTCGGCGTACGGGCTGACGCTCAAGGACCTCGTGCGGGCCGGGTGCGGGCTGCCGGTGCCGCGTCGCGTGCGGCGGACGCGCAGCGGGAGCGAGGCGCGGGACGCGGCCCGGGACGCGCTGCGCAGCGCGCTGCACCGGCCGGTGGACGAGAGCGGCGAGACGGCCAGGGAGCTGCCCGCCCGGCCCTCCGAGCCGGTGGTCCTGGCCTCGGGCAATCTGGGGCTCGTCTCCTTCCCCGACGTGCCGCACCGGATGACCCGGGAGGAGATCGACCGGCGCCATCCGGCCCTCCTGCGCACCCTCGCGCACCATCCGGGCGTCGGTTTCGTGCTGGTGGCGAGTGCCGAGCACGGCTCGGTGGTGCTCGCCCGCGACGGGGTGGAGGTGCCGGTCGCCGAGCTCGCGGACGACGGACCGCTCGCGGTCTTCGGGCGGGGCGCGGCGCGGGCGGTGCGGCGCACGGACGGCTTCCCGCACGTCGCGGACATCATGGTCAACTCCATGTACGACCCGGCGACGGGGAGCGTGCACGCCTTCGAGGAGCAGATCGGCTCGCACGGCGGTCTCGGCGGGGAGCAGTCGCACGCCTTCCTCCTGTCGCCGCCGGACCTGTCGCCGCCGGTCGGGGCGGGGGAGGAGCTGGTCGGGGCGGAGCAGGTGCACCGGGTGCTGCGGCGCTGGCTGCGCGAGTCCTCGGGCCCTCAGGTGCCGCTCGGTCCGGCGGCGTCGGTGGAGATTTCCCCGTCCGGACGCGAAACGGAATCAATTCTTCCGGCCGAGGGGCCGATCGCGCCGGACAAAAACCACTGATTTGGACGCCTGTTCGCCGCTACCGGACGATGGTCCGGATTTGTACGACGGAAGGCGCACCACCCCATGAGCACGGCCACCACAACTCCACAGCGGGACCCGGCACGGCGAGACCCGGCACGGCGGACCGACGACAAGCACGCCCGCCGCTTCGGCCTCCCCATCGCGACCGCCCTGGTCATGGGCAACATCATCGGCGGCGGAATCTTCCTGCTGCCCGCCTCCGTCGCCCCCTACGGCACCATCAGCCTCGTCGCCTTCGGCGTCCTCACCCTCGGCGCGATCGCCCTCGCCCTCGTCTTCGGCCGGCTCGCCCACCGCCTGCCGCAGACCGGCGGGCCCTACGTCTACGCGCGCGCCGCCTTCGGCGACTTCGCCGGCTTCCTCGCCGCCTGGTCGTACTGGATCACCGCCTGGGTCTCCAACGCCGCCCTCGCCGTCGCCGCCGTCGGCTACCTCGACGTCCTCGTGCCCGTCCACGGGTCCAAGCCCGCCACCATCGCCGCCGCCCTGCTCTTCCAGTGGCTGCCCGCACTCGCCAACCTGGCCGGCACCCGCTACGTCGGCGCCGTACAGATCGTCGCGACCGTGCTCAAGTTCGTCCCGCTGATCCTCGTCGCCGTCGGTGGCCTGTTCTTCTTCGACAGCGCCAACCTCGGCCCGTTCCACCCGAGCGAGGGCGGCGCGCTCGGCGCGGTCTCCGCCTCCGCCGCGATCCTGCTCTTCAGCTACCTCGGCGTCGAGTCCGCCGCCGTCAGCGCCGGCGAGGTCCGCGACCCCCGCCGCAACGTCGGCCGCGCCACCGTCCTCGGCACCCTCGGCGCCGCCGCGGTCTACCTCCTCGGAACCCTCGCCGTCTTCGGCACCGTCGCCCACGACAAGCTGGTCGCGTCCACCGCGCCCTTCTCCGACGCCGTGAACGCCATGTTCGGCGGTTCCTGGGGCGGCGCGGCCGTCGCCTGCATGGCCATGGTCTCCATGCTGGGCGCCCTCAACGGCTGGACCCTGCTGAGCGCCCAGGCCCCCTACGCGGCCGCCCGCGACGGACTCTTCCCGAAGGTGTTCACGGTCAAGCGGCGCGGCGTTCCGACCGTCGGCGTCCTCGTCACCGTCGTCCTCGCCTCGTTCCTGACGGTCTACAACTACACGGCCGGCACGAAGGGCGTCTTCGAGATCCTCGTCCTCGTCACCACCTTCACCGCCACCGTGCCCTACCTGCTGTCCACGGCAGCCCAGGTCTACTTCCTGTTCTCCGGCCGGTCCGATGAGGTCTCCCGGGCCCGGCTCGCCCGCGACGCCGTCCTCGCCCTCGCCGCCTTCGGCTTCTCCCTCTGGCTGGTCGCCGGCTCCGGCTACGCCGCCGTCTACCAGGGCGTCCTGTTCCTCTTCGCCGGCGTGCTCGTGTACGCCTGGATGGCGGCCCGCAGGCAGCGCGCCGCGTCCGGGGCGATGACCGCCGGGGCGGTGAATCCGGGGCCCTGACGTAGGCCGCTCGGGCGGATCACCGGCCGGGGGAGCCGTACCGGCACCGCGGCGGGGCAGTACGGATCTCCGTGAGCCCCGCGCACCAGACGCCCGCCGCGCCCGCCGCCCCGGCGGGACACCGGGCGTGCCCGGCCCGGGGCCGGCACCGCTGGATCGCGCTCCTCCTCGTCCTCGCCGCGCTGTTCGGCGCCGGGGCCGCCGCCGCGCTCCCCGGCGCCGAGACGCGCGCCGCGGCCACCGCCCCGGCCTCCGACCCGGGCGGCGAGACCCACGACCCGGTCGGCGCCGTGACCGGACTCCCCGGCCGGACCCGCACCCCTCGCACGCCCCTCCGCCGCGTCGGACCCGGGCCCCGGCCCCACGGCCCCCGGGGCCGTCGCCGGACTCCGGCCCCCGCCCCCGTACCCGCCCCGCGCGGCGACGCGCTCCGGTGCGTGGTGATGCGCTGCTGAGAGGCCCCGCCTCCCCGCAGTACCCCCCCACATCACCCCCGCACCACGAGGAGTTCCGTCATGCCCGCCGACCCGTACGCCGTCCTCCAGGCCCTGCTGCGCGCCGAGGCCGCGCGCGCCCTGCGCACCGCCCCCGAGCCCGGATCCCCGGCACCCGCCCGAGCCGTCGAGCCGGCCGCCCGGCCCTCCGGGCGCCCCGCCCGCACACCCGAACCGAACGCCGACCGGGAGGACCGCCTGCGCTGAAACCCGGCCCGGCGCGGTCACCGCCGCGCCGGGCACCGGCCGGCCGGGTGTCAGGCCGTCTCCACCGCCCCGAGCGTCCGCGTGGCCCGCCTGGAGTGCAGCCCCACGAGGAGCGCCGCCGCCGCGGCGAGGACCGCGAGCGCCACCAGGGCCGGGACGAGGCCGACCAGCGGACCCGCCGCCAGGCAGCACACCCCGCCCACGGCCAGGGCGGTCGGCCGCCGCCCCGAGGTCCGCAGCACGATCGCGGCGGCGCCCAGCAGATAGACGCCGACGCCCCCGGTCAGGGACCAGGCCACGGCACCGTGCAGCGGTTCGGCGAGCCCGTAGTGCGCGGTGTCGGCGACCTGCTGCAGGACCTTCTTCATCCCGAGCGCGCAGAGCACGACCCCGGCGACCAGCGGCAGGTGCAGGAACGTGTAGACGTCCCGCGCGAACCGGGTGCGGTCGTCGCCGTCCAGCCCGGTGAGACGGTGCTCGGCGGCCTCGCCGAGCTGCCGGAAGTACAGCCGCCACAGCCCGGCCGAGAGCAGCAGCCCGGCGGCCGAGGCGCCGAGCACGGCGTACGAGAGGGGGGAGTCGGAGACGCCGACGCCCATCGCCACGATGGACTCGCCCAGGGCGATGATCACGATCAGACCGTGCCGCTCGGCGAAGTGCCCGGGGGAGTTGACCCGCCAGCCGGAGGAACCGGTGACGTAGATCCCGCCGTAGTCGACGGCCACCGCCCCCAGCCACCACAGGAGCTGGACCCGCCCGTCGTACGCGCAGCCTATGAGCAGCAGCACCAGCGGCGGCAGCACGGACGCCAAGGCCGTACGCCGCAGGGTCGCCCGCAGCGCGGTGTCACCCGGGCTGGAGAGCCAGTACGAGGTCAGGTGCAGGACGCGCACCGCGCCGTAACAGAGCACGAACACCAGGGGCGCCGAGAGCCCGCCGGGCTCGTCGGCGAAGACGTCCGGGACGGCGAGGGACACGATCAGGACGACGGCCATGACCGTGACGAGCACGCCGAACACCGCACCGGAATCGGCCCGTACGACATTGCCCAGCCAGGCGAAGGCGCACCAGCACCACCACAGCAGCGCGAGCACGACCATCGCGCCCACCATCCGCACCGGTGAGGGCGCGGCCGCCATGAGGGCGGTGACCTGGGTGATCGCATACACGAACACCAGGTCGAAGAAGAGCTCCGCGGGCGTCACCTTGTGATCGTCCCCGGTGGCCACCATGGCCCGTTCCCTGTTCCACGCCATCTGCGTCCTCCCCCTTCGGAGCGCCGGTTCCGGCCACCCCGGCGGGAAGACTACTCACACCGGCGGGAGCGGCGACGCGGTTGTCCACAGCCCGGCATGACCCGTCAGGTAATCGACCCCCTCCGCGCCGCCCGGCATGCTCGTGGACACCGGGACCCGGGCGGCGCACTCCGCTCGGGCTCCGGGCCCGCCACCAGCACGAACGTCCCCCTCTGGAGGGTGATCCGCCATGTCCCGGACCCTGCTCGCCGGCCTCGCCCGCACCACCCGCCCCCACTCCGCGGTGCGTCGCTTCCTCGCCCTCGACGCCGTCGTCACCGGAGCCAACGGGATCGCCTACCTCGCCGCCTCCGGCCCCCTCGGCGAACTCCTCGGCGTCGACGCCGGGCTCCTCCTCGAACTCGGCCTCTTCCTCACCGCGTTCGCCGCGGGCGTCGCCTGGCTCGCGAGCCGCCCGCAGCCCCCGGCGCCCGCCGTGAAGCTCGTCGTCGACGCCAACGTGATCTGGGCCGTCCTCAGCGTCGTCGCCCTCGTCGCCTGGCTGGAGCCGACCACCGCCGGCCTGCTCTGGACCCCGGTGCAGGCGGCCACCGTCGCCGGCTTCGCCGGACTCCAGTGGGCGGCCCTCAGGGCGGTCACGCGTTGAGCGAGCGCAGGTACGCGACCGTCTCCGGGTCGGCCGGGAGGAACGTCTCGATGGCCAGCTCGGCGACGGTCACGTCCATCGGCGTGTTGAACGTCGAGATCGACGACACGAACGACAGCACCCGCCCGTCGTGCTCGATCCGCAGCGGCAGCGCGAAGTACGGGTACGGCTCCGCGTCCGGCCGGTCCTCCGGATCGGTCCGCTCGGGCAGCGGATAGGCCGCCACCTCCTCGTACAGCTCCCGCAGCGGCTCCGAGCGGGCCAGCGCGATCTGACGCTCCATCTGGGCCAGGAGGTGGCCCCGCCACTCCCGCAGGTTCCGGATCCGGGGCGCCAGGCCCTCCGGGTGCAGGGTGAGCCGCATCGCGTTCATCGGCGGGGCCAGCAGGTGCTCCGGAACCCCGTCGAGCAGCAGCCCGATCCCCCGGTTGGCCGCCACCACCGTGTACGTGCCGTCCACCACCAGGGCCGGGTACGGCTCGTAGCCGTCGAGCAGCTGCTGGATGCCCCAGCGCAGCGTCTCCAGACGCGGCGCGTCCAGCGGCGACTCCGCGTACCGGGGCGCGTACCCCGCCGCGAGCAGCAGCGCGTTCCGCTCCCGCACCGGCACCTCCAGGTGCTCGGCGAGCTTCAGGACCATCTCCTCGCTCGGCCGGGAGCGGCCCGTCTCCACGAACGAGATGTGCCGTGCCGAGGAGTCCGCGCGCAGCGCCAGCTCCAGCTGACTCAGCCTCCGCTGCTCGCGCCATCCGCGCAGCAGCGGCCCCACCCCCGTGTCGGTCACGACAGTTGTCATGGCCAGACGGTATCTCAGAGGGGGAGCCCGGGTAGTTTCCCCCCGGGGCCCCTGTCCGTCACCCCGCCACCCGCACCACCCGACCGGAGGGAGCACCGCCGTGCCCACACAGCCGCTGTCGCAGAAGGAGATCGAGGACCGCCTCAGGGAGCTTCCCGGCTGGTCCCTCGACGCCGACCGGCTCACCCGGACCTACCGGCTCGGCGACCACTTCGCGGCGACCGCGCTCGTCGTCCACGTGGCCCAGATCCAGCAGGAGCTGAACCACCACTCCGACCTCACCCTCGGCTACGACACGGTGGCCCTCGCCGTGAACACCCACGACGCCGGCGACGCCGTCACCGAGAAGGACTTCGCACTCGCCGAGCGCGTCGAGCGGATCGCCCCCGGCCACGGCGCGAACTGATCCCACGCGCTGACCTCTCTTACTGATCCCACGCACTGACCTCTCGCGCCGATCCCACGCACTGACCTCTCGCACCGAACCCTCCTGCTGAACGGCCGTACTGATCCCTCGTTAGGATCGCGGGCGTGGCGGAGACCGTGCTCGACTACGAGGCAGAGGCAGCGCACTACGACCGGACCCGCGGCGGGGTGCCCCGGGCCGAGGCGGCCGCCGAGGCCGTCCTGCGGCTCGTCCCGCCCGGCGCCCGCACCCTGCTCGACCTCGCCTGCGGCACCGGGCTCGTCACCGAGCGCCTCGTCCGGCCCGGTCTGCGGGTCTACGGGGCCGACGCCGCCCACGCCATGGTGCGGGTCGCCGCGGGCCGGGCGCCCGGCCGCGCCGTACGCGCCGACGCCCGGCGGCTGCCGCTGCCCGACGCCTCCCTGGACGCCGTCGCCGCCGTCTGGCTGCTGCACCTCGTCCCCTTCGCGACCGACATCGTCGCCGAGGCGGCCCGGGTGCTGCGCCCCGGCGGAGTCCTCGTCGTCACCGTCGACAAGGACGCGGCCCACGACGTCGGCAGCGACGTCGACGCGATCCTCCGCCCCCACCGCTCCGCCGGGGCGGCCTCCGACCGCGCCGACCTGATCACCGCCTCCGCGGCCGCCCACGGCCTCCACCCGGGCCCCGGCACCCGCTTCACCGGCCACGGGCAGGGCAGCACCCCGCGCGACACCGTCCGGAAGCTGCGCGCCGGGTACTTCGCCTCCTGGTTCACCGGGGACCCGGCGACCACCGAGACGCTCGCCGCCGCCCTGGCCGCCCTCCCGGACCAGGACCGCCGCCGCCCCGACCCCCGCTACCGGCTCGCGAGCTTCGTCAGGCGCGGCTGAACTCCGTCACCCGGTTCGTCACCCGCGCGTCGGTGTCCACGACCGCGAACGCCTGCTCCCGACGGGCCGTGCGGGCGCTGATCCCCGACCAGCGGAACCGCACCCGCACGGGCCGTCCCGAACTCCTTCCACCCGCTCCCCGGACCGAGGAAGTCCGCGAGGCGGCGGTTGCGGACCCGCCACCGTCCGCCGAGGAAGGCGAAGCCGTCGGCGGTCACGCGCGCCCTCCCGTCGTACCGGACGGCAGCGCGTCCGCGAGGTAGCCGGCGAGGTCCGGCACGTCCGGCGTCAGCATGTGGCGTACCCAGGCGTCCCGTTCGTGCCCGAGCGGCGGAAGCTCCCACACACAGCCGATCCACGAGCGGTCGACCCGGACGAAGTGCGTCGGATCGGTGTCGGGGCAGTCCAGGGCGGGCTGGCCGGCGGCCCCGCCGCCGAAGTGGAGCACGTTGTCCCACACCCAGCTGTACGCGTTGAGGTACGCGCCGCTGTCACCGCCCCGGTGCAGCACCACGAAGCCCGCCGCCGGGGTGCCGTCCGGCTCCGGCAGCAGCTCCGGAAGGAGCGCGTACGCCGCCTTCTCCACCTCCGGTTCGATCCCGGTCGGACCGGAGGCGACGTGGTAGCGCTTGAGGTGCCGTCCGGCGATCTCGACCGGCGGAAGGGCCAGGAGTCTCTTCTCTTCGAAAGCCATGGCTGGACCGTAAGGACCCTTCACTGACACCGTGTGTCAGTGAAGTCCAGCCGGCTCGTCTCGATCCTCCTCCTGCTCCAGACCCGCGGCCCGATGACGGCCGCCCGCCTCGCCGGCGAACTGGAGGTCTCCGTCCGCACCGTCTACCGGGACGTCGAAGCGCTGCAGGCCGCCGGAGTGCCCCTGTACGGGGACGCCGGGCACCGCGGCGGCTACCGGCTGCTCGCCGCGTACCGGCACGGCCTCGCCGAGCTGTACGCCCGCGAGGCGGAGGCGCTCGTCCTCGCCGGCCTGCCCGTCGCCGCCGACGAGCTGGGGCTCGGCCCCCACTTCGCGGACGCCCAGCTGAAACTGCGGGCCGCGCTGCCCGCGCCGCTGCGCGAGCACGTCGACCGGCTCCGGGCCCGCTTCCACATCGACGCACCCGGCTGGTACGCGGAGTCCACCGAGGCCCCGTTCCTGCCCGAGGTCGCCGACGCGGTCCGCGCCGGGCGGGTCCTGGACGTCCGCTACCGGCGCTGGAAGGAGCCCACCGACGTCGACCGGCGACTGGAGCCGTACGGACTCGTCCTCAAGGCCGGCCGCTGGTACCTGGTAGCCGGGCCCGGCCCGCGCACCTACCGCGTCGACCAGATCCTCGCCCTCACCGTCACCGACGAGGAGGCGGACATCCCGGCCGGCTTCGACCTCGCCGCCCACTGGCGGGCCGGTCAGGAGGACTTCCACAGCCGGCTCCACCAGGGCGAGGCACTCGTACGGATCTCCCCGCGCGGCGCCGCCCGGCTCACCGGCGCCGCCGCCCGGGCCCTCGCCGCCACCGGCACCCCCGAGCCCGACGGCTGGACGCGCGCCACCCTGCCCGTCGAATCGCCCGAACACGCCCACGCCGCCTTCCTCGGGCTCGGCGCGGAGGTGGAGGTCCTCGCTCCCGAGGACCTCCGCGACCGCATCGCCGCGACCGTGCGCGCCCTGGCCGCGCGGTACGCCTGAACCGGAACCGGGCCGCTCAGGCCCGCCGCCCGCCCCAGACCCCCGCCGCGAAGTCGGCGAAGGAGCGCGGCTCGCGGCCCAGGATCCGCTTCACCCCGTCCGTCGCCGAGGCGTTGTGGCCGTCGAGGAGCGTCGCGAACAGCCCCGCGAGCCACTCCGCCTCGGGGACCGGGAGCCCGAACCCGGCGAGCAGCCCGGCGTACTCGCCCTCGGACACCGGCCGGTAGACCACCGGGCGGCCCGAGGCGCGGGAGAGCTCCGCCGCCACCTCCGCGAAGCCGACCGGCCGGGGGCCCGTCACCTCGTGCACCCGTCCCGCGTGCCCGTCCGCCGTCAGCGTCTCCACGACGACGTCCGCCAGGTCGTCCGCGTCGACGAACGGCTCGGCCGTGTCACCGGCGGGAAAGACGACCGCGCCCTCGGCGACCCCCTCCGCGAGCAGCCCCTCGGAGAAGTTCTGCGCGAAGAACGAGGCCCGTACGACGGTGAGTCCGGCCCCGGAGGCGGCCGCCCGCAGGGCCTCCTCCGCCAGGACCGCCGCCGGCTCCCCGCGCCCGGAGAGAAGGGTGAGGCGCCGTACGCCGTTCTCCACGGCCAGCCGGCCGAAGGCGTCCATCGCCTCGACCGCGCCGGGGGCGGCCAGGTCCGGGTAGTAGGCCACGTACGCGGCGTCCGCGCCCCGCAGCGCCGGGGCCCAGGTCTCCGGGGCCTCCCAGTCGAAGACCGTCGCCCCGCTCCGGGACCCGGCGCGGACCGTCGCGCCGCGGGCGGTCAGCCGTTCGGCCACGCGCCGCCCGGTCTTGCCGGTGGCGCTGGTCACCAGGATCGTCGTGTTCCGCGTGTCGTCCGTGTGCGTCGTCATGGCTCAAGACTCCCGCCCGGAGCCCCGCCCGCCCATGCTCCGCAGTCTCGTCCGCCTACGTCTCCGTCTCGGGTCCCCGCCCCGCGCCCTACCCTTGCGCCCCATGGACGCACTCGCCGGACTCCTCGACGGGCCCCGCGCCAGGGGTGCCTTCCTGCTGCGCATGATCATGGAGCCGCCGTGGTCCGTGCGCATCGAGGACCGGGCCCCCGTCTGCCTCATGTGCGTCACCGGGGGCGAGGCCTGGATCGTCCCCGACACCGGCGACGCCGTCCTGCTGCGCCCGGGGGACATCGCGATCGCCCGCGGCCCCGAGCCGTACACCGTCGCCCACGCCCCCGACGCCCCGCCCCGCGCCAGGATCGGCCCCGACGGCGGCTGCACCACCCTCTCCGGGGAACCGCTCGCCGAGACCATGCGCCTCGGCGTCCGCACCTGGGGCAACGCCGCGGACGGCGGCACCACCGTCCTCGTCGGCACCTACCTGATGGACGGCGAGGTCGGCCGCCGGCTCCTCGACGCCCTGCCCGGCCTGGCGCACCTGCCCGCCGACGTGTGGAACTGCCCCCTCATGCCCTTCCTCGACGAGGAGATCTCCCGCGACGAACCCGGCCAGAGCGTCGTTCTCGACCGGCTCCTCGACCTGCTGCTCATCGCCGCCGTCCGCGCCTGGTTCTCCCGGCCGGGAGCCGAGGCCCCCGCCTGGTACCGCGCGATGGCCGACCCGGTGGTCGGCCGGGCGCTCCGGCTGCTCCAGAACGACCCCGCCCACCCGTGGACCGTCGCCTCGCTCGCCGCGAAGTCGGGTGCGTCCCGGGCCGCGCTCGCCCGCCGGTTCACCGAACTCGTCGGGGAGCCCCCGATGGCGTACCTCACCGGCTGGCGGCTCGCGCTCGCCGCCGATCTGCTCCGCGAGACGGACGCCACGGTCGAGTCCGTCGCCCGACAGGTCGGCTACAGCGGGGCGTTCGCCCTGAGCGCCGCCTTCAAGCGCGTACGGGGCATCAGCCCGCAGGAGCACCGGGGCCGCGGCTGACGGCACCGTGCGGTGTTGCCGGACCGGCAACATTTCTCGCGCCCGCGGCCGTCCCGGCGCACCCTGGGGCCATGAGCCAGCATCACGCGTCCCACCCCGGCCACCAGCACGGCCACGACCACGGCCACGGTCACCACGGCAGCACCCACCTCGACTGGAGCGAGATGGCGTCGCTCCTGGAGCGGCAGGCCGAGATCGCGAGCCCCGCGTACACGGAGGCCGCCGCCTGGCTGGGCACCCTCGCACCGGTGCAGGGCGTCCGCCGGATCCTCGACGTCGGCAGCGGTCCCGGCGTGGTGACCAGCCTGCTCGCCGAGGCCTTCCCGGCCGCCGAGGCGATCGCCGTCGACGGCGCCCCCGAACTCCTCACCCGGGCCCGGGACCGCGCCGAGGCGCGCGGCCTCGGCGCCCGGGTCTCCACCCGCCACGCCGAACTCCCCGAGGGGATCGCCGCCCTGGGGCAGGCCGACCTCGTCTGGGCGGGCAACTCCCTGCACCACATGGGCGACCAGAGCGCCGCGCTCGCCGAGTTCGCCGGCATCCTGAACCCCGGCGGCCTCGTCGTCCTCGTCGAGGGCGGCCTGCCCCGGCGGCACCTGCCCCAGAACATCGGGATCGGCAGGCCCGGCCTCGAAGCCCGCCTCGACGCCGCCCACACCGCGTGGTTCGGCGAGATGCGCGCCGAGCTCCCCGGCTCCAAGGACGAGCCGGACGACTGGCGGGCGCTGCTCGCCGGCGCCGGCCTCACCCCGGCCGGCACCCGCACGTTCCTCGTCGACGTCCCCGCGCCCGTCTCCCCGGCCGTCCGGGAACTCGTCCTCGCCCACTACGAGCGCCTCCGGGACGGCCTGGCCGCCCGGCTCGACGCCGACGACAAGGAGACGCTCGACCGGCTGCTCGACCCGGCCGACGCGCTGTCCCTGCACCACCGCACGGACCTGTTCCACCTCACCGCCCACACCGTGCACACCGCCCGCAAGGGCTGAGCCCGTACCGGCCCGGGCCAGGGTGGCGACCAGGCCGCCGCCCGCCCCGGCGGGCCGGCTGGCACGATGGGCCGGTGACCGATCCCGATCTCCCCACCCTGCTCGACGACCCCGCCCGGGTCCTGCGCCACGACCGCGCCGAGCTCCGCGCCCGTCTCGCCGCCCTGCCGGAAGAGCGGGGCGGCGTCGGCCGCGAGGTGTTCACCCAGGCCGAGGCGGTCTTCGGGAGCGCCCCGGCGACGCCCGCCGAGTTCGCCTCCTGGCTGCACTTCGCGGCGACCGTCCTCGGCCACCGGGAGTACGCCGAACACGTGGCGGCCGCCGAACCCGGGCTGCCGTGGCGGACGGTGTGGGCCTGGTGGCGGCCGGTCGGCGCCCACGAGGCCGCGCCGAACCTCAGCGGCGACCGCTCCGCCGAGGTGTACGAGGCCGACGGCACCCCGCTCCTGAAGGTCCGGGCCCTGTGGTGCGAGGACACCTGGTTCGACCTGGCCACCGGCGCCCCCCGGCCCGCGCCCGCCGAGGGCACGACCGAACCGTACGAGGAGGCCGAACCGGACGGGCCCTGGCTGTTCGACGGCGACGACGACTCCTGGGCGCTGCGCCACCCGGACGCCTGGGAGGAGCCGATCCCGCTGGACGGCGGCCGCTACGTCTTCCACGACGCGCGCGGAGTGGCCGTCGTGGAGCAGAACGACACCGCCCTCGCCGACTGGCCGACGGGCGGGGCCGATTCCTCCCGCCCGACGCCGGCGGACGGCGGGCCGTGGTTCCGGCCGGGCACGAGGAACGCCGACGGCCCGCTCACCGCCGCCCGGCTCGACGGGATCTTCGGCCCCTCCTGGGTGGTCCGCGTCCCGCCGGCCGATCTCCCCGACGCCCTCACGCACGCCCCGACCCGGACGCTGCTCGCCGAGGCCGGCCTGCCCCGCCACTGGGCGGCCGGCGTCACGTCCTTCGCCCTCGCGGACGAGCTGCTGGCCCCGGGTCCCGAAGGCCTGCTCCGCGTCGGGGAGTTCGACCTCGGGTACTGCGACCCGGGGGAGGTCTTCGTCCACCCCGCGACCGGC
Source organism: Streptomyces sp. NPDC053513 (assembly GCF_044544765.1). Taxonomy (NCBI): domain Bacteria; kingdom Bacillati; phylum Actinomycetota; class Actinomycetes; order Kitasatosporales; family Streptomycetaceae; genus Streptomyces; species Streptomyces sp. NPDC053513. Next base: position 21,714 of record NZ_JBITXP010000006.1, read on the forward strand.
GCCGTCGGCCTGCGCCAGCCGGACGGCAGCCACGGGCCCGGCGGCGACGCCGTCTTCCCGCTCGTCCGCGACCTGGACTGCTTCGTCCGCTTCCTGGAGGGCGTCCGCCGCCACATGGGCGTCTGCTGGGACCCGTACCCCGGGGAGGAGGGCGTGAAGGACTTCCTCCGGGCGATGGCGGAGGTGGACGCCGGGGCGCTGGCCGACGGCGCGCCCGGCGCCGAGGTGTGGGAGCACCTCTTCGCCTCGATCACCGAACTCGGCGTGGACGGCTACTGAGGCGATGCGGCACACGCCTACCGGGGCGACGTGCCCCCGGGGCGACGCGGCACACGGCTACCGAGGCGACGCGACACCGGGGCGATGAGGCACACGGCTACCGGGGCGACGCGGTACGCGCTCACTGAGGCGGAGCGCCGCCGGGGCGACGCGGCACACGCCCACGGAGGCGACGCACCGCCGAAGCGGCGCGTCGCCTCCACCCCCTGCGACTCCTTCAGGCGCCGACGTTGAACTCCGCCGGGTTCGGGCCGAGTCGGCGGCTCTCGTCGAGGGCGGCGATCGCGTTCAGGTCCTCGGCGTCCAGCTCGAAGCCGAAGACGTCGATGTTCTCGCGGATGCGGGAGGGGGTGACCGACTTCGGGATCACCACGTTCCCCAGCTGGAGGTGCCAGCGCAGCACCACCTGGGCCGGCGTCCGCCCGTGCTTGTGGCCGATCGCCACGATCGCCGGGACCTCCAGGAGCCCCCTGCCCTGGCCGAGCGGCGACCACGCCTCGGTCGCGATGCCGTGCCGGGCGTGCACCTCGCGCGACTCCCGCTGGGCGAGCTGCGGGTGCAGCTCGATCTGGTTGACGGCGGGCACGACCGAGGTCTCGCCGATCAGCCGCTCCAGGTGCTCCGGCAGGAAGTTCGAGACGCCGATCGCCTTCGCGCGCCCGTCCGCGAGGATCTTCTCGAGCGCCCGGTACGTGTCGACGTACGCGTCCTTCGCCGGCACCGGCCAGTGGATCAGGTAGAGGTCGACGTAGTCGAGCCCCAGCCTGTCGAGCGAGGCGTCGAAGGCGCGCAGAGCCGAGTCGTGGCCCTGCTCGCTGTTCCACAGCTTGGTCGTGATGAACAGCTCCTCGCGGGCGATCCCCGACTCGGCGACGGCACGGCCGGTGCCCCGCTCGTTGTCGTAGATCGCGGCGGTGTCGATGGAGCGGTACCCGGCCTCCAGGGCGGTCGCCACGGCGGCCGTCGCCTCGTCGTCCGGCACCTGCCAGACGCCGAAGCCCAGCTGCGGCATGCGCACGCCGTTGTTCAGGAGGACCGAGGGAACGCTGCTGTCCGTGCTCACGTGGGGTGGATCCTTACGTCGTCGTGGTCGTACTCCCATGGTCAACGGACGAGCGACCGTACGCATTCCGGAGGGGGCCGGTCCGCTCGCCGGGGCGCCGGCGCCGGTGGTGCCGGCGCCCCGGCCGGTCCCGGCGTGCGCCGTTCGCCGTCAGCCGTACAGCGCGGCGACCTCCGCCGCGTACGCGCGCTCGATCGCCTTCCGCTTCAGCTTCAGCGAGGGCGTGAGCAGCCCGTGTTCCTCGCTGAACGGGTGCGCCAGGATCCGGAACGTCCGGATCGACTCCGCCTGGGAGACCAGCGTGTTCGCCGCCACCACCCCGCGCCGGATCTCCGTCTCCAGGGCGGGGTCGCGCACCAACTGGGCCGGGGAGAGCGGCGCCCGCCCCTGCATCGCGAGCCAGTGGTCCACCGCCTCCTGGTCGACCGTCACGAGAGCGGCGATGTACGGCCGGTCGTTGCCGACCACGATGCACTGGGCGATCAGCGGATGCGCCCGCACCCGCTCCTCCAGGGCGGTGGGGGAGACGCTCTTGCCGCCCGAGGTCACCAGGATCTCCTTCTTCCGCCCGGTGATCGTCAGATAGCCGTCCGCGTCGAGGACGCCGATGTCCCCGGTGGCCAGCCAGCCGTCGTTGAGGACGGCGGCCGTCGCCTCCGGGGCGTTCAGGTAGCCGGAGAAGACCTGGCCGCCGTGCAGCCACACCTCGCCGTCCTCCGCGATGTGGACCGTCGTCCCCGGGATCGGCTGGCCCACGGTGCCGTACTTGGTCCGTCCGGGCGGGTTCGCCGTGGCGGCGGCCGAGGACTCGGTGAGGCCGTACCCCTCGAAGATCGTGATGCCCGCGCCCGCGAAGAACAGCCCCTGCCTGCGGTCCATGGCCGAACCGCCCGACATCGCGTGCCGCACCCGCCCGCCCAGGGCAGCGCGCACCTTGACGTACACCGTCTTCTCGAAGAACTGGTGCTGCACGCGCAGCGCCGCCGACGGCCCCGGGCCGGTCCCGAAGGCCTTCTGCTCCAGCGCCTCCGCGTACGCGACCGCCACCTCGACGGCCTTGTCGAACGGGCCGGCCCTCCCCTCGCTCTCCGCCTTGCGGCGGGCCGCGTGGAAGACCTTCTCGAAGACGTACGGCACGGCCAGGACGAAGGTCGGCCGGAACGCGACCAGGTCCGGGAGGAGTTCGGCCGCCGCCATCACCGGCTGGTGCCCCAGCTTCACCCCGCCGCGGACCGCCGCGACCTCCACCATCCGCCCGAAGACGTGCGCGAGCGGCAGGAACAGCAGCGTCGAGGCCTGCTCGTCGGGCCGGGAGCGGAACACCGGCTCCCAGCGGCCCATCACCATGTCCGTCTCGAACATCAGGTTCGCGTGGGTGATCACACAGCCCTTGGGGCGGCCGGTCGTCCCCGAGGTGTAGATGACGGTCGCGATCGTCTCCGGGGTCACCGCCCGCCGGTGCCGGTGCACGACCTCCTCGTCGATGTCCGCGCCCGCCGCCGTCAGCTCGCCCACCGCGTCCGCGTCCAGCTGCCACAGCCGCTGGAGCCGGGGCAGCCGGTCGATCACCGAACCGATCGTCATCGCGTGGTCCTCGTGCTCCACCACGCAGGCCGTGACCTCGGCGTCGTGCAGCATCCAGAAGACCTGCTCGGCGGAGGAGGTCGGATAGACCGGCACGGGCTGCGCGCCCAGCGTCCACAGCGCGAAGTCGAAGAGCGTCCACTCGTACCGGGTCCGGGCCATGATCGCGACCCGGTCGCCGAACCGCACGCCCTCCGCGATCAGCCCCTTCGCGAGGCCCACCACCTCGTCCCGGAACCGCTCGGCCGTCACGTCGTGCCACGACCCGTCCGGGCCCTTCCGGCCGAAGGCGACCCGGTGGGGGTCGGCGAGGGCGTGGTCGAACACGGCGTCCGCCAGACCGCCGACCTGAGGCGCCGCCTCGACGGGCGGCACGGTGAACTCGCGCACTGACCTGCTCCTCGACGGCTCGGTGGCTGGAAAAGCCCGTTGTCGCACTCCGTACGGCGCCGGTGACGGTACCCCACCCGACCGGTCGGCGGGAGGGCCTTCACCAAGCCGGGACATTCCGTGTTCTCACAGGTCAGGGCAGGTGAGGCGGTCAAGTCGAGGACGGCTCGGTGAGGTTACCGACCAGACGGTACGCCCTCCGGCGGGGAATCTCCACGGAATCTGTACCGGCCGCTCACTCCCCCACCCCGAAGCGCCCCCGTGGCGTCTTCTCGCCGCTCACCGGGCACACCGGGCGGCCGGTGCCGCGGCCCCCGCTCAGCGCGGCCGGTGCAGCCGGTCGCCGCCCGCCAGGATCGCCTCCGCGAGGGCGTCCGCCGCCTCCTGGGTCTCCCCGCCCCGGCGCCCCTTGCGCAGCACGAAGCCCACGTCCCCGAGCTCCGGGAGCCCCGCGCGGGCCGGCACCGGGACGAGCCCCGGCGGCACCAGGCCCCGCGTGTGCGCCATCACCCCGAGCCCCGCGCGGGCCGCCGCCACGTTCGCGCTCAGGCTGGAGCTCGTGCACGCGATCCGCCACGCCCGGCCCTGCGCCTCCAGAGCCTCCAGGGCCCGCGCCCGGGTGATCCCCGGCGGCGGGTACAGGATCAGCGGCACCGGGCGGTCCGGATCCAGCCGCAGTCCCGGCGCCCCGATCCAGACGAGCGCGTCCTCCCAGACCAGCCGGCCCTCGCTCTCGGTCCCGCGCCGCTTGGCCAGGATCAGATCGAGCCGGCCGGCCGCGAGCCGGGCCTGGAGCGTCCCGGACAGTTCGACCGTCAGCTCCAGGTCGACCTCGGGGTGCTCGCGCCGGAAGGACTCCAGGATCTCCGGCAGCCGGGTCGTCACGAAGTCCTCCGACGCCCCGAACCGCAACCGCCCGCGCAGCCGCGTCCCGCCGAAGAAGGCCGCCGCCCGCTCGTGCGCCTGGAGGATCGTGCGCGCGAAACCGAGCATCGCCTCGCCGTCCTCCGTCAGCTCCACGCGATGCGTGTCCCGGGCGAACAGCGGGCGCCCCGTCGCCTCCTCCAGGCGCCGCACGTGCTGGCTGACGGTCGACTGGCGCAGCCCGAGCCGGTCCGCGGCCCGGGTGAAGCTCAGCGTCTGGGCCACGGCGAGGAAGGTGCGCAGCTGGGTGGGCTCGTACATCCCTCGACGTTATCGCGAACCGTGATGACAGTCAGAGCGCTGTACGGGATTCCCGATCACCGGGCCGTGGCGCAGGATGGACGGGCGCGACCCGCCCCAGCAGTGCACAGAGCAGTGGAGCCCATGACCCCCCGCACGCCCGCCCGTACCGCACGCCGCCCCCTCCGCCCGCCGTCCTGGCTGCCCGTCGACGGGTACGTCCTCGCGCTGCTCGGCACGGTCCTCCTCGCCGTGCTCCTCCCCGCCTCGGGCACCACCGCGAGCGTCGTGAAGGGGACCTCGACCGGGGCCGTCGCCCTGCTCTTCTTCCTCTACGGGGCCAGGCTCTCCACCCGCGAGGCCCTCGACGGCCTCAAGCACTGGCGGCTCCACCTCACCGTCCTCGGCTCCACCTTCCTGCTCTTCCCGCTCCTCGGCCTCGCCGCGCGCGGTCTCGTCCCCGGCGTCCTCACCCCGCAGCTCTACAGCGGCTTCCTCTTCCTCTGCCTGGTGCCGTCCACCATCCAGTCCTCCATCGCGTTCACCTCGATCGCCCGGGGCAACGTGCCCGCCGCGATCTGCGCCGGCTCCTTCTCCTCGCTCGCCGGCATCGTCCTCACCCCGCTGCTCGCGGCGCTGCTCCTCGGCGACAGCGCGGGCGGGCTCTCCGCCGACGCGCTCCTGAAGATCGTGTTCCAGCTCCTCGTGCCGTTCCTGGCCGGGCAGTTCCTGCGCCGCTGGGTGGGAGCCTTCCTCGTCCGCCACAAGAAGGTCCTCGGCTACGTCGACCGGGGCTCGATCCTCCTCGTCGTCTACACCGCCTTCAGTCAGGGCATGGTCGCCGGCGTCTGGCACCTGGTGACCCCCGCCCGGCTCGGCGCGCTGCTCGCCGTCGAGGCCGTGCTCCTCGCGGTGATGCTGGCCGTGACCTGGTACGGGGCCGGACGCCTCGGCTTCGACCGGGCCGACCGGATCGCGATCCAGTTCGCCGGTTCCAAGAAGAGCCTGGCGGCCGGACTGCCGATGGCGAGCGTCCTCTTCGGCCCGCAGGCCTCCCTCGCCGTGCTGCCGCTGATGCTCTTCCACCAGATGCAGCTGATGGTCTGCGCGGTCGTCGCCAAGCGCCGCTCCCGCGACCCGGAGCCCGCCGACGCACCGGGCCGCCCGGCGGAAGCCGCACGAGCGTCCGGGGTCCCGGCGCCGGGCGCGTGACCCCGGACACGTGAGGAACCGCGCCCCGGGGCCCGCCGGCCGCGCCCGGATCCGTTCGCCTCGTGCCCCGGGTCGGTTCGCCCCATGTCCCGGGGTCCGTCCGCTCCGCGCCCCGGTCCCGTCCGCCCACGCTCCGCGCCCCGGGCTCGCCGGCCCTCACCCGCACGCCCCGAGTTCGCCGATCCTCGCCCGTACGTCCCTCCACCGCCCCCGCCCGTACGCCCCCGCCGTCGGCCGGATCACACCCGCACCCCGCCCGGGATGATCATCCGGGCCGCTACGGTGCTCCCATGCCCGCACTCGATCCCGGCAGCACCGCGCTCGTCCTCGTCGACCTGATGGAACGCATCGTCGCGCTGCCCCTCGCCCCCCGCCCCGGCACCGACGTCCTCGCCGCCTCCGCCCGGCTCGCCGACACCTTCCGGGCCGCCGGCGCGCCCGTCGTCCACATCCGCGTCGAACGGCCGAACGTCGAATTCCAGCCGCCCGGCAGCGAGCTCGTCCCCGACCTCGTCCGGGACGGCGACCCCGTCGTCGTCAAGCGCACCATCGGCGGCTTCCAGGACACCGGCCTCCACGAGCTGCTCGCCGGATTCGGCGCCACCACCCTGGTCCTCGGCGGCATCGCCACCAACCTCGGCGTCGAGTCCACCGCGCGCGCCGCCTGCGACCTGGGCTACGACCTCGTCTTCGCGGAGGACGCCATGGCCGCCCTCACCGCCGACGAGCACCGCGCCTCCGTCGACCTGGACTTCCCCCGCCTCGGCACGGTCGCCCCGGTCTCCGCGATCACCCTGGACGGCCCCGAGTGACCCCGGTCCCGATACGGTACGGGGCCCGCCCCTGCTCCCTGGTCGTCTGCCGCGGCTGCTGCTGCGGCGACGCCCGCAAGAACCCGGGCATGGACCACGCGGGCCAGCTGGCCCGCCTCCGGGCGGCCGCCGAGGCCTCCGGGGGCCGGCTGGCCGTCCGTACCAGCGACTGCCTCGGCCCCTGCGCCCAGGCCAACGTCCTCGTCGTCCAGCCCTCCACCGAGGGACGGCGCCGGGGCGGCCGGGCCGCCTGGATCGGCTGGAGCGCGGACGACGACTGCCTCGACGAGGTCCTCGCCTGGACCGAGGCCGGCGGCCCCGGCGTCAGCCCGCCCCCGGCCGCCCTCGCCCTCCAGATGATCGACCCGCCGAAGAACTGACAGAACCGACAGGACTGACAGAACCGACGGGACCCTCAGAGCGCGATCCGGTGCTCGCCCGCGTACACGTTCATGTCCGGCCCGCGCAGGAAGCCGACCAGGGTCAGGCCCGTCTCGGCGGCCAGGTCCACGGCGAGCGAGGACGGCGCGGACACCGCGGCGAGCACCGGGATCCCCGCCATCACGGCCTTCTGCGCCAGTTCGAACGAGGCCCGCCCCGAGACCAGCAGCACGGCCCGCCCCAGCGGCAGCAGCCCCTCCCGCAGTGCCCGCCCCACCAGCTTGTCCACGGCGTTGTGCCGGCCCACGTCCTCCCGTACGTCGAGCAGCTCGCCGTCCTCCGTGAACAGCGCCGCCGCGTGCAGCCCGCCGGTCGAGTCGAAGACCCGCTGCGCCGCCCGCAGCCGCTCCGGGAGCAGGGAGAGCAGCCCGGGGGCGATCCGGAGCGGGGGAGCGTCGGCGATCGGGAAGCGGGCCGTGGTGCGGACCGCGTCCAGGCTGGCCTTGCCGCACAGCCCGCACGAGGACGTCGTGTAGACGTTCCGCTCCAGCGAGATGTCCGGGACCGCCACGCCGGGGGCGAGCTGCACGTCCACCACGTTGTACGTGTTCCGGCCGTCGTCCGTGGCGCCCGCGCAGTACACGATGTTCCGCACGTCCGACGCCGCCGCCAGGACCCCCTCGCTCACCAGGAAACCGGCCGCGAGCGCGAAGTCGTCGCCCGGCGTGCGCATGGTGATCGCGATCGGGCGCCCGTTCAGCCGGATCTCCAGCGGCTCCTCCGCCACCAGGGTGTCGGGCCGCGTGGTGACCGCACCGCCCCGGATCCGCAGGACACGCCGTCGCTCGGTGACCCGTCCCATCGTGACGCACTCGTTTCTCTCCGCGGGAAGGCCGGGAAGGCCCTGACGGCCCCATTCTCCGTCACACCCCTCCATCGGACGCACGTCCGGAGCCGGGCGGGGGGCCGTACCCGGCCCGGGGCCTTGTCACGGTCGACCAAGCGGTAGGGGGGAATGTTGGTGGTTTACGTCACCTGTTACTGATCAGTCGCTGACAACACTGGGGAATCCTGCCGACGAACGAACCACCTAGGGGGTCCCGAGAATGACGGGCACTCGCATCGCCGCGCTCGGGCACTACCAGCCCGCCAAGGTGCTGACCAACCACGACCTCGCCGAGCTGGTCGACACGAGCGACGAGTGGATCCTCAGCCGGGTCGGCATCCGCACCCGGCACGTCGCCGGACCCGACGAGCCCGTCGACGAGCTCGCCGCCCACGCCGCCGGCAAGGCCCTCGCCGCCGCCGGCCTCACCGCCGGCGACATCGACCTCGTCCTCGTCGCCACCTCCACCGCGATCGACCGCTCGCCCAACACGGCCGCCCGCGTCGCCGCCCGCCTCGGCATGGGCTCGCCCGCCACCATGGACCTCAACGTGGTCTGCGCCGGCTTCACCCACGCCCTCGCCACCGCCGACCACGCGGTCCGGGCCGGGGCGGCCCGCCGCGCCCTCGTCATCGGCGCCGACAAGATGACCGAGATCACCGACTGGACCGACCGCACCACCTGCGTCCTCACCGGCGACGGGGCCGGCGCGGCGATCGTCGAGGCCACCGAGACCGACACCGGCGCCATCGGCCCGGTCCTGTGGGGCTCGGTCCCGGAGATGGGCCACGCCGTCCGCATCGAGGGCACCCCGCCCCGCTTCGCCCAGGAGGGCCAGTCCGTCTACCGCTGGGCCACCCAGCAGCTGCCCGCCCTCGCCCGGCAGACCTGCGAACGCTCCGGCATCGCCCCCGAGGAGCTCGCGGGCGTCGTCCTGCACCAGGCCAACCTGCGGATCGTCGAGCCGCTCGCCGCGAAGATCGGCGCCGTCAACGCCGTCGTCGCCCGTGACGTCGTCGACTCTGGCAACACCTCGGCCGCCTCCATCCCGCTCGCCCTCGCCAAGCTGGTCGAACGCGGCGAACTCCCCTCCGGCGGCAGGGTGCTCCTCTTCGGCTTCGGCGGCAACCTCTCCTACGCCGGACAGGTCGTCCGCGTCCCGTAGGGGCGTCCCGCCACCGTTGCCCCGTTCGGCGGAGTCCGGTGGCGGCGCGCCGGGGGCGGACCTAGCTTCGATCGCGGTGAGGGTCGTCCCCTTCCGGCCGCGGAATCGATCCGTCTCCGGGCCCTCCCATGATCTGGAGGACCGCCATGCGCGTGATACGTGCCGCTTCCGCCGCCCTGCTCGGCGCCGTCGCCCTCGTGACGGTCGCGCCCCTGGCGACGGCCGACGACGGCGACCACGACATCACGTCGTTCGGCTTCTCCGTCACCCCCGCGACGATCGCCCCCGGCGGCACCGTCACCCTCACCTCCGACGGCTGCGAAGTGCCCTCCGTGACCGTCACCTCCACCGTCTTCGAGACCGTGACCCTCAGCGAGGGCCGCCCGGGCACCGCGACCGTGGACCTCGACGCCAAGGCCGGCACCCAGTACGAGATCACCTTCGACTGCAAGGGCGAGCGGGGCACCACCAAGCTCACCATCGCCCAGGACGACACCACCGGCGGGAACACCGGGCACGACACCGGCACCGGCACGCACACCGGAGCCCACAAGGGCGTGAAGGCCGGCTACGGCACCGCAGCCTCCGGCGCGGACGCCGACGGGCTCGGCGCCACCGAACTGGTCACCGGCGTCCTGCTCATCGTCGGAGCGCTCGGCGCCGCCGTCGTGCTGACCCGCCGCCACGCCGGCGGCCGCGCCTGACGGCCCGGACCCGGGGGACCCGAAACGGCCCCTCCGCCCCGGTGTGACGAGGTCCGGGACGGAGGGGCGCCAGCACGCGCGGAAGGCGGAGGAGGGCGGACGTGGGGCGTTCGGACGGTACGGGAGGGCGTGGCGCCTGGGGCGCCGTCGCCGTCGTCCTCCTCGTCGGGGTGCACCTCGTGCGCGGCGGTACGGGGGAGTTCACGGCCCTCGGGCCGCCGCAGCCCCTCGCCGCGGCGGCGCCCGACGGGACACGGGCCGCCCTCGCGCCCGTGGCCGCCCCCGCCCCGCTGCCGGCCTCGCCCCCCGTCCGGGTCCGCGTCCCCGCCGTCCGCGTCGACGCCCCCGTCACTGCCGTCGGGCTCGACGCCGACGGCTGGATCGAGGCGCCGCCGCCCGAGGACGACCGGCTGGCGGGCTGGTTCACCGGGGCGGTCACCCCCGGCGAGCGCGGCACCGCCGTCGTCGTCGGCCACGTCGACACCCCGAACGGCCGGGCCGTCTTCTACGACCTCGGCGCCCTCGGCAAGGGCCACCGCGTGGAGGTCGTCCGGAGCGACGGCAGGACCGCCGTCTTCGCCGTGTACGGAGTGGAGGTCGTCCCCAAGGAGGGCTTCCCCGCCGAGCGGGTCTACGGGGACGCGGGCGTCCCCGAACTGCGGCTGATCACCTGCGGCGGCACCTTCACCGAGGAGGGCGGCTACACGGGGAACGTGGTGGTCTCGGCCCGCCTGGTCGAGGTCCGTTGACCTCTTCCAGGTCAACCGACCTGACGGACTCCCGCCGAAGGATTGGCCCGGACCGCGTCCCGGTCGTCAGTGTGGCCTCCACGGAGCCGGCGTCGGGGGGCGCCGGGCTCCCGCCCGGTACCGGCTGACCACGGGAAACGCTGGTGAAAGGCGCCGCGAACCCCTGGTAGAGTTATCTCTGTCGCCGCGGGGGAAACCCCGGAGCGACGATCACCCGGTCCGGGTGGCGGAATGGCAGACGCGCTAGCTTGAGGTGCTAGTGCCCTTTATCGGGCGTGGGGGTTCAAGTCCCCCCTCGGACACCATGCGGAAGTGCCGGTCGATCTCGTGTCGACCGGCACTTCCCGTTTTCCCGACCGTCCCTCTCCGTTTTCCGTCGCCGGGTCATCGTCCGAGGTCAGGGGCGTGGGTGCCGCTTATCCTGGGGGAGTGAACGAGACCATTCCCCCCTGCCCCCAGTGCGCCGGCGAGTACACGTACGAGATGAACGACCTCGTGGTGTGCCCGGAGTGCGGCCACGAGTGGGTCCCCGCCGAGGACGCCGCCGAGACCGAGGGGGAGCGCGTGATCAAGGACGCCGTCGGCAACGTGCTGAACGACGGCGACACCGTGACCGTCGTGAAGGCGCTCAAGGTCAAGGGGAACCCCTCCGGCATCAAGGCCGGCACCAAGGTCCGCAACATCCGCCTCGTCGACGGCGTCGACGGACACGACATCGACTGCCGCATCGACGGCTTCGGCGCCATGCAGCTCAAGTCCAGCGTGGTCAAGAAGGCCTGACCCGGCGCCCTAAGCCTTCCGCGCCACCACCAGCCTGCAGCGCGGGCTGCCGTCCTCGCGGCGGCCCAGGGAGCCGATCGGGACGAGGGCGACCTCGAAGCCCGACTCCTCCAGCCGGGCGCGGACGTCCGCGAGGCGGAAGGTGCGGTAGTACATGACGAACGGCGGCCGCCAGAAGGCGTTCCTGACGCGCATCGCCGCGTCGAAGCCCCACAGCGTCCAGTAGAGGCGGGATCCGACCGGCGGGGGCGCGGGAAGCGGGAAGGCGAAGGTGCCGCCGGGGCGCAGGGCCGCGTGGACCTGGGCGAAGAGGGTGCGCTGGTCGGCCGGGAGGAAGTGGCCGAAGGCGCCGAAGCTGACCGCCAGGTCGAAGGCCGGGCCGAAGGGGAGGGCCAGGGCGTCGGCGCGGACCAGATCGGCGTCCGGGTGGGCCTCCCGGGCCCGGGCCAGCATGCCCGTACTGAAGTCGACGCCCGTGATCCGGCCCGCGCAGACCGAGCGGAGCACACCGAGACCGGCGCCGGTGCCGCAGCAGACGTCGAGCCCCGAGCCGAAGGGGCCGAGGCCCTCCAGGGTCTCGGCGACCGCGTCGAGGAGCCGGTCGGAGGTGCGGAAGGGGGTCGCGTCGAACTTGCCCGCGAGCAGGTCGTAGCCGTGCTCGACCGAGGAGAGGGCCTGGACGGCCAGCTCGCGGAGGCTGGGGCCCTGCGGGGTGAACATGCGTCGAGCCTAGGCGGTCGTGCCTCCCCCGCGTGTCAGAGCGCGCTGCCCACCGGGGGCGCCGGCCAGGACGGGGTGGTTCCCGTCAGCTGGCAGGCGAGGAGGTAGAGGGGGATCGGCGGGGTGTAGGGGGAGGTGCCGTCGGGGTGGTGGATGAGGCGCGGGCCGCGGTCCGGGATCTCGGCGCCGGGCGCGTAGCAGGCGGGCAGCGGCCAGGTGAGGTCCTGGTCGGAGCCGGCGGGGACCAGCCACCACCACCACTCGGAGTCGGCGTAGACGCAGCCCTTGGCGGGGAGCCGGGAGAGGATCTTGAAGCCGAAGCGGGCGGGGACGCCGACGGCGTCGCAGCCGAGCCCGGTGCGGAGTCCGACGGGCACGGTGAGGCGGGTGGCGCCGAGCTCGTGCGCGCCCCGGATGCGGTCGCGGGCGCCGGGGAGGGGTTCCGGTGAGCGGCGCGGGACCGGTACGGAGGCGGCCTCGGGGGTCCTGAAGGACCGCGGGAGCATGCGGATCGCCATGGACCTCAGCACGGTTCCCCCATGCCGTGGGCGAGTTCCGCCCAGACGACCTGCGCCGTGCCGTGGCCGGTGCGGTCGGCGCCCCAGGCGGTGCAGAGCGCGTCGACGATGAGGAGTCCGCGGCCGCGTTCCTCCTCGCCGCAGTCCCGTATCCGGGGGCCGGCGGGGCCGCCCTCGTCCCGTACGGCTATCCGCAGGGTGTCCTCGCCCTCGCGGAGCTCGCAGACGACGCGGTCGCTCGCGGTGTGCACGACGGCGTTGGTGACGAGCTCGGAGACGACGAGGGCGACCGTGTCGCGTATCTCGGGACCGCAGCCCCAGAGGATGAGCCGCTCCTCCGCGAGCCGGCGGGCCCGGGCGACGGAGCCGGTGAGGGCCGGGAGCTCGAAGGCGAAGCGGCGGACGGGATCGGTGTGGTGCGGGCGCTGGGCCATGACCCGAGGGGCTCGAGGGCTCATGAGACCTGAGGGCTGCGCGTTACCAGAAGCCACGACCGGTTCCTCACAACAGTGGGCAGGACTGCCGTACGGCGCTGGCGCCGGGGCGCGGTGGCGCACGGCGGCAGCGTGTACTGGTTCACCGGAACACTGTCCTCCTGAGTCGGACACTTGGCAAGTGGCACTCTGAAAATTGCAGAGTGCCGTGTTCTCTCTGGCCCGGCTTCGTGGCACACTCGTCGAAACAGCGCGTCGGGGAGGTCTGAGAGTGAGCGAGCCGCGGTCCGCCCCGACGGTGGGACAGGTCGTCCTCGGAAAGCGACTGCAGGACCTGCGCGAGCGGGCCGGCATGAAGCGGGAAGAGGCCGCGAAGATCCTCCGAGTGGCCCCGGCCACCGTCCGGCGGATGGAGACCGCCGAGGTCGCGCTGAAGATTCCGTACGTGCAGCTCCTGTTGAAGGAGTACGGGATCACGGACTCCGAGGCGGAGGGCTTCGTCGCCCTCGCGGAGGAGGCCAACCTCCCCGGCTGGTGGCAACGGTTCCACGACGTGCTGCCCGGCTGGTTCTCCATGTACGTCAGCCTGGAGGGGGCGGCCAGCCTCATCCGGGCCTATGAACCCCAGTTCGTCCCCGGTCTGCTCCAGACCGAGGAGTACGCCCGCGCCATTCTGCGCAGCGGGGCGGTCGGAGGCGGCAGCGACGCCGCCAGGGAAGAGGACACCGAGCGCCATGTAGCCCTTCGCATGGAGCGCCAGTCCCTGCTGACCAGGGACGACGCCCCGAAGCTCTGGGTGATCATGGACGAGACGGTGTTCCGCCGACCGGTCGGTGACGGGCCCGAAGTGATGCGCGACCAGCTCGACCGGCTGCTCGAAGCGTCCGAGCTGCCGAACGTCACCCTGCAGATCGCGGAGTTCGCGTCCGGCCACCACCCCGGCACCTACGGACCGTTCGTCCTCTTCCGCTTCGCCATGCCCGAACTCCCGGACATGGTCTACAGCGAGTACCTGACCGGCGCGGTCTACCTCGACGCGCGTCCCGAGGTGGCATCCCACCTGGAGGTCATGGACCGCATGGCGGCGCAGGCCGCGACTGCACAACGCACGAAGGAGATCCTCCGGGATCTCCGCAAGGAGCTGTGAATGGATCGCATATACAACGGCATGCCCGCCGCGGAGCTCGGTGCCGAGGGTTGGCACAAGCCCTGGAGCGGCGGGAACGGGGGCAACTGCGTGGAGGCCATGAAGCTGGCCGACGGCAGAGTCGCCGTGCGACAGTCCGCAGACCCTGAAGGACCAGCGCTCATCTACACCCACGGGGAGATCGCCGCTTTCATCCAGGGCGCCAAATCCGGTCAGGCTGACTTTCTGCTGACCTGAACCTTCCGCCCCGGCCCTACCATCGCGTAACTCTTGTAGCAGCGCCACCCGTTCAACCCGACCAGGAGAGCCGATGACCCAGGATCCCGCAGCCGTACGGATCGACACCAGCAAGCCGCATCCGGCGCGCATGTACGACTGGTTCCTGGGCGGCAAGGACAACTACCCGGTCGACGAGGCGATGGCGCGCCAGCTGCTCACCGTCGACGCCCGGGGCCGGGACATGGCCCGCGTCAACCGGGCCTTCATGCACCGCGCCATCCGCTGGCTCAGCGCCCACGGCGTCCGCCAGTACCTGGACGTCGGCACGGGCATCCCGACCGAGCCCAACCTGCACCAGATCGCGCAGGAGGCCGCGCCGGAGTCCCGCATCGTCTACTGCGACAACGACCCGATCGTGCTCGCGCACGCGGCCGCCCTGCTGCGCTCGACCCCGGAGGGGGCCACCGAGTACATCCAGGCGGACGCCCGCGAGCCCGAGATCATCCTCGAAAGGGCCGGAAAGGTCCTTGATTTCGACCAGCCCATCGCGCTGTCGATGCTCGCCCTGCTGCACTTCGTGGGGGACGAGGACGGCGCGTACGAACTGGTCTCCAAGCTCGTCGAGAAGCTCGCGCCGGGCAGCTACCTGGTGCTCTCGCACGTCACCGGGGACTTCAACCCCGAGGGCGCGGCGCAGGCCGCCGCCATGTACAAGGCGCGCGGGCTGACCCTGCGGCCCCGCTCGCGCGACGAGCTGGCCGCGTTCTTCGACGGCCTCGAGTTCGTCGAGCCCGGGGTCTCGCTCACCGCCGAGTGGCACCCGGAGCTGGGCGAGCCCGTCCCAGTCCAGGGCGACGAGCCCATCCCCGGGTGGGCCGCGGTGGCCCGCAAGCCCTGACCCGGCCCGAACGCGGAGGAGGGGCCCGCCGGCATCGCCGGCGGGCCCCTCCTCGTTCCGCTACGGCTCCACCAGCGTCACCAGGAAGCTCCGCGCCGGGCCGATGTTGCCGGCCGCGTCGATCGTCCGGTACTCGACGGTGTGCGTGCCGTGGTCCGGGGTCGCGTCGTCCCACGGCACCGCCCGGCTCCGGCCCAGCTTCCCGTACACCAGGCCGTCGATCACCGTGCCGCCCGGCGAGAAGCGGAAGGGCGCGGAGGCGTCCGTCGGCCAGCCGTAGTACGTGTACCAGCCGTCGCCGTCCACCCGGAACTGGCTCACCACGGCGCCCGCCCGGTCGTCCCGCGCGGTCAGCCGCATCGTGAACGCGGCGTCGTAGACGTACTCCACGGGGCGCCCGGGACGCCGTACCGTCCGCAGCGGCTCGGACAGTTCGTACGCGGCGGTGGCCGGGCGGGCGTCCACCGTCCAGCTCAACTCCTCGTCCGTGCCCGCGAGGCGGGCCGTGAGGGTGTGCGTCCCCGGTGCGATCCGCAGCGAACGCAGGTCCAGATCACGGTCGTCGCGGCCGGCCGTCGCGACCGGACGGCCGTCGAGACGCCAGCGCACGGCGGGGGTGCCGTCCACCGCGTGGGTGGTGTCCGCGTGGACGACGCTCCGGGCGCCGACGGGGGACCCGGTCGGGGTGTGGCCGGTGAAGCCGGGCGCCTCCGGGCTCCGTACGGTGGTCAGCGAGGGGTCCACCGTCCAGTCGACGGTCCGGGTGAGCGCCGCCGAGGCGCGGACCGCCGGGTCGCGGACGAAGGGCGTCGGGTCGGTGACCGTCGCCGTCAGGGCGTGCGTGCCGGGGGAGACCCGCAGCCTCCGCAGGTCGACGGTGCGGGCGCCACGGGTGTCGAGGGTCCGGCCGTCCAGCTTCCAGGTCACGGAGAGCGCGCCGCCCACCGGGTGCAGGGTGTCCACCCACACCGTGCGGTCCGCCCCGATCGGCGCCGTGTTCGGGGTGTGGTCCTGGACCAGGTTCACCTTCGCCGAGATCGCCCGGACCATCACCTCGCGCTCCACCTGGTCGAAGGCGTAGCCGAGGGTCTTCATGAGGGAGTGCCGGCTCGGGCGCCAGACGCCCTTCGTGCTGTACATCCCGCCCTCGTGGCGGCCGATGACCCCGCCGGACTCGCTCTCCTCGCCGAGCCAGCGCCACCACTTGGCCCGCCGCTCCCGCATCTGCTCCTCCGTCAGGAGCGTGTGGTGGGCGGAGGACGGTTCGGCTCCCTCGTAGGCTCCGCCCGGGACGCCGCGCGCGTAGTAGTCGTACTCGTCCTGGAGGCCGCCGAGCGAATGCCCTATCTCGTGCGGGGTGATGAGCGAGGAGAGCGCGTTGCCGCCGGAGGCCGTGGCGTAACTCCCGCCCGCACCGCCGTAGGTGTCGCTGTGGGCGAGGGCGACGATCTGCCGGTTGGCGCGGCCGGTGCCGGGGACGAGGTCGGCGAGCGCGCCGGCCTTCCGGCTGTCGACGGTGAGCAGCCGCTGCACGCTGTCCGGATCGCAGCCGCCCCAGAAGCCCATGTCGAGCGCGGTGTCCCGGGCGGGGGCGGCGAGGCCCGGGTCGCAGTCCACGCCGGACTCCGCCGAGGGGACCTCCACCGCCCACACGTTGATGTACGAGCGGTACGAGGCGAAGGGTTCGACGGACCACAGGGTGTTGAGGTGCCGCTCCAGGTCCGCCCGGAAGGCGGGCATCTCCGCCGCGGTGTAGCCGTCGCCCATGAACACCAGGTTGAACCGCCGGTCGGCGGGCCCGGTGGTCTGCACGGGGACGACGGTCGGCCCCTCGCCCGGAGTGGGCGTCCCGGCGGCCGCCGGCGCGGTTCCCGCCAGGCCGGCGGCCAGCAGACAGACCGCGGCGAGGCGGGCCGCCGCACGTCGAACTCCCTTGCGCTGTGAGGTCATGGGGCGCGAGCCTAGGCCGCGCCCCCCGCCCCGTAAAGGTGTTCGTCAGCCGTCCGTACGCGCCCGGCCGTCTCGGCTTCGCAGCCAGGCAAGCCCCGGGTGCTCCGCCGTGTAGCCCTCCACGAGACGGCGGGCCACCGCCACCGAGTCCACCAGCGGATGCAGCGCGAAGGCCTTGACGGCCGTCGCCCGCGAGCCGCTCTCCACGGCGGCGAGGACCTCGCGCTCCACCGCCTTCACGGCGGTCACCAGGCCGACGGCGTGGTACGGCAGCGGGGCCACCGACACCGGATGGGGGCCGTTCGCGTCCACGAGGCACGGCACCTCGATCACCGCGTCCGCGTCGAGCACCGAGAGCGTCGAGCCGTTGCGCACGTTGAGGATCAGCGTGGTCCGCTCGTCCCGGGCGATCGCCCGCATGAGCGCGAGCGCGACCTTCTCGTAGCCGCCCGACTCCAGGTCCTCCTCGTCGCGGTCCCCCATCCCGGCGGCCTCCCGGTTGGCCGCCATGTAGGTGGCCTCGCGGTCGGCGAGCGTACGGTGCCAGGCGGCGAGGGCCGGGGTGTCGGGCTTGGCCATCTCCTCGTAGAAGCCGCCCTGTTGGTCCCGCAGGTACGCTCCGCGCGTCCGTTCGGCCGTCCGGTAGGCGTGCACCGCCTCCCGGTTGAAGTAGTAGTAGTGCAGGTACTCGTTGGGGATCGCGCCGAGCGAGCGCAGCCACTCCGGGCCGAAGAGCCGGCCCTCCTCGAAGGAGCCGAGCGCCTCCTCGTCGGCGAGCAGCCGCGGCAGCAGGTCCCGGCCGCCGACCCGCAGCCCCCGCAGCCAGCCCAGGTGGTTGAGGCCCACGTAGTCGATCCAGGCCTCGTCCGGGTTCGCGCCCAGGACGCGGGCGACCCGGCGGCCGAGGCCCACGGGGGAGTCGCAGATGCCGATGACCCGGTCGCCGAGCACCCGGGACATCGCCTCCGTGACCAGACCGGCCGGGTTGGTGAAGTTGATGACCCAGGCGTCGGGGGCGAGTTCGGCGATCCTCCGGGCGATGCGGTCCGCCACGGGCACGGTCCGCAGCCCGTACGCGATGCCGCCCGCCCCCACCGTCTCCTGGCCGAGCACGCCCTCGGCGAGCGCGATCCGCTCGTCGGCCGCCCGCCCCTCCAGACCGCCGACCCGGATCGCCGAGAACACGAAGTCCGCACCGCGCAGCGCCTCGTCCAGATCGGTCGTCGCCGTCACCGCCGGCGCGTCCGGCACCCCCTCCGCCTGGTCCGCGAGGACCCGCGCGATGGCCGAGAGCCGCCCCTCGTCGAGGTCGTGCAGGGTGACGTGGGTGACCCGCCCCTCGGCGTGGTCGCCGAGCAGGGCGCCGTACACCAGCGGCACCCGGAATCCGCCGCCTCCGAGAATCGTCAGTTTCATGGTCGTACGCTACTCGGACGAGCCTTCTGGGCAGCGGGATTCCGGGCCGCCGTCCACGGTCCCGTCCACATGCCGGGCGCCTCCGCGATCCTCCGGTGGGGGACAATGACGCCATGTCCCGACGCAAGACCCGCCCCCGCACCTCCCCGGCCTCCCGTACGGCTGCGGCCGCCGCCGCGCCCGCCGTGACCGCGACCTCGCCCTGCCCCTGCGGCCTCGACGCCGCGTACGGCGCGTGCTGCGGCCGGTTCCACTCGGGCACCGGCGGCACGGCGCCCACCGCCGAGCTCCTCATGCGCTCCCGTTACAGCGCCTTCGTCGTCCGCGACGAGGCCTATCTGCTGCGCACCTGGGCACCGGAGACCCGGCCGGGCGAGGTCGACTTCGACCCGGGAACGCGCTGGGCCGGCCTGGAGATCGAGGGGACCACCGAGGGCACCGCCTTCCACCAGCACGGCACCGTCACCTTCACGGCCCGCTACGTCCACGACGGCGAGACCGGCTCCCTCCACGAGCGGAGCCGTTTCGCCCGCCACGGGGGCGCGTGGGTGTACGTGGACGGGGACTTCCTCGACTGAGCCGGGCCCCTTGCCCGGCCGGCTCCCGTGCTCAGCGCGCGCCCGCGCCCGCCGTCACCCGTTCCCTCGGGAGTCCGCTCGCGAGGTCCTCGGCGACGATCTTCTTGGCGATGGCGTCCGTCGCCACCCGCAGCTCGGGCCCGCTGGGCCGGCCGCGCTCCTGCGCGACGACGTCGGAGAGCCACTCGCCCCAGGCACGGGTGATGACCTCCGCCTCGCGCTTGCCCGCCGGCGTGTGGGAGAGGAGATTGCCGTCGCGGGTGAGGAAGCCCTCGTCGACCATGCGGTCGAAGACCGGCAGCAGCACCTCGGGCGGCACCCGCCGGCCGGCCGAGATCAGGCCGAGGCTCGCGTGCCCGACCGTCCGCGTGAAGAGTTCGACCTGCATCACCGCCCAGGCCCCGGCGATGTCGAGCCGGGTGTCGGAAGCGGCGACGATCCTCCGGGCCGTCTCGTAGTCGGTGCGCCGCAGGATCCGGCCGACGACCAGTTCGAGGAGCTTCTCCGAGTCGCCGGACATGGTGGGGGAGCCGAAGCCCTCGCCCATGTCGGGGGCGGCGGAGCGGGCCGAGTCGCGCAGCTCGACCTGCTTGAGGAAGAGGGCGACGACGAAGCCGACGGCCGCGACCGGAACCGTCCAGAGGAAGACGGTCTGCAGGGTGTCCGCGTACGCCTGGACGATCGGCTCGGCGATCCGCGGGGGCAGGCCGTGGAGCCCCGCCGGGCTCTGCGCGGCCTGCGCGATCCCGGCCGGGTCCACACCGAGGCGCCGGGCGACGGCGGCGGCCTCGACGACCCCGCTCGTGAGGTTGGGCCGGAGGGAGTTGGCGTAGATCGTGCCGAAGACGGCCGTGCCGAAGGAGCTGCCGAGGGTGCGGAAGAAGGTGACGCCGGAGGTGGCGGTGCCGAGGTCGGCGTAGTCGACGGTGTTCTGCACGGCGATGGTCAGGACCTGCATGCACAGGCCGATGCCGGTGCCGAGGACGAACATGTACAGCGATTCCAGCCAGGTGCCGGTGTCCGGTCCCATGAGGGAGAGCAGGAAGAGGCCGACGCCCATCACCAGGCACCCGACGATGGGGAAGATCCGGTAGCGGCCGGACCTGCTGACGACGTTGCCGCTGAAGATCGAGGCGATGAGCAGGCCGATGACCATGGGCAGGGTGCGGATGCCGGACATGGTCGCCGACTCCCCGTCGACGTACTGCAGATAGGTCGGCAGGAAGGTCATCGCGCCGAGCATGGCGAAGCCGACCACGAAGCTGAGCACGGAGCAGACGGTGAAGACCGGGTTCCGGAAGAGCCGCATGGGCAGCATGGGCTGGACCGCCCGGGTCTCGACCCAGCAGAACAGGGCCAGGGCGACGAGACCGCCCGCGAAGAGCCCGATGATGACGCCGGAGCCCCAGGCGTACTCGTTGCCGCCCCAACTGGTCGCCAGGATAAGGGCGCTGGAGCCGACGGCGACGAACGCGATGCCGGCGTAGTCGATGACCGGCCGGCTCGCGGAGCGCACCGAGGGGATCGAGCGGGCGGCGGCGATGACGACGAGGATCGCGATGGGGACGTTCACGTAGAAGGCCCAGCGCCAGCTGAGGTGGTCGGTGAACAGACCGCCGAGGAGCGGGCCGACGACGGTCGAGACGCCGAACACGGCCCCGATCGCGCCCTGGTACTTGCCCCGGTCGCGCAGGGGGATCACATCGGCGATGAGCGCCATCGAGGTGACCATCAGACCGCCGGCGCCGATGCCCTGGAGACCGCGCCAGACGATCAGCAGCGTCATGTTGGTGGCGAGTCCGCAGAGGAACGAGCCGGTGATGAAGACGACCGCGGAGATCTGGAAGATCACCTTGCGGCCGAAGAGGTCGCCGAACTTGCCGACGAGGACGGTCGCGACCGTCTCCGCCAGCAGGTACGAGGTGACCACCCACGACATGTGGGCGGCGCCGCCGAGGTCCGAGACGATCGTGGGCAGGGCGGTGCCGACGATCGTCTGGTCGAGGGCGGCGAGGAGGACACCCAGCATGATCGTGCCGAAGACGATGTTGCGGCGGCGGCTGTCGAGCACGGGCGGCTCGGTGGCGGCCGGGGGCGCGGGCGCTGCGTCGCTGGTCGTGGTCACTCTCGCAGCGTCACACCGCCACCGCCCTCACGCATGCGGGGGACGGCCGGAGGGGGTACCCCCTCAGACGGCCGGAGAGGGTACCCCTCAGGGGGTGACGGGCAGTCGGGGGTGGTGCTTGGCGAGGATCTTGTTGGCCCGCGCCAGGGCGGCGAGCGCGTGCTCGCGGTCCGCCCGGTCCTCCGCGCAGAGCGGTCCCCGGAAGCGGTACACCTCGCGCGCCGCGCAGTCCGCGTCGACCTCGGCCTGGAGGACGTGCAGCGGCAGGCAGGCGCCGATCATCGCGGCCACGCTGTCGGGGATCGGGACGGGAACGAGGCGCGAGGGCGAGGTGATCACGGGTCAGTCCTAGTCGGTCCGGGGAGGGTACGGAAGAGTCTCCTCTCCATACGTACCGGATGACCGTCCGGGTTCCGGCACGGCGGTGTCGCGGCCGGGTGACGGCGGGGCGGGCCACCGGGGGAGCGGACGGGCCGGACCGGGCGGAACCGGCGGCCGGAGGCCGGGGCGTTCCCGCAGGTACGGGGCCGGGCGGCGGCCGCCGTATCGGGCACCGTCCCCGCGCCCCGCCCGGAAGCCCGATACGGGCGCGGGCGGTTCGGGCATGCCGAATGTGTGGCATCTCACGTTGCGCCCCGGCCGACTCTCCGGGCCGGGGCGCCTACGCGAAGATCTCCGCCAGGTCGTACGAGACGGGCTCCCTCAGCTGCTCGTAGCCGCAGGACTCCGGCGTCCGGTCCGGGCGCCACCGCTTGAACTGGGCGGTGTGGCGGAAGCGGTCCCCCTCCATGTGGTCGTATCCGACCTCGCAGACCCGCTCCGGCCGCAGCGCCACCCACGACAGGTCCTTCTTGCCCGACCAGCGGCTGGGAGCGCCCGGCAGCCGGGCGCTCTCGTGCGCGGCCTCGTCCGTCCACGCCGCCCAGGGATGCCCGTCCGAGGGGTCCGTCCGGAGCGGCTCCAGCTCCTCGACGAGCTCGGCGCGGCGGGCGGCGGTGAAGGCCGCGCACACACCGACGTGCTGGAGGGCGCCCTGCTCGTCGTACAGCCCGAGCAGCAGCGAGCCGACCACGGGACCGCTCTTGTGGAAGCGGTATCCGGCCACGACGACGTCGGCCGTCCGCTCGTGCTTGATCTTGTACATGAGGCGGGCGTCCGGCCCGTACGCCAGGTCGAGCGGTTTGGCGATCACCCCGTCGAGGCCGGCGCCCTCGTACTGCTCGAACCAGCGTGCCGCGAGCTCGGGGTCCCGGGTCGCGGGGGCCAGGTGGACGGGCGCGTCGACTCCGGCGAGGGCCGGCTCCAGGGCCGCCCGGCGCTCGCTCAGCGGGGCGTCGAGCAGCGAGGCGTCCCCGAGGGCGAGCAGGTCGAAGGCGATGAACCGGGCCGGGGTGGTCTCGGCGAGCAGGCGGATCCGGGAGGCGGCCGGATGGATCCGCTCGGCGAGCCGGTCGAAGTCGAGGCGGCCGTCGTGCTCGACGACGATCTCCCCGTCGACGACGCAGCGCTCCGGCAGCCGGG
The DNA here is from genome assembly GCF_044544765.1 of Streptomyces sp. NPDC053513. Lineage (NCBI taxonomy): Bacteria > Bacillati > Actinomycetota > Actinomycetes > Kitasatosporales > Streptomycetaceae > Streptomyces > Streptomyces sp. NPDC053513. The sequence goes on from NZ_JBITXP010000006.1 coordinate 44,409, forward strand.
CCGTCAGCGCCTCGACGAGCTCGGGGAAGTAGCGGGTGAGCGGCTTGCCCGTCCGGCTGCCGATGACGAGCTCCGGCCCGTCCCGGTGCACGATCGCGCGGAAGCCGTCCCACTTCGCCTCGTACTGCATCCCGGGCGGGATCCGCTTCACCGGCTTGGCCAGCATCGGTTTCACGGGCGGCATCACCGGAAGATCCATGGGGAGATTGTCCGGCATGCGGCAGTTGTCGGCACCCCCTAGGCTGACCGGCATGGCAGGCGAGGCGGCAGCGGTGGAGCTCCAGGCCGGCGACCGGACCGTGCGGGTCTCCAGCCCCGACAAGGTGTACTTCCCGGAGCCCGGCTACACCAAGCTGGACCTGGTCCGGTACTACCTGGCCGTGGGTGACGGCATCACCCGCGCCCTGCGGAACCGCCCCACCACCCTGGAGCGCTACCCCGACGGGGTGGCCGGCGAGTCCTTCTTCCAGAAGCGCGCCCCGAAGCACCTCCCGGACTGGATCCCGACGGCCCGCATCACCTTTCCCAGCGGCCGGACGGCCGACGAGATGTGCCCCACCGAGCCGGCGGCCGTGCTCTGGGCGGCCAACCTCGGCGCCGTCACCTTCCACCCCTGGCCGGTGCGCCGGGACGACACCGACCACCCGGACGAGCTCCGCATCGACCTCGACCCCCAGCCGGGCACGGACTACGCCGACGCCGTCCGCGCCGCCCACGAGCTGCGCGCGGTCCTCGACGGGCACGGACTGCGCGGCTGGCCGAAGACCTCCGGCGGCCGGGGTCTCCACGTCTTCGTACCCCTCCTTCCCGAGTGGACGTTCACCCAGGTCAGGCGGGCGGCGATCGCCTGCGGCCGGGAGCTGGAGCGGCGGATGCCGGACCGGGTCACGACGCGGTGGTGGAAGGAGGAGCGCGGCGAGCGGATCTTCGTCGACTACAACCAGATGGCCCGGGACCGCACGATGGCCTCCGCCTACTCCGTCCGCCCCCGGCCGAACGCCCCCGTCTCGGCGCCGCTGAGGTGGGAGGAGATCGGCGAGGTCGTGCCGCAGGACTTCGACATCAGGACGATGCCGGCCCGGTACGCGGAGGCCGGCGACGTCCATGCCGACATGGACGACGAGCGGTTCGGCCTGGAGTCGCTGCTCGAACAGGCCCGGCGGGACGAGGCGGACCGCGGTCTCGGCGACCTGCCGTATCCGCCGGAGTACCCGAAGATGCCGGGCGAGCCGAAGCGGGTGCAGCCGAGCCGGGCGAGGAAGGGGCAGGAGTAGGGGAGGAGGGCCGGGACGCTTCCGGGTGGGCGTCACCGGCCCTCGCGGATCACTCTAAAACAATACGAACGGTCGTGCTAGCATTTTTTCCATCCAGGACGACCGAGGAGATCCGGCATGTACCCGATGGCTCCACTCATCCGCACCGCCCTGAACGCCACCGCGCGCCTCGCCCCCGGCCCGGCCGGCCGCTGGGCCTTCCACCTCTTCGTCCGGCCGCTCGGCAGGGCCCGGCTCCGGCCCGGCGAGGCCGCGCTCCTCGCGGGCGCGCGCACCGACCGCCTCCGCGTCCGCGGCAAGGAGGTCGTCACGTACGCCTGGGGCGACGGCCGGCGGCCCGTCCTGCTCGTCCACGGCTGGTCCTCCCGCGCCTCGCGGCTCGGCGCCTTCGTCGAGGAGCTCCTCGCGCGGGGACACAGCCCGGTCGCCTTCGACGCGCCCGGCCACGGCGACTCCTCCGGCAGGGCGAGCAACATCGTCGAATACCGCGAGATCATCCGGGAGTTGCACGCCCGGCACGGCGACTTCGAGGCCGTCGTCGCCCACTCCTTCGGCGTCGTCGCCGCCCTCTTCGCCCTCCGTGACGGCGTCCGCACCTCCCGCTTCGTGGGCCTCGGCGGCGTCGGCTCCTTCGACATGGTCCTGGAGGGCTTCCGGGCGGGACTCGGCCTGGACGACCGGGTGATGCGGGCCATGCGCGCCCACGTCGAGCGGCGGCTCGTCCCCGACGAGCCCGGCGTCTGGGAGCGCTTCGGCGCCGACCACGCGCCGGACGAACTCGGCGCGCCCGTCCTGCTGTTCCACGACGAGGGCGACGACATGGTGCCCCTGGTCCAGGCGCGGTTCCTCGCCCGGGCCCACGGAGAGCGGGCCCGGCTCGTCGTCACCCGGGGCCTCGGTCACCGCCGCATCCTCACGGACCCCGACGTCGTGGCCGCGGCGGTGGAGTTCGCGACCGCCGGCTCCGGCACGGAACCGGCGGTCGGCGCGCGCGAGGGCGTCGGCTCGACGGCGTCGTGACCGTCGCCGCGCCGCCGCCGGACCGGGCGGGACCCGGCGGCCGCCGTCCTGCCCGGGGCCCGGCCGGACCGGTGGGCATCGCCCGGCCCGGAGCCCGGCCGGGTCGGTAGCGCCGCCCGGCCCGGAGCCCGGCCGGTGGTCAGGCCGGGTCGGTGAGCGCCGCCCGGCCCCTGTCCGTGGCCGAGGCGAGCAGGCGGGCCGTGATGCCCCGTTCGGCGCGGGCGTACGAGCCGGGGTCGCCGAACAGCACGGACCGGGCGTTGGCCGCCTCCATGAGGGCGATCACCTCGAAGGCCAGCTGCTCCACGTCCAGGTCCTCGGCGAACTCCCCGACGGCACGCGCCTCCGTCAGGGCCCCCTCCACGTACGCGGTCCAGTCACGGCGGGCCCCGGCGACGGCGTCGTGCACCGGGCCCGTACGGGCGTCGAACTCGGCCGAGACCGCGTAGAAGAAGCAGCCGCCCGCGAAGACCCGCTCCGCGGAGTACGCGAGCCAGTTCCGGCACAGTTCGCGCACCCGCCGCGCGCCCGGCGGCAGGTCCTCCAGCGGGGCGACGACGCGCCCGGCGAAGACGGCGACGGCGGCCCTGACGGTGGCGAGCTGGAGCTCCTCCTTGGAGCCGAAGAGGGCGAAGACACCGCTCTTGCTCAGCTCCAGCTCGGTCGCGATCCGCCCCAGGGACAGGCCCTCCAGGCCCTCGACCGAGGCGATGTCCATCGTCCGGCCGAGGACGAGGCGCCGTGTCTGGTTGCCCCGCTCGACGCGTCCGTCGGTCTTGGTCCCGGTGCCGCTCCCGGCGCTGCCGCTCATGACCCCATCGTACTGAACGCACGACCGTGCGGACATCTCGGCGCGGCCCCGGGGGCTACCCCGCCCGCTCCGGGTCCCGCCGCTCCGAGGGGGCGAGCAGCAGCACCTCCAGGGCCCGCGCGCAGGCCCGCGCCTGCCCCAGGTACCAGTCGAGCCGCGCGTCGGTGATCAGGTCCGGGGTCGCGCGAACCGCGAGCGCGAACCGCGCGTACCCCGTGCGCTCCAGGACCGGTACGGCCACGGTCCGCACCCCGAGGGCCGACTCGCCGTCGTTCAGCGCGTACCCAGCCTCCCGTACGCGCGCCAACTCGGCTGTCAGGGCGGGTGGTTCGACGATGGTCCGCTCCGTGAACGCGTACAGCGGGGGCAGGGAGCGCGGACCCGCCTCACCCGCCCGGGGCCATGCGAGCAGCACCTTCCCGAGCGCCGTCGAGTGCAGCGGCCGACGCAGGCCCACCTTCGGGGTCACCGACCCGCCCGCCACGATCACCGCGTGCGGACCGCTGCGCAGCGCCAGGTCGGCCGTCGCGCCGGTCCGTTCGGCCAGGTCGGACAGCTCGGGAGCCGCCAGGTGCAGCCCCCGCTGGTGGTACGAGAGCCGGCCCAGCTCCGTCATCGCCGGACCGAGCCGGTAGCGCGCGGTCCGGGCGTCCTGCTCCAGGAAGCCCGCGCCGAGCAGGGTGCGGGCCAGCCGGTGCGCCGTCGAGGTGGAGAGCCCGAGCCTGCGCGCGAGGTCGGAGGCGCTCAGGTCGGGCCCGTTGTCGTGGAAACAGTGCAGCACGTCCAGTGCGCGGCGGACCGCCTGGGCGCCCGCCGGGGGTCGGACGATGCCGGCCTCGGTCGTCATAGGGTTCGCTCCCCGTGGGTGATCGGGCTCCCACGCTCCCACATGGCGGGAGCCGAATCAGACCCCGGGCGGGGTCGGAAACACGCCGTTCATACGCAATCCCACATGGTGGGAGCCGAGTTGTGGACGGCGGAGCGGCCGTGGCAAGGTTCCGGCCAGGACAGCCCAGCGGCAGCGACCCGGAAGGAGCCGGCAGGCGATGAACGCGCGACACGTACCGCTCGCCCTCACCCGGCGCCGCCACATCGACCTGGCGCGCGTCACCGGCACCGGCTGTCGCTGACCCCGGGCCTCCGCCGACGCGCCGTGCCCTGACTTTCGCGCCACGCCGTCGACGCCCCACGCACCCCATGCGCCGAGAGCGCCGCACGCCCACGCCCGCCGGTCCTCCACCGGTCCGCAGGCCTGCTCTCTTCCTCTCCCTCCCCGCCTTCCGCCCCCTTCTGCCTCCGGCCGCGCCCCGCCGCCGTCTCCCGACCCACCACACCCCGGGATGCCCTCCATGACGTACGCCCGCGTTCCCGACACGCTCTGGTTCACCCGCTGCCCCGTCCCCACCGCCACCGGCGTCGCCGCCGACCGGGGCTGGCTGGCCGAGGAGTTCGCCCCGGACGGCATCGCCGTCCGCTCGCTCCAGGACGCCGACCCCGGCGCCGACCGCGCCACCCACTTCACCCACGCCCTGCCCGGGCTCTTCCGCGAGGGCGGCAACGTGCCCGCGCTGTGGGCCCGTTCGCGCGGCGAGCGGACCCGGCTCGTCGGGCTCACCTGGATCGAGGAGCGCCAGGCGGTGCTCGTCGCCCCCGGCTCCCCGGTGCGCGGGGCCGCCGCCCTGCGCGGACTCCGGCTCGCCGTGCCCCGCCACTCCGTGCCCATCGACTTCTGGCGGGCGATGGCCCTGCGCGGCTTCGAGGGCGCCCTCGCCTCGGCGGGGTACGGCCTCGGCGACGCCGTCCTCGTCGACGTGCCGGCCGATGGGCATCAGGGGCAGTGGGCCGCCGGGCTCGACGCCCTGCGCCGGGGCGAGGTCGACGCCGTCTACGTGAAGGGGGCCCTCGCCGTCGAGGCGGCGCGGCGCGCCGGTGCCGAGGTGGCCGTCGAGTTGGACGTCCTGCCCGACCCCGCGCACCGCGTCAACAACGGCACCCCGCGCCCCCTCACCGTCCACCAGGACCTCCTGGACGCACACCCCGAGCTCGTCGCGCGCTTCCTGTCCGTCCTGCTCCGCGCCGCCGACTGGGCCGCCGGCGAGCCCGCCGAGGTCGCCCGGATCCTCGGCGTCGAGACCGGGGCGGGCGCCGAGGGCGTCGCCGGCGCCTACCGGCCCGGCACCCACCGCACCCTCCACCCGGACCTGTCCGGTACCCGCCTCGACCTGCTCGCCCGGCAGGAGGAGGCCCTGCGTGCCCACGGCTTCCTGCCCGAGGCCGTGGACGTACGGGCCTGGGCCGACCCGGAGCCCCTGCGCCGAGCCCGCCTGATCGCGGCCGCCGCACCGACGGCGCCCGCGCCGGAACCGTCCGCGCAGGAACCCTTCGTGCCGCGACCGTCCGCGCAGCCCGTCCCGTAACACCACCCGCCCCGCACGCCCCTCGATCCCCGGAGGACGACCGCCATGCGCCCACTGACCACCCCGCTCGCCGCTCTGGCGGCACTCGCCGCCCTCACCACCCTCACCGCCTGCGGTGGCACGGCCGGCGACGGCGAAGCGAAGGGGAAGAAGAGCGGGGAGGGAACGGTCACCGTTCGCATCCCCGACCCCGGCAACGCGGGCGTCCTCGCCCGGGGCAAGAAGGACGGCAGCCTCGACAAGGCACTCGCCGCCGTCGGTGCCGAGGTCGCCTGGACCGGCAGCGCCGGGCCCTTCGCCCCGGCAGCCCAGGCGATGAACGCCGATCAGCTCGACATCGCGACCGGCTCCATCACCTCCGGCATCACCTCCCTCTCCCAGAGCCCCGGCTTCGCCTTCTTCACCGCCACCGACCCCGACCCCGTCGGCGAGGGCATCCTCGTCCGCGAGGGTTCGGACATCACCTCCGTGCAGGACCTCGTCGGCCGCAAGGTCGCCGTGAACAAGGGCGGCACCGGCGAGTACCTGCTCCTCAAGGCACTCGCCAAGGCCGGGATCCCCGCCGACAAGGTCGAGCGCGTCTATCTGCGCCCCGACCAGACCGCCGCCGTCTTCAACGCCGGACAGGTCGACGCCTGGGCCGTCTGGTCCACGTACGCCGTCGCCGAGATCGGCGCCGGCAAGGCCCGGTTCGTCGCCGACGGCACCGCCATCGGCTCCGACAACTACAGCCTCAACGCCGTCCGTACGGGCTTCGCCAAGGAGCACCCCGAGATCGTCAAGGCGCTCTACGCCTACCTCCACGAGCACAGCGCCGAGGAGAAGAAGGACCCGGCCGCCTACCTCAACGTCTTCACCGACGCCGGCCCCACCGCCCTCAACGGCAAGGCCAAGGACGTCCAGATCGCCTTCACCGCCAAGGGCGGGACGGTCGACCCCATCGGCCCCGAGGACATCGAGCGCTTCGAGACCGTGGCCCGGTTCTACGCCGACCAGAAGGTCACCCCGGGCAAGGTCGACATCGCCGCCCACCTCCTCGACGTCGAGAAGCTGTCATGACGGCCGTCACCGACGAAGGGGAGCGCACGGACGGGCTGGTCGCCCCGCGCCCACCCGTCCGCCGCGCCCGCCCCCGCACCTACGTCGTCACCGTCCGCGCCCTCGGCCCCGTCGCCCTGCTCGCCCTCTGGTGGGCCTCCTCCGCCACCGGCCTCCTGACCCCCGACGTCCTCGCCTCGCCCCCGCAGGTCCTCGACGCCGTAGGGGAGTTGTGGGGCAACGGGCAGCTGCCCGACGCGCTCGCCACCTCCCTCACCCGCTCCGGCCTCGGCCTCGTCATCGGTCTCGCCGCCGGACTGGTCCTCGGCATCACCACCGGCTTCACCCGCCTCGGCGACGAACTCCTCGACTCCTCCCTCCAGACCCTCCGCACCATCCCCTTCCTCTCCCTCGTCCCCCTCTTCATGGTCTGGTTCGGGATCAACGAGACGGCGAAGATCCTGCTCATCGCCGTCGCCACCACCTTCCCCATGTACGTCTCCACCACCGGCGGCGTCCGCGACACCGACCGCAAGCTCGTCGAGGCCATGCGCAGCTTCGGCCTCGGCCGGCTCGCGATCGTCCGCCAGGTCGTCCTGCCCGGCGCGCTGCCCTCGCTCCTCGCCGGACTGCGGCTGTCCATGACGCTCAGCGTCATCGCGCTGATCGCCGCCGAGGAGATCAACGCCACCGAGGGCATCGGCTATCTGATGTCCCAGGCCCAGAGCTACGCCCGCACCGACGTCCTCGCCGTCTGCATCCTCGTCTACGGACTCCTCGGCCTCACCGCCGACGTGTTCGTCCGCGGCCTGGAGCGGATCCTCATGCCCTGGCGCACCGCCGGACCGGGAGGGACCACATGACCGCCGTACGCGTACGGGGACTGCGCCGGGTCTTCGGCGACCGCGCCGTCCTCGACGGCCTCGACCTCACCATCGGGCGCGGCGAGTTCGTCGCCCTCCTCGGTGCCAGCGGCAGCGGCAAGACCACCCTGCTGCGCATCCTCGGCGCCCTCGACGGAGCCGACGGGGGAGAGGCCCTGGTCCCCGCCGTCCGCACCGTCGTCTTCCAGGAGCCCCGGCTCATCCCCTCCAAGAAGGTCCTCGCCAACGTCACCGTCGGACTGCCGCGCGGCGCGGAGACCCGGGAGACCGGTCTGCGGGCGCTCGCCGAGGTCGGCCTGGAGCGGCACGCCGAGGCCTGGCCGGCGACCCTCTCCGGCGGCGAGGCCCAGCGCGTGGCCCTGGCGAGGGCCCTGGTCCGCGAGCCCGAACTCCTGCTGCTCGACGAGCCGTTCGCCGCGCTCGACGCGCTGACCCGGCTCCGCATGCAGGACCTGGTCGGCGAACTGCGCCGGATCCACCGGCCGGCCGTCCTGCTCGTCACCCACGACGTCGACGAGGCCGTGCGCCTCGCCGACCGGGTGGCCGTCCTGCGCGACGGGCGACTCGTCACCGACGAAGCCGTGACCGTGCCCCGCCCCCGCGACCCCGGCGACCCGGCCTTCACGGCCCTGCGCCGCCGCCTCCTCGCCGACCTCGGCGTCCACGCCCCCGAGGAACCGTCCACCACCGCCCCGTCCCTCGAAGGAGTCTCCGCATGACCGTCGTCATCGGCGTCCACCGCAGCAACCCCTCCCTCTACCACCTCTCCCGCCTCGGCTACGCGGAGGAGGAGCTCGCCGCCCTCGGCGAGACCGTGACCTGGCACCCGTACACGGACGGGGTCCGCACCGGCGCCCACCTCGCCGAGGGCACCATCGACTTCGGCGGCACCGGCTCCACCCCGCCGGTCACCGCGCAGGCCGCGGGCCACGACATCGTCTACACGGCCGTCTCCGCGCCCCGCCCCGACCACGGCGCCCTCCTCGTCCCCGAGGACAGCCCGGTCCGCACCGTCGCCGACCTCAAGGGCGGCACCGTCCACCTCGCCGTCGGCTCCTGGCAGACCCACCTCGTCGCCAAGGCCCTGGACGACGCCGGCCTCTCGTATGCCACCGACATCACCCCCGTGCGCGGCGACTCCGGCAGCGAGGCGAAGCTCCGCGCCGGCGAGATCACCGCCTGGGTCGCGCAGGGCGCCGAACTCGTCGCCGCCCGCCGCGCCGGCGGCCTGCGCGTCCTGATCCCCACCGGCGAGGTCATCAGCGACCGGTCCGTCTTCTTCACCCGCCGCGACCTGGCCGAGCAGCGGCCCGAGCTCGTCGAGGCGCTCACCCGGGCGCTGCGGAGGGCCGACGCGTGGGCCGCCGCCCACCCGCGCGAGGCCGCCGAGCTCGCCGCCGCCGACCAGGGCGGCACGGTCGAGGACTGGGAGACCGCGCTGAAGGCCCTGCCCTGGACCATCGAGGAGGTCACGGAGGAGTTCATCGCCGAGCAGCAGCAGGCCGCCGACATCTTCCACCGCACCGGATTCGTCGACCGCGCGATCACCGTCGCCGACGCCCTGCCCCGGAAGGCCTGACCCGATGACGCACCCCGCACCCGAAGTCCTCTGGTACGTCATCCCGCGCGAAGGCGCCTATCCGTGGGAGCCGGAGGGCCGCCGCCCCGTCGACCTCGGCTATCTCACCCAGCTCGCCGGCACGGTCGAACGCCTCGGCTTCACCGGCGCGCTGCTCGCCACCGACCTGTACGACGTCTGGCCGCTCGGCTCCGCGCTCGCCGCCTCCACCAGCACCCGCTTCAAGCCGCTGCTCGCCGTCCACCCGGGCCTGATCTCCCCGACCCTGCTGGCCAAGATGGCGCTGAGCTTCGACAACCTCTTCGGCGGCAGGATCCGGTTCAACGTCGTCAACGGATCGACGAACTCCCTGCGGGAGTACGGCCTGCACGTCGAGCACGACGAGCGGTACGAACTGAGCGCCGAGTACTGGTCGATCGTCAAGCGCCTCACGGCCGGCGAGGTCTTCGACCACAAGGGCCGCTTCTACGACCTCAGGAACGCCGGCGCGTCCTTCCGCGACCTGCGCCCCGTCCAGGAGCCGCACGTGCCGCTCTGGTTCGGCGGTTCCTCGGCGCCCGGCATCGAGATGGCCGCCGAGCACGTCGACGTCTACCTCACCTGGGGCGAGCCCCCGCACCTGCTGAAGGAGAAGCTCGACCACGTCCGGGCCCGGGCCGCCGCCCACGGCCGCGCCCTCCGCATCGGCCTGCGGCTCCACCTGATCGTCCGGGACACCGAGGACGAGGCCTGGGCCGCGGCCGACCGGCTCCTGGACGTCACCAGCGAGGCGACCTACGCCCGGCAGCTCGGCGACCGCGCGGGCGAGGACGGCGTCGGCTGGCAGCGCCAGTTCCGCCAGCACGGCGGCAAGGTGCCCGCCCGGGCGCGCGAACTGGAGACCCACCCGAACCTGTGGCCCGGCATGAGCCTGTTCCGGCCCGGTCCCGGCACGGCCGTCGTGGGCTCCACGGCCCAGGTCGTGGAGCGTCTCAAGGAGTACCAGGAGCTGGGAGTGGACACGTTCATCCTGTCCGGGAACCCGCTCCTGGAGGAGGCGTACCGGGTGGCCGAGACGGTGCTTCCGGCGCTGGGTATACGCCATTGATCGAACGTTGATGGCGCGTTTACGGCCCTTGGGCAAGCTGTCGGTCATGCAGACGGATACCGACGTGCTCACCACCCCCGACCTCTCCTGGCGCGAGAACGCCCTGTGCGCCCAGGCCGGCCCGGAGTTCTTCTTCCCGGCCCCCGGCTCCTCGACGCGCGAGGCGAAGCAGCTGTGCGGGGCGTGCGAGGGGCGCCTTGCGTGCCTGGAGTACGCCCTCACCCACGACGAGCGGTTCGGGGTGTGGGGCGGGCTCTCCGAGAAGGAGCGCGGGCGGCTCAAGCGGCGGAGCTGCTGAGCCGCCGAGCGGCGCCCGGGGTACGGCTGGTTCAGCCGGCCGCGCGCGCGGCCATCCGCGCCTTGCGGGCCGCGAGCTTCTCGTCGAACTTGCTCGCCTCGCTGTCCAGCCCGTTCATGTAGAGCCCCAGCTCCTCCTGGGCGCGCAGGCCGTCCGGGCCGAGGCCCTCGATCTGGAGGACCTTGAGGAAGCGCAGGACGGGCTGGAGGACGTCGTCGTGGTGGATGCGCATGTTGTAGATCTCGCCGATCGCCATCTGCGCGGCCGCCCGCTCGAAGCCCGGCATGCCGTGTCCGGGCATCCGGAAGTCGACCACGACGTCCCGCACGGCCTGCATGGTCAGGTCGGGGGCGATCTCGAAGGCCGCGCCCAGCAGGTTGCGGTAGAAGACCATGTGCAGGTTCTCGTCGGTGGCGATCCGGGCCAGCATCCGGTCGCAGACCGGGTCGCCGGACTGGTGGCCGGTGTTGCGGTGCGAGATGCGGGTGGCGAGCTCCTGGAAGGCCACGTACGCGACGGAGTGCAGCATCGAGTGCCGGTTGTCGGACTCGAAGCCCTCGCTCATGTGCGCCATCCGGAACTGCTCCAGCTTGTCCGGGTCGACGGCGCGGGAGGCGAGCAGGTAGTCGCGCATCACGATGCCGTGCCGGCCCTCCTCGGCGGTCCAGCGGTGCACCCAGGTGCCCCAGGCGCCGTCGCGGCCGAAGAGGCTGGCGATCTCGTGGTGGTAGCTCGGCAGGTTGTCCTCGGTGAGCAGGTTGACCACGAGTGCGATCTTGCCGATCTCGGTGACCTTGGACTGCGACGGGTCCCAGGCCTCGCCGTCCTCGAAGAAGCCGGGGAAGTTCCGGGCGTCGGACCACGGCACGTACTCGTGCGGCATCCAGTCCTTGGTGACCTTCAGGTGCCGGTTGAGCTCCTTCTCCACGACCTCTTCCAGCGCGTAGAGCAACCGTGCGTCGGTCCACTCCGCCGAGCTGCCGAGAGAGGGGGAGGTGAGCGTCACGGGAACTCCTGGGGGTGGGGGACGGGGAGGGCATACGGGTATACCTACGGATTCGTAGGTTACGAGACCGTAGGTTAAGCCTCCGTAAGGCGTCGGCCAAGCCCGTCCCGGCGATGTCCGGTTACGTTCCGTTATGCGCGCAGCTCCGGCGGGACGCCGGAGACGCAGGTCACGTCCTGGCCGGCCGCCGGGGGTCGGGCGGCCGACTACACAGCGCAGACGATCGACGGCACAGAGCAGGCGGGGGCCGGGGGTGCCCCGGCACCGGCGTCCGGAGCCCTGGGGCCTGACCCCGGCCCCTGCTTCCGGAGCCTGGCCCCGGCCCGGCTCCCGATCCCCGCTCCCGGCTCCCAGCGCCCGGCCCCCCGCTCCCGGCCCCCAGCGCCCGGCCCTCAGTGCCCGGTCCTCGGCTCCCGGCCCTGGCTCCCGGCAGAGGGCCGCCCCCGGCTCACCCCGTCATCAGATCCTGGAACTCGCTCCGGCGGGGGCTCGGGGCGGTTTCCCGGATCTCCTCCGCCGTCGTCGGCCGCAGCCCGCCGTCGAGCAGCAGCCAGCGGGTGATCCCCAGCGACTCCAGGAACGCCACGTCGTGGCTCGCCACGATCAGCGCCCCCTCGTAGGCCTCCAGGGCCGCCGTCAGCTTCCGCACCGACGCCATGTCCAGGTTGTTCGTCGGCTCGTCCAGCATCAGCAGCTGCGGGGCCGGCTCCGCGAGGAGCAGGGCCGCGAGCGTCGCCCGGAACCGCTCGCCGCCCGACAGGGTGCCGACGGGCTGGTCCGCCCGTGCCCCGCGGAACAGGAACCGGGCGAGGCGTGCCCTGATCGCGTTCGCCGTCGCCGCGGGCGCGAAGCGCGCCACGTTCTCCACCACGCTCAGCCCGTCGTCGAGCACGTCGAGCCGCTGCGGCAGGAAGCGCAGCGGCACCCGCACGTCCGTCTCGCCCGCCAGCGGCTCCAACTCCCCGGCGATCGTCCGGAGCAGCGTCGTCTTCCCGGCGCCGTTCCGGCCGACCAGGGCGATCCGCTCCGGGCCGCGCAGCTCGAACGGGCCGTCGACCCGGGCCCCGTGGCGCAGCTCCAGGTCCCGCAGGTGCAGCACCTCGCGGCCCGGCGGCACCGAGGTGCGGGGCAGCTCGACGCGGATCTCGTCGTCGTCCCGTACCGCCTCGACGGCCGCGTCGAGCCGCTCCTTCGCCTCCGAGAGGCGCTCCGCGTGCAACGTGCGCTGCTTGCCGGCCGTGACCTGGGCGTCCCGCTTGTTGCTGTTGGCCACGAGCTTCGACGCGACCTTGTTCTCGAAGCTCTTCTGCCCGTACCGCCTGCGACGGGCCGACTTCGTCTGGGACTCGGACAGTTCGCGCTTCTGGCGCTGCACGTCCGCCTCGGCGACCCGCACCATCCGTTCCGCCGCCTCCTGTTCGGCGGCGAGCGCCGTCTCGTACGCGGTCCAGTTGCCGCCGTACCAGGCCACCTCGCCGTCGCGCAGATCGGCGATCTGGTCGACCCGCTCCAGGAGTTCCCGGTCGTGGCTGACCACGACCAGGACCCCCGACCACCTCTCCACCGCCTCGTACAGCCGGGCGCGGGCGTGCAGGTCCAGGTTGTTGGTGGGCTCGTCGAGCAGCAGCACGTCGGGCCGGGCGAGCAGCAGCGCGGCGAGGCGCAGCAGCACGGACTCGCCGCCCGAGAGCTCCCCCACGGTCCGGTCCAGGCCGACGTGGTCGAGCCCGAGCTGGTCGAGGACGGCCCGGGCCCGCTCCTCGACGTCCCAGTCGTCGCCGAGGACGGTGAAGTGCTCCTCCGCGGCGTCGCCCGCCTCGATGGCGTGCAGGGCGGCCCGCTTGCCGGCGATGCCGAGGATCCCGTCCACCCGCTGCGAGGTGTCGAGGACCAGGTTCTGCGGGAGGTAGCCGAGTTCACCGGTGACCTTGACCGTGCCGTCCAGCGGGGCCAGTTCGCCCGCGATCAGCTTCAGGAGCGTGGACTTTCCCGAGCCGTTGAGCCCGACGAGGCCGGTGCGGCCGGGGCCGATCGAGAGCCGGAAGTCGTCGAGGACCTCGGTGCCGTCGGGCCAGGAGAAGGAGAGAGCGGAACAGGTGATGAAAGTGGGGTGATGCGCCATGGAGGCCTCCCGGTCGCGCGAGCGTGGAATGGGGCAACGCGAGGAGACACCGGGGCGCGGGCAGTGTGGAGAACGGCTCGTACGCCGAGGTCGAGAACGGCACGGCGCGGCACAGGGGGCACGCGCGGCTCGGTGTCTCGCAACCTCAGACGAGCAACGTCCTTCTCCGATCGGGCGACGACAAGGTCAGTACGGACCGTACGCCCCGGGCCGGGAGACCCGCAAACGATTTGTGCGGCGGGTCCTCACGGGTGCTCGCGGAGCAGCTCCGAGAGGCCCTGGTCCCAGTCCAGGTACTGGTGCTCGCGCCCCGTCGGCACCAGGTGCTGCGAGCGCTCCAGGAAGCGGCGCAGCTCGGAGGTCCGCACATGGACCATGGCCACCCCCTCCGGGGCGTGGAACTCGACCACCGTGCGGTCGTAGCCGTACGGACGCAGCCGCACGTCCCCGACCCCGGCCGGGCGCTCGACCCCCTGCACGAGCAGTTCGCGCGCGAAGGCCCAGGAGACCTCGACGCCCTCCAGGGTCGCCGGCGGCGGGAAGGCCATGCTCACGGCGTACGGATCCTCCCGGTCGTACCGCAGCGTGGCGGGGACGGTCTCCATCCGGGGAGCGGACGCGACCAGACGGGCCTGCACGGCCTGCTCGATGACTGCGGACAAGACCGGCTCCTCTCACACGGGCTTCGGGTCCTGTGCGTCTCCCCGACACCAGGGCACCTGACACCCCCCAAGACGAGCGGCACGGCCGGAACGTGCACTCCGCCCCTACGTGAGCTGCGTCACCGAGCGGCGGGGCGGGTACGCGGGCTGCCCGGCGCGAGGGCGGGGGCGCGGTGATGCCGTCGGGCGCGCTTGCGCGTACGGCCGGGGCGGGGGCGACGCGTGCACGCGGCCGTGCCGGTCGTCACCGCGCTTCCGGCACGTCCTCGTCGTCCGGTTCCGCGCAGGGGCCCGAGTGGTCGCAGTACGGCTGGTTCCCGGAGGCGCCGCAGCCGCAGAGCATCACCCGCGTCTCGTGCCGGTCCCCGTACGGGCCGGCCACGACGAGGTCGCCCCGCACCACCAGCTGCCCGGCGGGCGTGCGCCGGATCGTGGTGGGGGAGTCCGGGGGCTCGGGGACGGCGTCCTCGGGGCGGTGGTGGTACTGGAGCGCGCCGGAGGGGCAGCGCCGGACGACCTCCGCGACCCGGGCGGGCTCGGCGGCGCCGGGCAGCACCCACGGGCGCCGGGACAGGTCGAAGACCTCCGGCAGGCCGTGGACGCACTCGGCCGCGTGCAGACAGCGGCGCGGCTCGAACGTGACGGTGATGCCCTCGCCCTCGTACTCCTTGAGCCGGGGCCGCTCCTCCGTCGTACCTTCGCCTTCCGTCATGCGACCCAGCCTAGGAACGCCCGGCCGAGGACGCACCCTGGACGCCGACCGGCCCGGGGCACTAGCTTCCGGCGCCATGACGTCCATGGGGAAGACGAGACGAACGATGTCGGTGGGGCTGATCGGGGCGGCGCTCGCGCTGACCCTGGCCGCCCCGGCGCGGGCCGGGGAGACCCCCACGGCGGCGGCCGGCTGGCAGCTGACACCGACCGGCGCCGACGCCCGCTTCCGGGGGCTCGCGGCGGTGGACCGCCGGACCGCCTGGGCCGCGGGTTCGAAGGGGACGGTGCTGCGCACCACCGACGGCGGCCGGAGCTGGCGAAACGTATCGCCGGCCGGTGCGGGCGACCTGGAGTTCCGTGACGTCGAGGCCTTCGACGCCCGCCGGGCCGTCGTCCTCGCCATCGGCGAGGGCGAGGCCTCCCGCGTCCTGCGCACCGAGGACGGCGGCGCCACCTGGACCGAGTCCTTCCGGAACACCGACGCACGGGCCTTCTACGACTGCATGACCTTCTTCGACCACCGGCACGGACTCGCCATGAGCGACCCGGTCGACGGGAAGTACCGCATCCTCTCCACCCGCGACGGCGGCCGCTCCTGGCAGGTCCTGCCGAGCGCCGGGATGCCGGACGCGCTCCCCGGCGAGGCGGGCTTCGCCGCGAGCGGCCAGTGCCTCGTGTCGGCCGGCCCCCGGGACGTGTGGCTCGCGACGGGCGGCGGCGCCACCGCGCGCGTGCTGCACTCCGCCGACCGGGGGCTGACCTGGACCGCCACGGAGACGCCGATCCCGGCCGGCGACCCGGCCCGCGGCGTCTTCGGGCTCGCCTTCCGCGACCGCGCGCACGGCATCGCCGTCGGCGGCGACTACCGCAAGGACCAGCCGTCGCCGCGGGCCGGCGCGGTCAGCACCGACGGGGGCCGCACCTGGCACGGCCCGGCCACGCCGCCGCCCGCCTACCGCTCCGGCGTCGCCTGGCTCCCGCACGGCAAGGCGGCCGCGCTCGCCGTCGGCCCGACCGGCACCGACCTCACCACCGACGGGGGCCGCACCTGGCGCACGGTCGACACCGGCTCGTACGACACGGTCGACTGCACCCCGGACGGCTCCTGCTGGGCCTCCGGCGAGAAGGGCCGCATCGCCCGCCTGGTCACGAAGGACTAGGAGGGCAGCTCCTCCCGGTACGCGGCGATCCCGTCGGCCGTCTTGGTCGCGTAGAACTCCGTGATCCGGTACGCGCACACGCCCTCGACGGCGAACGGGTCGGCCGCCGCGATCTTCTCGATCTCCGCGCGGTCGACCCCGGCGGCCAGGATGACCCCGCCGTCCCGGGGGTTCTTGCGTCCCGACGCCAGGAACACGCCGGCGGCGTACTGCGCGTCGAGCCATTCGACGTGCGCGTCGAGCAGCGCGTCCACCCGCTCGACGGGCGCGGTGTAGGTCAATTCGAGTACGAACATGATCGCCAGGCTACCTGTGCCTCCCGGCGACCGTCCGGCCGCGTACGGTCCACCGGTCGTGCCGCGCTCCCGGCCCGACCGGCAGGCGCCCCGGACCGGCAGGCGCCCCGGACCGGCAGGCCACCCCCTGGACCGGCAGGCCACCCCCTGGACCGGCAGGCCACCCCCTGGGCCGGCAGGGCACCCCCTAGGCTGGCCCCCCATGACGATCATCGGGATTCCGGCGGGCTGGCCCGCCGACGAGGGCGCCGCGCGGGACGTGCAGCGGGAGCTGCGGGAGCGGCTCGTACTCGGGGAGAGCGGGCCGCCGCCGGGGGAGGGGCACGTCACCGGCCTCGACGTGGCCTACGACGACGAGCGCGACCTCGTCGCCGCCGCGGCCGTCGTGCTCGACGCGCGCACCCTCGACGTGGTGGAGGAGGCCACGGCGGTCGGCAGGGTCTCCTTCCCGTACGTCCCCGGGCTCCTCGCCTTCCGCGAGATCCCGACCGTGCTCGCCGCGCTCGGCGCCCTGACCGCCGACCCCGGCCTGCTGGTCTGCGACGGCTACGGCCTCGCCCACCCCCGCCGCTTCGGCCTCGCCAGTCACCTCGGGGTGCTCACCGGACGGCCGTCCATCGGCGTGGCCAAGAACCCCTTCACCTTCACGTACGAGCAACCCGGCGACGCGCGCGGCGACTTCGCCCCGCTCCTCGCCGACGGGGAGGAGGTCGGCAGGGCCCTGCGCACCCAGGCCGGCGTCAAGCCCGTCTACGTCTCCGTGGGGCACCGCGTCTCCCTCGACAACGCCTGCGCCCACACCCTGCTCCTCTCCCCGCGCTACCGCGTGCCCGAGACCACCCGTCACGCCGACTCCCTCTGCCGCAGGGCGCTCAAGGAGGCGCAGGGCTCACTCGGGTCCGTCTGAGTATCCCGGGTGAGTACCCGTACGGATGCCCGTTGTCGGACCCCCACGGCAGAGTGGGGTCCATGACTGCTCGCCTCCCCGTATCCCGCGGTCTCACCGCCGCCCTCGCCGTCGCCGGGGTCTCCGCCCTCGTCTGGGCCTGCGCCGTCCTGTACGTCATCGCGGACTGGACGCTCGGATGATCGGACGTCTGCGCTGCGCCGTGCTCGACTGCCCGGACGCCCGCGAACTGGCCGCGTTCTACCAGGGGTTGCTGGGCGGCGAGATCGAGTGCCCCGACCCGGCGCTCGCCGTCGGCGAGGGTTCCGCCGTGCTGTGCGACGAGGGCGGCCCGGTGCTCGCCTTCCAGAGCGTGGCCGACCACAGTCCGCCCGTCTGGGGCGCGCCCGAGCAGCAGTTCCACCTGGACGTACGGGTCGGGGACCCGGCCGCCGCCCACGCGGCCGTGCTCGCGCTCGGGGCCGTCCCGCTCGACGGGGGCGAGGCGCCCTCCTGGCGCGTCTACGCGGACCCGGCGGGCCACCCCTTCCGCCTCGTCCGCGCCTGACCCCGCGCCACGCGGCAGGCCCCGCTCCCCGGTCCGGTCCGGAAGGCACCCCCTAGCCCCGGTGCGCCACCCGGAAGCGGATGCCCGCCGCGCGCAGGCGGTCGGTGAGGGCGTCACCCATCGCCACCGCCGTCGTCACCTGGCCGGCGGTCTTCGGCAGGGGGTCGAAGGCGAGGCAGAGGGCCGCCTCGGCGAGCATCCTCGCCGTCTCGTCGTAGCCCGGGTCGCCGCCCGACACCTCGGTGAAGACCCGCCGTCCGCCGCCCTCGCCGACGAACCGGACCGAGAACCAGCTGCGGGCGCGGCGCTCGGCCGACGGGCCCTGGCCCGACGAGTAACGCCCCATCAGCCAGGAGCGCACCGGCGGCAGTTGGGCGGCGGCGACGCTCGCGCCGATGGCGGCGGTGCCGCCCAGGGCCATCGGGAGGGTCTTCACGGAGGCGTAGTGCCGGTAGCGGAAGTCCGGTCCGTAGCGTTCGAGGGCGGCGGCCGAGCGGGCCACGACCTGCGGGTCGAGCGTCGGCAGCGGCAGCGCCCAGGTGCCGGTCTCCCGGCTGAACCTCGGTCCGCCGAGGGGCGCGCGGGCCCGGCGGCCCACGAGGCGCGGTTCGTGCAGCCGCCGCTCGTGCGCGGCCCGCAGGATCTGCCGGCCCCGGCCGAACGCGGTCAGCGCCGAGGCGAAGGTGCCGCCGGAGAAGGCGGCCCCCGCCCGGACGAAGCCGTCGACGCGCAGCGGCACGTCCTCCGGCAGCTGCCGGACGGTGAAGTACACGCCCAGGTCGTGCGGGACGGAGTCGAAGCCGCAGGCGTGCACGATCCGGGCGCCGGTCTCCCGGGCGCGCGCGTCGTGCCGTACGAACATGAGGTCCACGAACTCGGACTCGCCCGTCAGGTCCAGGTAGTCGGTGCCCGCCTCCGCGCAGGCGGCGACCAGTCCCTCCCCGTGCCAGACGTACGGGCCGACCGTGGTCGCCACCACCCGCGCGGACTCGGCGAGTTCGCGCAGCGAGCCGGGATCGGCGGAGTCGGCGACGACCAGCGGCAGGGCGGCGAGCCGCGGCCGTCCGGCGGCCAGCCGGTCCCGCAGGGCCTCCAGCTTGCGGAGGCTGCGTCCGGCGAGCGCCCAGCGGCAGTCCGCGGGGGCGTGCTCGGCCAGATACTCCGCGGTGAGCTCGCCCACGAAGCCGGTCGCCCCGAAGAGGACCACGTCGTACGGTCTGGCCCCGGTCTCGCGCCCCACGCCCGCCCCTGTCTCCATCAAGCCCTCATCTCGGCCGTACCGCGTCGCCGCGCGGTTGTCGTCGGCGGAGGATAGCGGAACCGGGGCGGCCCCGACCCTCCGGATCCGGCCCGGTCCGGGGGCGGGCCCGGACCGCGCCCCTCCGGAATTTCCAAGCGCTTGCTCGGCCCGGGGGCTTGTGCCGAGTGGAACGCGTTCCTAGCATCTCTGGTGTTACATCATTGGTGTCACACACTCCTGGGGGCTCGATGAGCACGACGCACACCGCCCGCAACGGCCCGCTCACGGGCGTGCGCGTGGTCGAACTCGCCGGGATCGGGCCCGGCCCCTTCGCCGCCATGCTGCTCGCCGACCTCGGAGCCGACGTCGTCCGCGTCGACCGCCCCGGCGGCGCCGGTCTCGGCATCGACCCCGCCCGCGACCTCACCAACCGCAACAAGCGCTCCGTCCTCGTCGACCTCAAGGCCGAGGACGGCCCCGCCACCGTGCTCGACCTCGTCGAGCGGGCCGACGTCCTCGTCGAGGGCTACCGGCCCGGCGTCGCCGAACGCCTCGGCGTCGGCCCCGAGGCCTGCCTCGCCCGCAACCCCCGCCTCGTCTACGGCCGGATGACCGGCTGGGGCCAGGACGGCCCGCTCGCCCCGACCGCCGGACACGACATCGGGTACATCGCGATCACCGGCGCCCTCGGCATGTTCGGCCCCGACCCGGACGGCCCGCCCACCATCCCCGCCAACCTCGTCGGCGACTACGCGGGCGGCTCCCTCTACCTCGTCATCGGCGTCCTCGCCGCCCTCCAGCACGCCCGGACGCACGGCGAGGGACAGGTCGTCGACGCCGCCATCGTCGACGGCACCGCGCACCTCACCACCATGATCCACGCCATGCTCGCGGCCGGCGGCTGGCAGGACCGCAGGGGCGTCAACCTGCTCGACGGCGGCTGCCCCTTCTACGGCGTGTACGAGACCTCCGACGGCGGACACATGGCGGTCGGCGCCCTGGAGGAGCGGTTCTACGCCGAGTTCGTCCGCCTCCTCGGCGCCGAGGACGTCGCCGCCGCCCGCCACGACCTCGCCCGCTGGCCCGAACTGCGCAAGGCCGTCGCCGACCGCTTCCGGAGCCGTACCCGCGAGGAGTGGACCGCCGTCTTCGACGGCAGCGACGCCTGCGTCGCCCCCGTCCTCTCCCTCCGCGAGGCCCCCGGCCACCCGCACCTCGCGGCCCGCGCCACCTTCACCGAGCGGGACGGCATCCCCCAGCCCGCCCCCGCGCCCCGTTTCTCCGCCACCCCCGGCACCCTCCGCACGGGTCCCGCCCTGCCCGGTGCCGACACCGCCGAGGTCGCCCGCGACTGGGCCGTACCCGCCCTGCACACCCAGGAGTCGAAGACCGCATGAAGCGCACCCTCTACACCGAGGACCACGAGGCCTTCCGGGCCACCGTCCGCACCTTCCTGGAGAAGGAGGTGCTGCCGCACTACGCGCAGTGGGAGAAGGACGGCATCGTCTCCCGCGAGGCCTGGCTCGCCGCCGGCCGGCAGGGCCTCCTCGGGCTCGCGGTCGAGGAGGAGTACGGAGGCGGCGGCAACCCCGACTTCCGGTACGCCTCCGTCCTCGCCGAGGAGTTCACCAGGGCGGCGGCCCCCGGCCTCGCCATCGGCCTGCACAACGACATCATCGGCCCGTACCTCACCAAGCTCGCCACCGACGAGCAGAAGCGGCGCTGGCTGCCCGGCTTCTGCTCCGGCGAGATCATCAGCGCCATCGCGATGACCGAACCCGGTGCCGGCTCCGACCTCCAGGGCATCCGCACCACCGCCGAGGACCACGGCGACCACTGGATCCTCAACGGCTCCAAGACCTTCATCTCCAACGGCATCCTCGCCGACCTGGTGATCGTCGTCGCCCGGACCACGCCCGAGGGCGGCGCGCACGGCCTCTCCCTCCTCGTCGTCGAGCGGGGCATGGAGGGCTTCGAGCGCGGCCGGAACCTCGACAAGATCGGCCAGAAGTCCCAGGACACCGCCGAGCTCTTCTTCACCGACGTCCGCGTCCCCAAGGAGAACCTGCTCGGCGAGCTCAACGGCGCCTTCGTGCACCTCATGACCAACCTCGCCCAGGAACGCCTCGCCATCGCCGTCGCCGGCATCGCCGGCGCCGAGCACCTCCTGGAGCTCACGACGCGGTACGTGAAGGAGCGCGAGGCGTTCGGCCGGCCGCTCGCCAAGCTCCAGCACGTGCGCTTCGAGATCGCGGAGATGGCCACCGAGTGCGCCGTCACCCGCACCTTCGTCGACCGCTGCATATCCGAGCACGCCGACCCGACCGGCCTCGGGCTCGACCCGGTCAACGCCTCCATGGCCAAGTGGTGGGCGACCGAACTCCAGAAGCGGGTCGCCGACCGCTGTCTGCAGCTGCACGGAGGGTACGGCTACATGAGCGAATTCCCGGTCGCCCGTGCCTTCACCGACGGCCGGATCCAGACCATCTACGGCGGTACGACCGAGATCATGAAGGAGATCATCGGCCGCTCCCTCCTCGGCTGACCCCGTCCCGCACCCCTCGAAGAACCCTCATCGCGAAAGGCTTCCCGTGAGCACCGAAGCGTACGTGTACGACGCGATCCGCACCCCGCGCGGACGCGGCAAGGCCAACGGCTCCCTGCACGGCACCAAGCCCATCGACCTGGTCGTCGGCCTCATCCGGGAGATCCAGGCCCGCAACCCCGGACTCGACCCGGCCGCCGTCGACGACATCGTCCTCGGCGTCGTCGGCCCGGTCGGCGACCAGGGCTCCGACATCGCCCGGATCGCCGCCATCGCCGCCGGCCTGCCCGACACCGTGGCCGGCGTCCAGGAGAACCGCTTCTGCGCCTCCGGCCTCGAAGCGGTCAACATGGCCGCGATGAAGGTCCGCTCCGGCTGGGAGGACCTCGTCCTCGCCGGCGGCGTCGAGTCCATGTCCCGGGTGCCGATGGCCTCCGACGGCGGCGCCTGGTTCGCCGACCCGATGACCAACCTGGCGACCAACTTCGTCCCCCAGGGCATCGGCGCCGACCTCATCGCCACCATCGAGGGCTTCTCCCGCCGCGACGTCGACGAGTACGCCGCCCTCTCCCAGGAGCGCGCCGCGGCCGCCGTCAAGGACGGCCGCTTCGCCCGCTCGATCGTCCCCGTCAGGGACCGCGCCGGACTCACCGTCCTCGACCACGACGAGTTCCTGCGCCCCGGCACCACCGCCGACTCCCTCGCCCGCCTCAAGCCCTCCTTCAAGGACATCGGCGAACTCGGCGGCTTCGACGCGGTCGCCCTGCAGAAGTACCACTGGGTCGAGGAGATCGACCACGTCCACCACGCCGGCAACTCCTCCGGCATCGTCGACGGCGCCTCCCTCGTCGCCATCGGCTCCAAGGAGGCCGGCGAGCGGAACGGCCTCACGCCGCGCGCCCGGATCGTCTCGGCCGCCGTCTCCGGCTCCGAGCCGACCATCATGCTCACCGGCCCCGCCCCGGCCACCCGCAAGGCCCTCGCCAAGGCGGGCCTCACCATCGACGACATCGACCTCGTCGAGATCAACGAGGCCTTCGCGGCCGTCGTCCTGCGCTTCGTCAAGGACATGGGCATCTCCCTGGACAAGGTCAACGTCAACGGCGGCGCCATCGCGCTCGGCCACCCGCTCGGCGCCACCGGCGCGATGATCCTCGGCACCCTCGTCGACGAACTGGAGCGCCAGGACAAGCGCTACGGCCTCGCCACCCTCTGCGTGGGCGGCGGCATGGGCATCGCCACCGTCGTCGAGCGCGTCTGACGTCCCGTCCGCACCCCTTACTCACGGAGAAGCAGCAGACATGAGCGAGAGCACCACCATCCGCTGGGAGCAGGACGAGACCGGGATCGTCACCCTCGTCCTCGACGACCCCGACCAGTCCGCCAACACCATGAACCAGGCCTTCCGGGCCTCGATCAAGGCGATCGCCGACCGCGTGGAGGCCGAGAAGGACTCCATCCGCGGCATCATCTACACCTCCGCGAAGAAGACCTTCTTCGCCGGCGGCGACCTCAAGGACATGATCAAGGCGGGCCCCGAGCACGCCCAGGACATCTTCGACAGCGCCATCGAGATCAAGAACGCGCTGCGCCGCATCGAGACCCTCGGCAAGCCGGTCGTCGCCGCGATCAACGGCGCCGCGCTCGGCGGCGGCTACGAGATCGCCCTCGCCTCCCACCACCGCGTCGCCCTCGACGCGCCCGGCTCCAAGATCGGCCTGCCCGAGGTCACCCTCGGCCTGCTGCCCGGCGGTGGCGGCGTCGCCCGCACCGTGCGCCTCATGGGCATCACCGACGCCCTCCTCAAGGTGCTGCTCCAGGGCACCCAGTACAACCCGCGGCGCGCCCTGGACAACGGCCTCGTGCACGAGGTGGCCGCCACCGCCGAGGAGATGATGGCCAAGGCCATCGCCTTCATCGACACCCACCCGGAGTCCCACCAGCCCTGGGACGTCCCCGGCCACCGCATCCCCGGCGGCACCCCGTCGAACCCGAAGTTCGCCGCCAACCTGCCGGCCTTCCCGGCC
The DNA here is from genome assembly GCF_044544765.1 of Streptomyces sp. NPDC053513. Taxonomy (NCBI): domain Bacteria; kingdom Bacillati; phylum Actinomycetota; class Actinomycetes; order Kitasatosporales; family Streptomycetaceae; genus Streptomyces; species Streptomyces sp. NPDC053513. The sequence goes on from NZ_JBITXP010000006.1 coordinate 68,043, forward strand.
AACCTGCGCAAGCAGCTCAACGGCGCCCCCTACCCGGCGCCGAAGGCCATCATGGCCGCCGCCGTCGAGGGCTCCCAGGTCGACTTCGAGACCGCGCTGACCATCGAGAGCCGCTACTTCACCGAGCTGGTCATCGGCCAGACCGCGAAGAACATGATCCAGGCGTTCTTCTTCGACCTCCAGGCGGTGAACTCGGGCGCGAGCCGCCCGAAGGACGTGGAGAAGCGGCAGGTCCGCAAGGTCGCCGTCCTCGGCGCCGGCATGATGGGCGCCGGCATCGCGTACTCCTGCGCCCGCGCCGGCATCGAGGTCGTCCTCAAGGACGTCTCCGCCGAGTCCGCCGCCAAGGGCAAGGGCTACTCCGAGAAGCTCTGCGCCAAGGCCGTCTCCCGGGGCCGCACCACCCAGGAGAAGGCCGACGCCCTCCTCGCCCGCATCACGCCCACCGCCGACGTGGCGGACCTGGCCGGCTGCGACGCGGTCATCGAGGCGGTCTTCGAGGACACCGCGCTCAAGCACAAGGTCTTCCAGGAGATCGAGCACGTCGTCGCCCCCGACGCGCTGCTCTGCTCCAACACCTCCACCCTCCCCATCTCGGTCCTCGCCGAGGGCGTCGAGCGCCAGGAGGACTTCATCGGCCTGCACTTCTTCTCGCCCGTCGACAAGATGCCGCTCGTCGAGATCATCAAGGGCGAGCGGACCGGCGACGAGGCGCTCGCCCGCGCCTTCGACCTGGTCCGCCAGATCAACAAGACGCCGATCGTCGTGAACGACTCGCGCGGCTTCTTCACCTCGCGGGTGATCGGTCACTTCATCAACGAGGGCGTCGCCATGGTCGGCGAGGGCATCGAGCCCGCCTCGGTCGAGCAGGCCGCCGCCCAGGCCGGCTACCCGGCGAAGGTCCTCTCCCTCATGGACGAGCTGACCCTCACCCTCCCGCGGAAGATCCGCAACGAGACGAAGAAGGCGATCGAGGAGGCGGGCGGCACCTGGGTCACCCACCCGGGCGAGGCCGTCATCGACCGCATGGTCGACGAGTTCGGCCGTCCCGGCCGCAGCGGCGGCGCGGGCTTCTACGAGTACGGCGAGGACGGGAAGCGCGGGAAGCTCTGGCCGGGGCTGCGCGAGCACTTCACCAAGCCGGGGTACGAGATCCCGTTCCGCGACATGCAGGAGCGGATGCTGTTCTCCGAGGCCCTGGACACCGTCCGGCTCCTGGAGGAGGGCGTCCTGACCTCCGTCGCCGACGCCAACATCGGCTCCATCATGGGCATCGGCTTCCCGGCCTGGACCGGCGGCATCCTCCAGTACATCAACGGTTACGAGGGCGGCGTGGCCGGCTTCGTCGCCCGCGCGCGCGAGCTTGCGGAGACGTACGGGGAGCGGTTCACCCCGCCGGCGCTCCTGGTGGAGAAGGCGGAGCGCGGCGAGACCTTCACCGACTAGCCCTCACCGAACGGCTTTCACCGGCTCCTGAAGGCGGTCCTGAGCTCCTCGCTCAGCGACCGCTGAAAGGCCGTGAGAAGGGCCTGGACCACCATCGGCTGCATGTGCGCCGAGAGCGACTTCATCGCGCTCAGGTGGTCCGGGTCCTCCCCGCTCTCCCGGTACGGGCTCCACACCTCGTCCCGGAAGAGCCGGGACAGCTCCTGGGCGGCCGCGCGCGCGTGCTCCAGGAGCACGGTCCGGGAGGCGAGGATCGTCTCGTGCTCGATGGGCACGTCGAGCAGCTCGACCCCGAGCCGGAGCAGTGCTCCGTCGAGGCGGTACGTGTCGTCCTCGTCGGTCCGGTCGAGCACGCCCATCGCGGCCAGCCGGTCCACGTCCCGCTCGGTGAGCGCCCGCCCGGCCCGCCGCTCCAGCTCGCGCCGGGTGATGGTCTCGGCGGACTCGGGCGCCCAGGAGGCGACGAGGGCCCGGTGGATGGCGAGGTCCTGCGCGCTGAGGTCGTCCGGCAACTGTTCGAGATACCGCTCGATGGCGGCCAGCGTCATCCCCTGCCGCTGCAACTCCTCGATCAGCGCGAGCCGCGACAGGTGATCGGCCCCGTAGTGCCCGACCCGCCGCGCGCCGATGACGGGGGGCGGCAGCAGCCCCCGGGTCCCGTAGAACCGCACGGTCCGCACGGTGACCCCGGCCCGCGCGGCCAGCTCGTCCACGGTGTACACGGGCCCCTGCGCGTCGCTCGCCTGCTCCATGGTTCAACAGTATTGCTGTCTCACCACTCGTGTAAAAGACCCCGGCGGCTCAGAGGGGCGCGGACGCCGTGAGGGCGGAGTCGACGGCGGCGTACGTCACGCCGTGGTCGGCCAGGGCCTCCGCGACGACGCCGCCGGTCGTGGTGAGGGCGAGGAGCAGGTGCTCGTCGCCGATCTCCCGGTCCTTGCGGGCCAGCGCCACGCGGAGCGACTTCTCCAGGACGGTCTTCGCCTCGCGGGAGAAGGTGCGGCGGCCCGACCACCAGCCGGCGTCCTTGCGGTCGCCCGCCAGGGCGCCCGTGCCATGGGTCTCCTCGACGCGCGCGACGATCGCGCCGACGTCGATGCCGAGGTCCGCCAGGGCCTCCGCGTCCGCCCGGGAGAGACCGGCCCGGCGCCGGGCCTCGGAGAGGGCGGAGAGCAGGTCGGGCCGCCGTTCCGCCGGGCACAGCCGCCCGAGCACCGCCGCCGCGCGGGTGTCCTCCCGGTCGAGCAGCGCCAGCAGCAGATGCTCGGCGGTGACGGCCGCGGCACCGGACCGCTCCGCGTGCCCGGACGCCCCCTTCACCACGTCGCGCGCGGCCTTCGTGAACCTTTCGAACATCACTGCCTCCCGTACTTCTTGTGGACGGCCTGCCGGCTGACACCCAGCTCGGTCGCGATCTCCTGCCACGACCACCCCTGATGGCGCGCACTGCGCACCTGGACGGCCTCCAACTGTTCGAGCAGCCGCCGCAGGGCGGAAACGGCCCGCAACCCGACCCGGGGGTCACGGTCGCCGGCCCGCGCGGCGAGATCGGTCGCATCGGTCATGCTGTCAATGTAGGTTGACATGCGAGGCGTGTCAACCATGGTTGACACCCTGGGTGCGCCCCTCCGGCGACCGGAACCCCGACCTCTCGCGCGTGCCGTGCACCGACTGTGGGGCCGCAAGGAGCGGGGGCGTCGTGGGGGTTGTCGGTGGGGCCCGTTAGAGTCGGCGGCTGTTCGGGTCGGGGGATCGGGAGCAGGGGAGTCAGATGTACGCGCAACTCAGGGAGACGGCCGACGAGTTGGCCGGAGTCCTGTGGCGGGAGCACACTGTCTACCGGGAGCGGGGCGGCGGTGTGGTGATCCGGGGCGAGCACGTGCGCCGGTGGATCAGTCTCGCTCCGACCGGGGGGAAGGACCGGGCCCTGCTGCGGGCCGGGCGGATCCTGGACGGGGGGACGACCGCCCCGGCCCGTACGGAGGTCGTCGTCGACCTGACGGCCGGGACGACGGAACTGGCGGCCGTCTGCCGCCGGCTGCTCGCCGAGGTCGCCGCGGCCGCCGAGCCCGCGCCGGCGCCCGGGCCGTCCCGCGCGGGACGGCCCGGGAAGAAGCGGAAGCCGGGTCGGGCGGCACGTGCCGCCCGCCCCCGGCGCCGCCCCCCCGGGGGGCGGGCCACCCGGCCCGGGTCCTGGGTGGTGCGGGGCAGGGGCGGGGCGGTGCGCGGGGCCTGGGT
>NZ_JBITXP010000006.1:71736-340235 GCF_044544765.1 Streptomyces sp. NPDC053513
CCCCGGCCGGCCCGCGCCCGCCCCCGCGCCGGGCCCGGCGGCGGCCCGCCCGGGGCCCCCCGGGCGCGCCCCGCGCCCGCGCCCCGCCCCCCCCCCCCCCCCCCCCCCCCCCCCCCCCCCCCCCGCCGCCCCCGCGGGGAGCGGCACACCAGCCCCGGTTCCTGGTTCGTCCTGCTCTGCGTCGTCGCGGTGCTCGGCGCCTGGCTGTACAGCCTCTTCGGGCGGTACCCCTACTGAGGTGCCGCCCCGGTCAGAAGGCGGTGACGGGGTAGTGGTCGGAAAGGTTGGTGTAGGTGTACTGCGTGCCCCAGCTGGAGACCGTCCACGGCGCGCTCTGCTCCAGGACCACGTTGTTGGTCCAGCCCGCGGGGCGGGCGTTCCCGGCCCGGTAGAGGACGTAGTCGAGGTCCTCGCGCGGGTCGGTGGGGTAGCGGTAGGAGGCGATCGAGTTCAGCTGGGTGTCGAAGGAGTACGGGTGGCCGGTGCGGGCGTCGGCCGCCACCAGGCCCGCGTCCGCGAGCATCGTGCCGTACTCGGGCGTGTGCGAGTCGACGTTCATGTCGCCCGCCACGACGACCTGCTCGTTCGCCGGGATGTTCTTGGCGTCGAGGAAGGCGTCGATCGTCTTGAACTGCCGGCTGCGCATCTGCGCCGCCTCGCCCGCCGAGCAGCCCGGGTCGGTCGACTGCGCGTGCGTGCCGACGACGTGGACGAGGCTGCCGTTCACGTTCAGGACGGTGTAGGCGAAGCCCTTGTTCGAGTACCAGTCGGCGCCGCAGGCGTCCTTGTAGACGTACTGCTCCTTGCGGACGATCGGCCACTTGCTGAGGATCGTCACCCCGCCGTCCTCGGGCGTGGTCGAGGAGTAGGCCCCGCCGGTGGCGTCCCAGCCGGTCTTGCCGCGGCCGACGACGGGGGTCTGGTACGGGTACTGCGCGGCGGCGTTCGCCTTGAGGGCGTCCGAGGCGGAGTTGTCGAAGGCCTCCTGGAGTACGACGACGTCCTGCCCCTGGAAGAAGGGCGCGGCGGGGATCGCCTTGGCCCGGTGGTCCTGCCCCCAGTTCGGGTACAGGGTCTTGGAGAACAGGAAGGTGTTGTAGGTGAGCACCTTCAGCCGGGGTGCCTCGGTGGAGGCGGCGGTCGCGGCCGGGGCGGCCGTCACCAGGGTGGCGGCGGCGAGCGCGAGCGAAAGGGCGGCGCCGGGGGCGCGGCGGAGCGCGGCGAACGACACGTGAACTCCCATGAGTACGTGGGGGGTTGGACTGGCGCCGCACATACAATCAGCCGGGGTTACCTTCCGGTAGCCTTTGGATGCCGGGAATCTTGCCGAGCCTGCAAGATCACGCCAACTCTCGCCCGAGTGCCCGATTTGGTGTGTTTTGGAGCAGGTAGAATGCGCGCATGACCCTCGCGACGAACTCCACTGTCTTCAAGATGGACCTCGGTCCGCTCAACCCCGTCTGGGCCGAGCTCATCCTCGGTCTGGTGTTGTTCGGGCTCACCTTCCTGATCCTGGCGAAGGGCATCCTTCCGAAGATCAAGCGCACCCTCGACGAGCGCGACGACGCCATCGAGGGCGGCACCGGCCGCGCCGACGACCTGCGCGCCGAGGCCGCCGCGATCCGCGAGCAGTACGAGGCGGAGCTCGCCGAGGCCCGCCACGAGGCCGCCCGCATCCGCTCCCAGGCCACCGAGGAGGGCTCGGCCGCCATCGCCGCGGCCCGCGCCGAGGGCCAGGCCGAGCGCGACGCGATCCTCGCCGCCGGCTCCGCCAAGATCGCCGAGGAGCGCGCCGCCGCCGAGCGCGAGCTCAACGCCGACGTCGAAGCCTGGGCCCACGCCCTCGCCGCCCGCATCGTCGGCGAGCCGGTCGGCGCCGACCGCGCCTGATCCCGCACTCCCCCGAAGGGGCCGTCACCAGGGCCGCAGCGCCCGCGTGACGGCCCCTTCGTCATGGGTGCAGTCTGGACACGTGAGGAGAAGGCCATGGACCGTGTGAAGCCGCTCGACGACCGCGCGAAGCCGCTCGACCGCGCCCCGGCCGGTCACGACCCCGTGCCGCCGCCCGTCGGCGGAGTGCTGTGGAGCGTCGCGGGGGACGTCCGGGCGCTCCTGATGCTGCCCGCCGCCCTCACCCTGCAGGTCGCCCACCCCGCGATCGGCGCCGGCGTCGACGACCACTCCGTCTTCCGCACCGACCCCTGGGGCCGCGGGGAACGGTCCCTGCGCTCGCTCCAGCTGTGGATCTACGGTGGCGAGGAGGCCGCCCGGGAGGGCCGCCGGCTCCGGGAGCTGCACCGGACCATCCAGGGCACCGACGCCCACGGCCGCCGCTACCACGCCCTCACCCCGGCCTACTACTCCTGGGTGCACGCGACCGGCTTCCCGATCTACCGGCACGGCCTCCGCCTCCTCGCCCGCCCCCTCACCGAGGCGCAGGAGCGGCAGCTCTACGCCGAGTGGCTCCGGGTCGGCCGGGTCCTCGGCATCCACGACCGGGACATGCCCCGGACGATCGAGGACTTCTGGCCGTACTACCGGAAGGTCCTCGCCGAGGAGATCGAGGCCACCACCGTCGTACGGGAGCTGCTCGACACCGACGCGCCGGTGCCCGCCCCGGACCGGGGCCCGCTGCCGCTGCGGCTCGCCCTCCGTCTCCTGTGGCCCGTCCTCCGCCGCCCCTTCCTGAGGCTGCGGGCCTTCCTCACCGTCGGCCTGATGCCGCCGGACGCCCGGGAGGCCATCGGCCTGGAGTGGACGGACGCGCAGGAGCGCACCCTGCGCCGGTTCGCCCGGGTCGTCCGGGCCGTGGTCCCCGTCCTGCCCGAGCGGCTGCGCTATCTGCCCCTGGCCCGGAAGGCCCGCGCGGCCGCCCGCGCCCAGTCCTAGCACCCACGCCCCGCCCCGTTGCGAGCGCGCCGACCGGTGCGGCGCCCACCCTGTTGCGGGCGCGCGCCCGCAGGGGCGGTGCCCACCCCGCGCCCCCCCCGTTGCGGGGGCGCCCGCCGGTGCGGTGCCCCCGCCGTTGTGGGCAGTCCCCGCGGGGCGGTGCCCACCCCCGCGCCCCCCGTTGTGGGCAGTCGTTCCGCTGGGGCGGAACGGGTGGGCACAACAGACCCGCGCCCTGCCGGCGTCAGAGGCTGTGGTGCCTGAACCCGCACCCCTAGGTGCGCCGCGCACGGGGTGCGGGTCCAGGCGCGGAACGCGGAGGCGCCGCTAAGGGCGCCGTCCCGTGTGCCCACCCGTCCCGCCCCAGCGGGACGATTGCCCACACGGGCAGCGGGGAGCCGCCCCCCAGGGCGGGCGCCCACACGGGCAGGGGCCGCCCGCCAGGGCGCGGGTCCCGCGCGGGCGGGGCCTCGTCCCGTCGTGGGGGCGCCGCGCGGGGGCGGGCCGGGGCGCAGCGAAGCCTTTCGGCCCGGCCCGCGGCCGGATCAGTGCCCGGCGTGGCCCTCGTGGATCGTGTTCGTCTCCGCGATCTTCTTCCACGACTTCGGCTGCGCGGGCCTCGCCGGCTTCGCGACGGAGCGGGCCGACGGCGCCGCCGCCGCGGCGGCCTGCCCGGCCGGGGCCGCCGCCGGAGCGGCCGGCTTCGACGGCTGGTAGAGCCAGGTGTCGAAGAGCGCGGCCAGCGGCTTGCCGGAGACGCGCTCCGCGTACCGCACGAAGTCCGAGACGTGCGCGTTGCCGTACGCGTGCTCCTGCGGCCAGCCCTTCAGGATCGCGAAGAAGTCCTCGTCGCCGACCTCGTTGCGCAGCGCCTGGAGCGCCAGCGCGCCCCGGTCGTACACGGCGCCGTGGAACTGGTTCTCGGCGCCCGGGTCGCCCGGCTTCACCGTCCAGAACGGGTCGTCGGCCGCCCGGGTGGCGTACACGTAGTCCGCCAGCTCCTGGGCCGTGCCCTCGCCCTCCTTCTCCGACCACAGCCACTGGCTGTAGCGGGCGAAGCCCTCGTTGATCCAGATGTCCTTCCAGTCGGCCACGGACACGCTGTCGCCGTACCACTGGTGCGCCAGCTCGTGGACGACCACCGACACGTTCGATCCGTTGGCGAACTGGCGCGGGCTGTAGAAGGGACGGGTCTGCGTCTCCAGGGCGAAGCCGCTGGTCACGTTCGGCACGTAGCCGCCCAGGGAGTTGAAGGGGTACGGCCCGAAGACCGACTCCAGCCACTCCGCCACCTCGGTCGTGCGCTCGATCGAGGCGCGCGCCGCGCCCGCGTTGTCGCCGAGGTCCTTGCTGTACGCGTTGAGGACGGGCAGCCCGTTCGCCGTCCTGTCCGTCGTGATGTCGAACCTGCCGACGGCCAGCGTCGCCAGGTACGTCGCCTGCGGCTTGTTGGAGCGCCAGTTGAAGCGGGTCCAGCCGAGCCGCGAGGACTGCGACTGCAGCACGCCGTTGCTGATGGCCTGGTGGCCGTCCGGCACCAGGACCGACACGTCGAAGGTGGCCTTGTCCAGCGGGTGGTCGTTGGACGGGAACCACCAGACGGCCGAGTCGGGCTCCTGCGCGGCCACGCCGCCGTCGGGGGTACGGGCCCAGGCCGACCAGCCGTCGATCTTGAACTCGGAGGGCTTGCCCGCGTAGCGGACGACCACCGAGATCGGCGTGCCCTTCGCCAGCGGGGACGCCGGGGTGACCTCCAGCTCGTGGTCGCCCGACGTGGCGAACTTCGCCGGGCGGCCGTTCACCCGGATCTCACTGACCTTCAGACCGAGGTCCAGGTTGAATCGGGACAGGTCCTGCTTGGTGGTGGCGAGGATCGTCGCCGTCCCCTCCAGGAGGTCCGTCGCCGGCTGGTACTTCAGCCGCAGGTCGTAGTGGGAGACGTCGTAACCGCCGTTGCCGCTGGCGGGGTAGTAGGAGTCGCCGATGCCCGGGGCGCCCGGGGCGAAGGAGGCCGCCGATGCCGGGATCGCCAGCAGCAGGGAGGCCGCGAGGGCGCTCGGAACGATGAGTCTGCGGTGCACAGGTGCTCCCCAAGTCATAAGAAACGTAAGACGCGCGGGTGGTCGTCGGTCCTTAGTTCGACCTTATTCAGCCCTCCGACGCACCGTCACGTCCAGAGGACCTCCCGTCACACGATCGCCATTCGGCCGACATGAACCCGTCCGTCACCGGAATGCCCCCGAATCCCCCCTGATTCCCTACGGCACTCTTTTGCCCGGGAGTTGACCGGGGTACGTTCCGGCGCATGCCGATGCGAAAGCGGAGAACCCGCGGAGCCCGACTGACGTACGGAACCCTCGTGTCCGCGGCCACGGCCGCCCTGTTCGCCACCCTGGTCACCCCCGCCGGAGCCCGGCCGGAACCGGTGTCGTCCTTCCCGCGCGAGTCCCGGCCCGTCCACTCGTACGCCGACGCCGTCCGCGAGTCCGTCTGGGTGGACACCGGCCTCGACGGCGACGGCGACGGGCGAGCCGACCGGGTGGCCGTCGACATCGTGCGGCCCCGCGAGCCCGCGGCGGCCGGCCGGAAGGTCCCGGTCATCATGGACGCCAGCCCGTACTACTCCTGCTGCGGGCGCGGCAACGAGGGCCAGAAGAAGACCTACGACGCCGACGGCAACCCCGTCCAGCTCCCGCTCTTCTACGACAACTACTTCGTCCCCCGCGGCTACGCCTTCGTCGCCGTCGACCTCGCCGGCACCAACCGCTCCGACGGCTGCGACGACGTCGGCGGACGCTCCGACGTCCAGTCCGCGAAGGCCGTCGTCGACTGGCTGAACGGCCGCGCCCGCGGCTACACCTCCCGCACCGGCGGAACCCCGGCCCGCGCCACCGCCTGGAGCACCGGGAACGTCGGCATGATCGGCAAGAGCTGGGACGGCACCATCGCCAACGGCGTCGCCGCCACCGGCGTCGAAGGGCTGAAAACGATCGTTCCGATCGCCGCGATCTCCTCCTGGTACGACTACTTCCACTCACAGGGCGCGCCGCTCTACGACGCCAACCCGAGCTGGCTCTCCGATTACGTGGACAGCCCCGAGGCGCAGGGCCGCTGCGGCGCCGTCCAGGACCGGGTCACCGCGGGCACCCCCTACAGCGGCGACTGGACCCCGGCCTGGACCGAGCGCGACTACGTGAAGGACGCCGGCAAGGTCAGGGCCAGCGTCTTCGTCGTCCACGGACAGCAGGACCTCAACGTCCGCACCGGCCACTTCGGCCGGTGGTGGGACGCGCTCGCCGCCCAGGGAGTCGAGCGGAAGATCTGGCTCTCCCAGACCGGACACGTCGACCCCTTCGACTTCCGGCGCGCCGACTGGGTCCGCACCCTGCACCGCTGGTTCGACCACTACCTCCTCGGCTACGACAACGGCGTCGACCGCGAACCCGTCGCGGACGTCGAGCGGGCGCCGGACGTCTGGGCCACCGACCGGCAGTGGCCGGCGCGCGCCGCGACGACCACCACCCTGCGCCCCGCCCCCGGCGCCGCCTCCGGACCGGGCGTCCTCGGCCGCGCGCCCGCCGCCCCCGGCTCCACCGCGACCTTCACCGACGACCCCGCCCTGGGCGAACTGGACTGGGCCGCCCGGATCGACGGCGCGACCCCCGAGAAGGCCGGGTTCGTCACCCGTCCGCTCTCCCGGGACCTGCGGATCTCCGGCTCCTCGAAGGTGACGGTCACCGCGACCCCGACCACCTCCACCGCGCACCTCTCCGCCGTCCTCGTCGACCTCGGCCCCGACACCATCCGGGACTACGCGGCGGACGGCGAGGGCATCACCACCCTCACCGACCGCACCTGCTGGGGCGCGAGCACACCCGGCGACAGCGCCTGCTTCAAGGAGACCGCGGCCCGGACGGCGGACGTGGCGTACACGGTCGTCAGCCGGGGCTGGGCCGACCTCGGCACCTGGGCCGACCCGCGCCGGGAACGCCCGCTGACCCCCGGAAGGGCGTACACCCTCACCCTGGACCTCGCCCCGACCGACCACGTCGTCCCGGCCGGCCACCGGCTCGCCCTGATCGTCGGCGGCACGGACAAGGACCTCCTCGACCCTCCGTCGACCACCCCGACCCTCACCCTCGACCTCGCCCGCACCTGGGCGAAGCTGCCCCTCGTCGGCGGCGCCGGGGCGTTCGAGCGGGCGACGACCGGAGCGGCCCCGGCCGTGCCCTCGCCCACGACGGGCCCGTCCCTGAGCGGTCCCGTCCCGCCGGCCGCCGTCACCGGGCCGCGGCTGCCCGGCCCGGGAGCGGCCCGATGAACTCTCTCACCAGACACCGGAGTTCCCGGCGGACGTTCGCCCTCGTCGTGGGGGCCGCCGTCCTCGCCCTGCCGCTCGTCACCGTCCCCGCCAAGGCGGCGGACAGCGCGCCCGCGCGGGCCCTGCCGCGCACCGGCTTCGAGGAGAGCCGGGGAGCCCGGTGGACGACCGGGGCGGAGGAGGGCGAGTTCCTCGCGGCGGTCGACCGGGGGAGCGACCGGGTGTCGCTGCGCGAGATCGGCACCACCGGCCAGGGCCGTCCGCTGCGGCTCGCCGCCCTCGGCACCGGCGGCACGACCGTGCTGCTCGTCTGCAGCCAGCACGGCGACGAGCCGGCGGGCCGGGAGGCCTGTCTGAGCACGGTGCGCGACCTCGCGTACGCCCGGGACCCGGAGACCCGGCGGTTCCTCGCCCGCACCACCCTCCTCGTCGTCCCCACCGCCAACCCCGACGGCCGGGAGGCCGACACCCGGGGCAACGGCGACGGGATCGACGTCAACCGCGACCACCTCGCCCTGCGGACCGCCGAGGCGCGCGCGATCGCCGCCGTCGTCCGCGACCGGAAGCCCGCTCTCGTGTACGACCTCCACGAGTACGGCGCCACCCCCCGCTACTACGACAAGGACCTGCTCGCCCTCTGGCTCCGCAACCTCGACACCGACCCGCGCGTCCACGACGAGTCCCGGACGCTCTCGGAGTCCTACGTCCGGCCCGCCGCCGGGCTCGCCGGTTACAGCAGCGGCATCTACGGCATCTGGACCGACCCCCTCACCGGCGAGCCGGTCAAGCAGGTGGCCGGTGACGGCCAGGAGCGGATCCTGCGCAACACGGCCGGCGTCAAGCACTCCGCCGGGCTGCTCGTCGAGACCCGGGTGGACGCCCTCGACCAGGCGGAGAAGGACGATCCGGCCCTCAACCACCGGCGTCGCGTCGCCACCCAGCACGCCGCGCTGAAGGGGGCCTTCGCCTATCTCGACGAGCGGCGCGGGCCCCTCACGGCGGCCACCGTCCTCGCCCGGCACGCCGGCTTCGCCGACCGGGGCCCGGTCTACCTCGGCGGCGCCGACAACGACCCGGCCGAGCCGGGGGAGATCCTCGCCGACCCGCCCTGCGGCTACCGCCTGGACGCCGCCCAGTACGCCGAGGCCGGCGACGAACTCGCCCTGCACGGCGTGACCGTACGACCGGAGGGCGCCGGGGCGTTCGTGCCGCTGCGCCAGTCGCAGCGCGCGCTCGTCCCGCTGCTGCTGGACGCGCGGGCGACCTATCACCTCGTCAGTGGGAGTCCTGTGGAGAGCTGTTGACGATCGGGTGCCCCCGGCCGGGCGTGGCGTGATTCCGATGTTTGCCGAGGTAAAGTTACCTGCTGGTACTGACCATGCCTCGAACGGGCCCTCATGGCCCCGAAGTTGGAGAACCATCATGCGCCACACCAAGCCCGCGCGCCGTACCCTGACGGCCCTGCTCGCCACGACGCTGCTCGCCGGGGGCGTGCTGCTCGGGCAGACGGCGACCGCCGAGCCGGCCGCCGCCAAGACCGTCACCTGCAACGTCAAGGCGCTGCGGGCGGAAGCCCACCGGGAGCGCGACCGGGCCGCCCGGCTCAAGAGGGACGGCGCCCCGGCCGAGGCCCGCAAGGCCCTCGCCCACGCCGACGCCCTGGAGCGCCGCGCCAAGCAGTGCGCCGACGCGGACAACAACAGCAGGCCGCCGCTCTGGAAGTAGGCGGCGGTACGTCGCGCGGGGCGGTTGCCATCCGAAAGGACGGCAACCGCCCCGCGGTCGTTCCGGTCGTTCAGCCGGCGACCAGGTCCGCCGCCGCCTCCGCACAGCCCCAGGCCACCGTCACCCCCGCGCCGCCGTGGCCGTAGTGGTGGACGAGCCGCCCGCCGCCCGGCAGCGGCACCGCCTCGATCCGCACCCCGCCCGTCCGCGCGGGCCGCAGCCCCACCCGGTGCCCGAGGATCCGGGCCCCCGCGATCTCCGGCCGCACCCGCGCGCACCGCGCCACGATCGCCGCCGCCGTCGCCGGATCCGGGACGAGCCGCTCGTCGTCCTCCTCCGCCGTCCCGCCGAGCACCAGACGGTCGGCATGGGGGAAGTAGTACGTGGTCTCGCCCGCCGACTCGTCCGCGGCCGTGAACCACTCCTCGATCCCCGGGTTCTCCACCAGCACCAACTGCCCCCGCACCGGCCGCACTCCGGGATCCGGTACGAGCTCCCGCGCCGCGAGCCCCGTGCAGTCGACCACCACCGGGGCCAGCGCCGCCGCCTCGTCGAAGCCGGCGACCCCGCGCTCCTCGAAGACCCCGCCCATCGCCTCGAACCGGCCGCGCAGGAAGGCCAGGTGGACCGGCATGTCGATCAGCGGCAGACGCGCCGCGAGCCCCGTCCGGTACGGCCCCGGAACCTCCTCCGGCGCCAACTGCCGCAGCCCCGCGACCTCCCCGGCCCACGGACCGAGCCCGTCGAGGACCGTGCCCGCGTGGACCCCGGACACCCACCGGACCCCGCTGCGCCCCGGATCGACGGCCAACTCCTCGTACACCCGCAGGGAGGCGAGCGCCCAGGCCCCGACCTCGGCCGCCGGCTCGATCCGGTACGGCCACCACAGGGCGCCCGCCACCGCCGAGGTCGTTCCCGTCACGGGGTCCCGGGACCATATCCGTACCCGGAGACCCCGTTCCGCCAGCCTCGTCGCCGTCGTCAGACCGACGACCCCGCCTCCCACCACGATCACGTCGCTCCTCATGACCGGACCGTACCGGGAACGGCCCGGACCGTACCGGGACCGGGACATTTCCGGGACGGCGCGGCCACGGAAGGGCGGAAGACTCGAGTCATGCCGGTCCCGCACACGTCTCTCGACCTCGTCCCCGCCGCCCCCTCGGACGGCGACCCCCGCCACCACGACTTCCTCGTCGACGGCAGGCCGCTGCTCCACCGGCTCGACGAGAACGACGGCCACGACGCCGTCTCGCCCCTCGCGGCGGACCTCCCGCCCACCGTCCGCGCCGAGCACGCCCACCGCCTCCTCCTGGCCGACGGCACCCGTCAGGTGATCCACTCCTGCCCCGACTGCGAGGACCCCGGCTGCGGCGCGGTCACCGCCGTCGTCGCCCGCGAGGGCGGGGACGTCGTCTGGCGCGACTTCGCCTGGCAGACCGGCACCGCCGCCGACCCCGTGCGCGAGGGCTACCCCGGTGTGGGGCCGTACCGCTTCCACGGCGCGACCTACCGGTCCGTACTGCTCCGGCTCCTCGAATCCTCGGCGTGTCTCCGCGTCGCCTAGGATTCGTTCCCTGATGACTGCAACCCTCGTCGCCAAGGACCTCGCCGCCGGCCACGGCGAACGCACCCTCTTCGCCGGGCTCGACCTAGTCGTCGCCCCCGGTGACGTCATCGGCCTCGTCGGCGTCAACGGCGCCGGCAAGTCGACCCTGCTGCGGCTGCTCGCCGGGCTCGACACCCCGGAGGAGGGCGAGCTGCGGCTCTCCCCGCCCACCGCCGCCGTCGGCCACCTCCCGCAGGAGCCCGAGCGGCGCGCGGGGGAGACCGTGCGGGAGTTCCTCGCCCGCCGCACCGGCGTCGCCGCGGCCCAGGCCGCCATGGACGAGGCCACCCAGGGCCTCGTCGACGGCACGCCCGGCGCGGACGACGCGTACGCCGTCACCCTGGAGCGCTGGCTGAACCTCGGCGGCGCGGACCTCGACGAGCGCGCCGAGGAGGTCGCCGACTCCCTCGGCCTCACCGTCGGCCTCGACCAGCCGATGACGGCCCTCTCCGGCGGCCAGGCCGCCCGCGCCGGCCTCGCCTCGCTGCTGCTCTCGCGCTACGACGTCTTCCTGCTCGACGAGCCCACCAACGACCTCGACCTCGAAGGCCTGGAGCGCCTGGAGTCCTTCGTGAAGGGGCTGCGCGCCGGGACGGTCGTCGTCAGCCACGACCGCGAGTTCCTCACCCGCACCGTCACCAAGGTCCTCGAACTCGACCTCGCCCAGCAGCAGATCACCCTGTACGGCGGCGGTTACGAGGCGTACCTGGAGGAGCGGGACACCGCCCGGCGCCACGCGCGCGAGGAGTACGAGGAGTACGCCGACAAGAAGGCCGCCCTCGAAGGGCGCGCCCTCATGCAGCGCAACTGGATGGACAAGGGCGTCCGCAACGCCCGCCGCAAGGCCTCCGACAACGACAAGATCGGCCGGAAGCTGCGCGGCGAGGCCAGCGAGAAGCAGGCGGCGAAGGCCCGGCAGACCCAGCGCATGATCGAGCGCCTCGACGTGGTCGAGGAGCCCCGCAAGGAGTGGGAGCTGCGCATGGAGATCGCCGCCGCGCCCCGCTCCGGCTCGGTCGTCGCGACCCTGCGCGAGGCCGAGGTCCGCCGCGGGGACTTCGCCTTCGGGCCCGTCACCCTCCAGATCGACTGGGCCGACCGGGTCGCCGTCACCGGCGCCAACGGCGCCGGGAAGTCGACCCTGCTCGCCGCCCTCCTCGGCCGCCTCCCGCTGGACTCCGGCGACGCGGTCCTCGGCTCGGGCGTCGTCGTCGGCGAGGTCGACCAGGCCCGGAAGCTCTTCCACGGCACGGAGACGCTCCTGGAGGCCTTCTGCGCGGCCGTGCCCGACACCGAGCCCGCCGAGGTCCGCACGCTGCTCGCCAAGTTCGGCCTCAAGGCCGTCCACGTGCTGCGGCCCGCCACCACGCTCTCCCCGGGCGAGCGGACGCGCGCCGCGCTCGCCCTGCTCCAGGGCCGGGGAGTGAACCTCCTCGTCCTCGACGAGCCGACCAACCACCTGGACCTGCCGGCCATCGAGCAGCTGGAGTCCGCCCTGGACTCGTACACCGGCACGCTGCTGCTCGTCACCCACGACCGGCGCATGCTCGACGCGGTCCGCACCACCCGCCGCATCGAGGTCGCCGACGGCAAGGTGACCGAGCTCTGATGCCGGTTCCGCGTCCACGGCGCCCGCGGTGACCGTCTCCTTCGGCCGGGGTCCCGTGGCGGCGCGAGTCCTCGCCGCCGCCCGTGGGGGCGTCGTCGACGTGCTCTCCTCGAACGGCTCCACCGTCGCCGCCCGGGCCGCCTCCGGCGGCGCGACCGTCGTCGCGGGCTCCCCGCGCGACCACTCGGCCGGGGCGAGGCGGCTGCGCGACCGGGGGGACGGCACGGCGGACCGCCCGCTCGCCGTCACCGCGTCGGGCGAGCGGCGGCCCGACGGCTCGCCGCGCCCGGCCCCGGAGGACCTGCCGGGCGCCGGAGCGCTGCTCTCCGCCCTCCGGGGCACGCACACCCTGACCCCGGAGGCGACCGCGGCGGCCACGCTGCGGGACGCGACCGAGGACCCGGTCGCCGCCTTGCACGGCTGCGACTCGGGCCGTGAACTGTACGAGTACGGCTTTCCGCAGGACGTGGCCGTGGCCGCCGGGCTCGACCGCTCGACGACTGTCCCCGTCCTGGTGGAGGGCGCTTTCCAGGAGGCACGATGACCGACCTACTGACCCGGCTGACCGAGATGCTGGACGATCTGGACGCGGACGTGGACGAGACGATCGACCTCGCCGACGAGATCGCCGCCTCGGGCGACGCCGGTCTCCTGCCGCGCCTCCAGGCGGAGCTGGACCGGGCCCTCGCCGAGCGGAACGCCTACGCGCGGGAGCTCCTCGGCGGTGTTCTCGCCGCCCTCGGCGGCCCGGACGTCCTCCCCGCCCTCGTCCGGGCCTCCGCCGTCGACCTCGGGGACGACCAGGACGGCCTGGCCGCCGAGATCGTCGACCTGGTCCAGGCGGACCCGAAGGAGGCCCGTCGCCTCCTGCAGCCGATGACCGGGGACGAGGACCTCTCGGTCGCGAACCGCGCCGACTGGGCGCTGCGCTTCCTGCCGTAGCCCGCGGGGACGCGAAGAGGCCACGGCCCGGTGGGCCGTGGCCTCGCCGCACGAGGACGCGGGGGTCGGCGGTCTACCAGTAGGTGCTGCAGGTGACGTCGCCCGTGCCGGTGTCCTTCAGGCACACGCGGTAGTAGTAGCCGCTGCCGCCGAGCATGTTGGACCAGTCGGAGCCCGGGTCCGGGATCTTGACCGAGAGGCTGCGGACGAGCGGGCCGGCGTAGCCGTTGTGCTTCTCGATGTAGCCGAGGTGGTCCCACCAGTTGTCGGGGCCGTACGGGTCGGTCACGCGGACCCAGGCGGCCTGGCACTTGGGCGACCACCGCAGCTCGGCCTTGTCGATGCCATCGGAGACGGAGGCCTTGGTGACGGCGTCGCCGTCACAGGCCTGCGAGACCGGTCCGAGGTTGTCGCAGCCCGCGCCGGTGCAGCCGGCGGCGTACGAGGTGCCCGCGAGCGGGACCAGGGCCATGGTCATCGCGGCGGCGGAAACGCCCGCCACCTTCGCGATCATGCGCTTCATGGTGTGTTGCTTCCTTCTGGTGCGGGAGCTTCTCGCGGCCTCTGTGGAGGTCGCGGTCGATCTTGATTGCCTGTTCTGTCCGCGTCAACAGGTGAAACGGACCGTCCCGTTCACGCGGGGTCGGCGGGTCTACCAGAAGGGGGTGCAGTCCACCGCGTCCGTGGCGGCGGGGGCGCTGATGCAGGCGCGGTAGTAGTTGCCGCTGCCGCCCAGCATGTTGGTCCAGTCCGTGCCCGGGTTGGGGAACGTCACCTGGAGGCTGCGCTGGAAGCCGGTGCCGTAGCCCGACCACTTCTCGATGACGCCGTACCGCTCGTACCACTGCTCACCGGTGGCGGTGACCCGGGCCCAGGCCGCCTGACAGGTGGGGGACCAGCGCAGCTCGATCCTGAGGCCGGAGTGGGTGCGGGAGGTCGCGCTGCCCTTGGTGACGGCGTCGCCGTCGCAGCCCATGGAGACGGGGCCGCGGTTGTCGCAGCCCGCGCCGCTGCAGCCGGCGGCGTACGAGGTGCCCGCGAGCGGGACGAGGGCCATGGTCATCGCGGCGGCGGAAACGCCCGCCACCTTCGCGATCATGCGCTTCATGGGTGGAACGACCTCCAGGAGCAGGAACACCGTGCGCCTCCCCCGTGGAGGCCGAGGACGATCATGATCGTTTGTTCTGGCTGCGTCAACGGATAAAACAGGCCGCCCCGGCGCGGTGCCCGGATCGAGCCGGGTCGATCCGGGCCGTCCCCGCGCCCCCCCTGTCGTCGGGGAGCGCGCGGACGAACTCGGACCGTCTGCCGGAAAGCACGTCCGGCCCGTGCGTCTACCGGCGCTTGCCGCCGCCCTCGCCGAGCAGGCCGGCCTTGCGGAGGGCGTCCGCCATCGCGCTGTTCGCGGGCGCGGGCGCCGCCGAGCGGTCCCGGCCGCCCCGCTCCCCGCGGTCGCCCCGGTTTCCGCCCTCGGCCCGGCGGCCACCGCCCTGACGCTGCTGCGGCGGCCGGCCGGAACGCTCGCCCCGGTCCCCGCGCTCGCCCCGCTCGCCGCGGTCGCGCCTGGGCGCGCCGCCCTGGCCGCCCGCGCCCGGCTCGTCGTCCAGCCGCAGCGTCAGCGAGATCCGCTTGCGCGGGATGTCCACGTCCACGACCTTCACCTTGACCACGTCGCCGGGCTTCACCACGTCGCGCGGGTCCTTGACGAAGGTCTTCGACATCGCCGACACGTGCACCAGGCCGTCCTGGTGCACACCGACGTCCACGAACGCGCCGAACGCGGCCACGTTGGTGACGACGCCCTCCAGGACCATCCCGGACGCCAGGTCGCCGATCTTCTCGACGCCCTCCCTGAAGGTGGCCGTGCGGAACGCCGGACGGGGGTCGCGGCCCGGCTTCTCCAGCTCGCGCAGGATGTCCGTCACCGTCGGCAGACCGAAGGTCTCGTCGACGAAGTCGTCGGCCCGCAGCGAGCGCAGCGTGCCCGTGTCGCCGATCAGCGCCGCGACCTCGCCGCCGGTCTTCTTCGCCATCCGGCGCACCACCGGGTACGCCTCCGGGTGCACCGCCGAGGCGTCGAGCGGGTCGTCGCCGCCCCGGATGCGCAGGAAGCCCGCGCACTGCTCGTACGCCTTCGGGCCGAGCCTGGCCACGTCCTTGAGCGCCTTGCGGGAACGGAAGGGGCCGTTGGCGTCCCGGTGCGCGACGATGTTCTCCGCGAGGCCGGAGCTGATGCCCGAGACCCGCGAGAGCAGCGGCGCCGAAGCGGTGTTGACGTCCACGCCGACGCCGTTCACGCAGTCCTCGACCACCGCGTCGAGCGAACGCGACAGCTTCACCTCGGCCAGGTCGTGCTGGTACTGGCCGACACCGATGGACTTCGGGTCGATCTTCACCAGCTCCGCGAGCGGGTCCTGGAGCCGCCGGGCGATGGAGACGGCGCCGCGCAACGACACGTCCAGGTCCGGGAGTTCCTGCGAGGCGAAGGCGGAGGCCGAGTAGACCGAGGCGCCGGCCTCCGAGACCATCACCTTGGTCAGCTTCAACTCGGGGTGCTTGGCGAGGAGTTCGGCCGCCAGCTTGTCGGTCTCGCGGGAGGCCGTGCCGTTGCCGATCGCGATCAGCTCGACCGCGTGCTCCTTCGCCAGGCGCGCCAGCTTCTCCAGCGCCTGGTCCCACTTGTTGGCGGGGACGTGCGGGTAGATCGTGTCGGTGGCGACGACCTTGCCGGTCGCGTCGACGACGGCGACCTTCACGCCCGTGCGGAAACCGGGGTCGAGCCCCAGCGTCGCTCGGGTGCCGGCCGGCGCGGCGAGCAGCAGGTCCCGCAGGTTCGCCGCGAAGACCCGGACCGCCTCGTCCTCGGCCGCGGTGCGCAGCCGCAGCCGCAGGTCGATCCCGAGGTGCACCAGGATGCGGGTGCGCCAGGCCCAGCGGACCGTGTCCTGGAGCCACTTGTCCCCGGGACGGCCGCGGTCGGCGACGCCGAAGCGGTGCGCGACGATCCCCTCGTACGAGGAAGGTCCCTCGGTGGGCTCCTCCGGTTCGAGGTCCAGGCTGAGGACGTCCTCCTTCTCGCCGCGCAGCATGGCGAGCACGCGGTGCGAGGGCAGCGCCGTGAAGGGCTCGGCGAAGTCGAAGTAGTCGGCGAACTTCGCTCCCGCCTCCTCCTGCCCCTCGCGGACCTTCGCCACGAGCCGCCCGCGGCCCCACATGCGCTCGCGCAGCTCGCCGATGAGGTCGGCGTCCTCGGAGAACTTCTCGGCGAGGATCGCCCGCGCGCCCTCCAGGGCCGCGGCGGCGTCCGCGACGCCCTTGCCGGCGTCCACGAAGGCCGCGGCGGCGGCCGCCGGCTCGACGGACGGGTCGGCGAGCAGCCCCTCGGCCAGCGGTTCGAGCCCGGCCTCGCGGGCGATCTGGGCCTTCGTCCGGCGCTTCGGCTTGAAGGGCAGGTAGATGTCCTCCAGGCGCGCCTTGGTGTCGGCCGCCCGGATGCTCGCCTCCAGCTCGGCCGTCAGCTTGCCCTGCTCGCGCACCGAGTCGAGGATCGCCGACCGGCGGTCCTCCAGCTCGCGGAGATAGCGCAGCCGCTCCTCCAGGGTGCGCAGCTGCGCGTCGTCGAGCATCTCGGTCGCTTCCTTGCGGTAGCGCGCGATGAACGGCACGGTCGAACCGCCGTCGAGGAGCTCGACGGCTGCCTTCACCTGTCGCTCGCGTACGCCGAGCTCCTCGGCGATCCTTGCTTCGATGGACGTCGTCACGGTGTCCCGACTCGCCTTCTCGTGCCTCAAGCTTGCGAGTGCATTCTGCCGGGTCGGTCACCCGTATGCGGCAACCGACCCGTCCCGCGCGTCCCCGTCCCGCCGGGTCAGCCCTTGCCGAGCAGGTCCGCAGGGAAGGCGCCCGCGCCGACCGCCGCGACCAGGAAGCCGCGTCCCAGCTCGGTGAGCCGCTCGACCCCGGCCGCGCCGAGGTGCTCGTACGGGGCGGAGTCCAGCCGGTCGGTGTGCTCCTCGAGCTCGGCGCGCAGGGCCGCCCCCGACTCCGTCAGCTCGCCCTCGGCGTCGAGGATTCCGCGCTCGCGCAGCCGCTCCCGCGCCGCCTCCCAGTCGGCGCGCCGCCAGCCGCGGGTGCCGAGCACCCAGCGCGGGGACATGCCCTTGCCGGTGGCGGTGTGGGAGGCGAGGGCCTCGACGGGGTCGAGCCCGACGGCGAGCAGGGCCGAGAGGTGGCCGTCGCCGCGGTGCTCGCGGAGCAGGGTGGCGGCGTGCCAGTAGGCGAGGTGGGGCTGCTCGGGCACCGGCAGGTCGGCGTTGGCCGAGTAGAGCGGCCGGGCGTGCCGGGTGCAGGCCTCGGTGGCGCGCAGGGCGAGCTCCGCCGCCTCGGCCATCTCGGGGGAGGCGAGGACGTCGTCGCCGAGCAGCCGCCGCAGGGTGGCGTCGGCGGTGCGCAGCCGCGCGTCCAGGACCTCGGCGGGGGAGGCGGTCTCCCAGACGGCCGGGAGGTGCCCGGAGAGGAACGCGTGGCTGTAGTTGTAGAAGGTCGCGGCGACCGTGCCCGCGCCCACCGCACCGAGTGCGGCGCTCCGCGCGGCGAGCCGCATCGCGTTCTGGTCGGTGAAGCCGAGGGCGGTGAACTCGCGGTCCAGGTCCGGGGAGAAGTACAGCGCGGAGTGCATCGGGTTGAGGGCGTTGTGGCACCGGCGGCCCGCGTGCGGGGGAAGGGCAGTCTTCATGGACCGAACGCTACCGACTGGTCGGTACGAAGGGAACGGCCGGACGGCCCGTCGAGCCGGACGGTCCGCCGAGCCGGTCGCGCGTCGAGCCGGACGACCCGCCGAGCCGGCCACTCGCCGAGCCGGTCCCGCGCGGGACCGGCCCCGCGCGAGACCGGCTCGGAGGCCGTACGCGAAGACTCAGAGGCCGTACGTGAAGCGGGGCGCGCGGCGCTCCAGGAAGGCGGCGACGCCCTCGGCGGTGTCACCGCTGCCGCGCGCCTGCTCCGCCCAGTGGGCGTCCCGGTCCCGCCGGCCGTCGGCGAACTCCTTGGCCGCCGCCTGGGTGAGCAGCGAGCGGGAGGCGAGCAGCCGGGCGAACTCGGCCACCCGCTTGTCCAGCGCGCCCGCCGGGTGCAGCTCGTCCACGAACCCGGTCCGCAGGGCCCGCTCCGCGTCCATCAACTCGCCGGAGAACAGAAGGTACTTGGCGGTCGAGGGGCCCACCAGGGCGGTGAGCCTGCGGGTCGAGGAGGACGGGTAGACGATGCCGAGCTTCGAGGGGGTGATCCCGAAGCGCGCGCCCTCCTCGGCGAAGCGCAGGTCGCAGGCGGCGGCGAGCTGGCTGCCGCCCCCGACGCAGAAGCCCCGCACCGCCGCGACGGTCGGCTTGGGGAAGGCCGCGAGCGCCTCCTCGGCCCGTACCGCGAGCGTCTGCTGCTCGTCCCCGGGCTCCCGGAGCGCCGAGATGTCCGCCCCGGCGCAGAAGGTGTCGCCCTCGCCGGTGAGGACCAGCACCCGGACGGCCGGGTCGGCGGCGAGCCGCTCCAGGACGGCGGGCAGGGCGCGCCACATGCCGACGCTCATGGCGTTGCGCTTGGCGGGGTTGGAGATGACGACGGTGGCGATCCCGTCCGTGACGCTGTCCTTCAGCTGCGGCTCCATGGGCCGGATGCTATCCGCGGGGCCCGAACGTACGATCAGGAAGGGGTCGCTCCGAGGAGGCACCGCATGACCGAGGACGCCCGAGGGGCACGGGTCGACCCCGACCCGGTCCGGGAGATGGCGCGCGAGGGGAAGAAGCTCAGCCGTGGCTTCGGCTGGCTGGCCGCGCTCGGCGCCCTGCTCGTCATCGGCGGTGTCGTCGGTCTGGTCTACACGGGTGTCGCCACCCTGACCTCGATGCTGCTCTTCGGCTGGCTGCTGCTCATCGGCGGCGTCGTGGGGCTGCTGCAGGCCATCCAGTCGCGCGGCACCAGCTACTTCTGGCTCGCCGCGGTGGTGGCCGCCCTGAACATCGCGGCCGGTGTCGTGGTCATCCGTCACCCGCAGGGCTCGGCGGAGGCGCTGACGCTGTTCGCCGCCCTGCTCTTCCTCACCGGCGGGCTGTTCCGGCTGGTGGGCAGTGTGGTGGTGCGCGGGCCGCAGTTCGGCTGGACGCTGCTCCAGGGCGCCTTCGGGCTGCTGCTGGGCCTGTTGGTCCTGTTCGACTGGCCGCACAGCAGCCGGTACGTCCTCGGGGTCTTCTTCTCGCTCGCCCTGCTCTTCGACGGTCTGGGTCTGATCGCGATCGGGGTGGGCGGCAGGCGGATCGTCAGTATGGTGACGCCGTCGCCGCAGGAGACCCCGCCTACGGACTCCCCAGAAACCGTGCAGGATCAGTCGAACAACTGACGTTGGCATACCCACCCGATCAGAAGGTGACCGATAGGTGTCGACTTCTGGTCAGTAGGCCGGTCCGCTCGCGCGTATTGCCAAGACTCGATCCGTGGCGAGAATCGAGCACGAGGGTGGGAACGGGACCGTGGAGACCCACGGGGGTGTCCCCGCCCGGCAACCGTCCTACGAAGGAGTCTGGCGCTTCACCGCCGCGGCGGTCGACGTCTCCGTCCCGCAGGCCCGGCACGCCGTACGCGACCTGCTGGTCCGCCAGGGCGTCCCCGTCCGCGAGGAGATCATGGACGGTCTGCTGCTGATCGTCTCCGAGCTGGTGACCAACGCCGTGCGGCACGCGGCGCTGCTCTCCCCGGAGATAGCGGTGGAGGTCGCGATCGGCCCCGAGTGGGTCAGGGTGTCCGTCGAGGACAACCACCCCTACCGCCCCAAGGCCCTGGAGGCGGACTGGGGACAGACCGGTGGCCGGGGGCTCCTCCTGGTCCGCGAGATCGCCCAGGAGGCCGGCGGCGCCTGCGACGTCGAGCACACCGCGAGCGGCGGGAAGATCATCTGGGCGGCGCTGCCCCTGGGGCCCGCCTGACCGCTCGCCCGGCGAGCGAGCGGACGGGCGGACGGGCCCCGGCCCCGACGGCACCGGGGCCGGAGGCGTGCCGAGGGCGTGCCCGGGGCCGGGGGTCACCAGCCCCCGGACGGACCCGTCAGCTCCCTGATCGCCGGCCGCGCCGCGTCCAGGACCGTCATGAACCAGGCGGAGAAGGGCGCGGCGGCGTGCCGTTCGACCAGCTCCTCGGCGGTCACGAAGTCGGTGGACTCGATCTCCTCGGGGTCCGGCCGCGGGGCGGCCTGCACCAGACCGACGAAGAGGTGGTTGAACTCCTGCTCCACCAGGCCCGAGGCCGGGTCCGGGTGGTTGTAGCGGACGGTGCCGGCCTCCGCGAGCAGCGTCGGCGAGACGCCCAGCTCCTCGAAGGTCCGCCGGGCCGCCGCGGCGAACGGCGCCTCGCCCGGGTAGGGGTGGCCGCAGCAGGTGTTCGACCAGACGCCGGGGGAGTGGTACTTGCCGAGCGCCCGCCGCTGGAGCAGCAGCCGGCCCGACTCGTCGAAGAGGAAGACGGAGAAGGCACGGTGGAGCCGCCCCGGCGCCTGGTGCGCGGCGAGCTTCTCCGCGGTGCCGATGGTCCTCCCCTCCTCGTCGACCAGTTCGAGCATGATCGGCGCCGGGACTCCGGACGGCTGGACACCGTTCGACGTGATCTCCGGCGAGATCTGAGCCGCGGTGGCTGGTGTGGTCGGCATACCCATCCTTCGCATCGGTCCTCGGCCCGGTGGGGCCCCCACAGTGTGCCGTACAAAACCGGCTTGTCCGCACTTCGTCGTCCGGACGTGGCCGCTCCCACCGCACCGGAGTACAAGCGGTGCGGCAGGAGCGGGAGGGGTCCGAAGGGGCACTACACCCCGAAAGGTGCCGGATAGACGAGTGTGCCCCGAGGCACGGGGGCGGAAGCGTCCAGGACGAGCGCCATCATCGCCTCGTCCGGGACCTCGAAACCTGGCTTGATTCCATACTCGGACGCCCGTACGAACCCGAACCGCGGGTAGTACTCCGGATGGCCCAGGACGAGCACGAGCGACTCTCCCCGCAGCCGCGCCGCGTCCAGCACCGCCCGGACGACGGCCTGCCCGGCCCCCGTCCGCTGGTGGGCGGGTGCCACCGAGACCGGGGCCAGCGCGGCCGCGGGGACGCCGTCCACCAGGCACCGGGTGATCAGCGCGTGCGCCGCGACCGTGCCGTCCGGGGCCTCGGCCACGTACGACAGGCCCGGCAGCCAGGCGTCGTCGCGCCGGAGCGCGTCGACCAGCTCGGCCTCCGTCCCCGAGGACGCGGCCCCCGACCCGAAGGCCGTGGCCACGACCCGCCGGATCTCCGCCGCGTCCGCCCCGGTCTCCGGCCGGGTGCGCCAGCGCGGATCGGCGGCCCGCAGGACGAAGCCGGCGTACCCGTAGTCGGAGCCGTGCCCGCGCCGCAGCGCGATCTCGGCGCGGGCCCCCGCCACCGCCTCGGCCATGCCGGGCACGGTGGTGTCCGCCGCGTCGGCGTGCGCGGCGAGCGGGACGTAGTACTCGTCCCAGTCGCTCTCGGGCTGCGGGACGGTCCCCAGGACGTGGTAGCCGGCCGCCACGGCCGCCGCCGCGTTCCCGGCGACGGTACGGAGGACGTAGTGCTCCTCCCAGAAGGCGCGGGCCGCCGGGCCCGGCTCCTCGGTGGTCCAGACGCACTCGGTGAGCACCAGCGTGCCCCCGGGGGCCAGCAGTCGGCGCCATGCGGCCAGCGCCCGGTCGAAGCCGAGGACGAAGACCGAGCTCTCCGCCCAGACCAGGTCGAAGGAGCCGTCGGGGAACGGCAGCGCGCGCATGTCGGCGTTCACGGTGCGGATCGCGCCGTCGAGCCCACGGGCGGCGGCGGCCTCCCGCAGCTCCGCGAGGAACGGTTCGTGCGTGTCGACGGCGGTCACCTCGGCGCCGGCCTCGGCGGCCAGGAGCAGCGCGGAGCGGCCCGGGCCGCAGCCCAGGTCGAGCACGCGCGGGCGCTCCGGAAGGCGGCCCGAGAGCGCGAGGAGCCGACGGGTGGTGGCGTCGGAGCCGGGGCCCTGCCGCGGCAGGCCGTGGTGCAGGGCGAAGAAGGAGTCGTGCAGAGCGTTGTCGGACAACGTGGAAACCCTTGGGGTGAAAGGGCCCCGGCCGACGACGTGACGTACCGGTGGAAGGACCGGGATCAGGTCAGCCGGAGACCCGGAGGCTGAGGGACGACCGGGTGCTGCCGCTCGGGGCAGCCTCCATCGCGACGGTCATCAACCTCAGCTCCTCTCCCCACACGTTCGTACGACGAGACTAACAGCAGGGGGTCGCTCAGAGGCAGAGCTTCGCCTCGTGCTCCGCGTGCCCGGCCGGCTCCAGCTGGAAGGTGCAGTGCTCCACGTCGAAGTGCGAGCCCAGGCAGCCCTGCAGGGCGTGCAGCATCTTCTCGTGCCCGACCGAGTCCAGCGCGTCCTGGTCGACGACCACGTGCGCGGAGAGCACCGGCATCCCCGAGGTGATCGTCCAGGCGTGCAGGTCGTGCACGTCCTCGACGCCCGGCAGGGCCAGGATGTGCGCCCGCACCTCCGCCATGTCGACGCCCTTCGGCGCCGCCTCCAGGAGGACGTCCAGGGTCTCGCGCAGCAGCTTGACCGTGCGCGGCACGATCATCAGACCGATCACGATCGAGGCGATCGGGTCCGCGTACTGCCAGCCCGTCGCCAGGATGATCGCGGCCGCGACGATCACGGTGACCGAACCCAGCGCGTCCGCGAGCACCTCCAGGTACGCCCCGCGCACGTTGAGGCTCTCCTTCTGGCCCCGCATGAGCAGCGACAGCGAGATCACGTTGGCCACCAGGCCGATCACCGCGAACGCGATCGCCAGGCCGCCCTTGGTCTCGGCCGGCTCGATGAACCGCTGGACCGCCTCGTACAGCACGTACCCGCCGACGACGAGCAGCAGCAGACAGTTGGCGAGCGCGGCCAGGATCTCGGCCCGGGCGTACCCGAAGGTGCGGTTCCCCGAGGGGGGACGGTTCGCGAAGTGGATGGCGAGGAGCGCCATCGCGAGGCCGACCGCGTCGGTGGCCATGTGCGCCGCGTCCGCGATCAGGGCGAGCGAGTCGGCGACCAGACCGCCGACGATCTCGATCACCATCACGGAGAGCGTGATGCCGAGTGCGATCCGCAGCCGGTTCTTGTACGCGGCGGCCGCCGTGCCCGTGGGCGGCGGGCCGCCGTGGCTGTGCCCGTGATCGTGTCCAGCCCCCATGACAAGGCCTCCCGGTCGTGTCGTGTGTGTGCCCCGATGCGCAAGTGAACTACGGGTGGGGGGTATGTGCAACACGGTAGTGAACACCGTTGTCATATGCTCTGACCTGCGACGACGTCGGAACGAGAGGCCGCGCCACCGGCCTTGGGCGAAGGGGTTTGTGGGGCGGGCCGCCGATCGCCCATGATGATCTCCGCGGAACGCGGCGCACCCGGACGGACACGGACGGTCCCGGGGGAGTCCTGTCGGCGAAGCCTCGGTGAAATCGCGTTCCGTTCATCCGATAGCCTCAGCCGACGTGTCGCCGCCCGGTGCCGGGCCGCACCGCCGCGCCGGGACCGCCATGGCCCGGCCGGCCCCTCCGTCAGCTCCAAGGAGTGAGTTCGTCTGTCGACCGCCATCCTCACCGGCCCGCCGGCACCCGGATCCTCGCTCGACGGTGATCTGCGGTCGCTCGGCTTCGACGTCCGGATCGCCTCCGGCACCGAGGAGGCCCGCGTCCTGCTGGCCGCCGTCCCGGCGGGCGAGCGCGTCGCGCTCGTCGACCCCCGGTTCGTCGGTCACCTGCACGCGCTGCGCCTCGCCCTGACCGACCCCCGCTTCCCGGCGGCCGCCGCCCCCGGCGCGCTCACCGCCCAGCGGGAGGCCCGCCCCGCGCTCGCCCGCGCCCTGGAGACGGTCTCCACGACCGCCGGGGCCACCGGCAACGGCACGCTCACCGACGCGCACGGCCTCACCGACTCCCTCGCCGAGGCCCTCGACGCCGACGGCGTCGCCGTGCACCGGCCCCAGCTCGGCACCCTCGTCGCCACCGTGCCCACCGACGCGGAGGCCCGCCACGCGGCCCGCGCCGCCGTCGACGCCGTCGACGACGAGGCCGTCCGCCTGCGCTCGGCCGTCAAGGCGCACGACGGCTTCTTCACCACCTTCTTCATCAGCCCGTACTCGCGCTACATCGCCCGCTGGTGCGCGCGCCGCGGCCTCACCCCGAACCAGGTCACCACCGCCTCGCTGCTCACCGCGCTGATCGCGGCCGGCTGCGCGGCCACCGGCGTCCGCGGCGGCTACGTCGCCGCCGGCGTCCTCCTCATCGTCTCCTTCGTCCTCGACTGCACCGACGGGCAGCTCGCCCGCTACGCGCTCAAGTACTCGACGATGGGCGCCTGGCTCGACGCGACCTTCGACCGGGCCAAGGAGTACGCCTTCTACGCGGGCCTGGCCCTCGGCGCCGCCCGCAACGGCGACGACGTCTGGGCGCTCGCCCTCGGCGCGATGGTCCTCATGACCTGCCGGCACGTCGTGGACTTCTCCTTCAACGAGGCGAACGCCGAGAGCACGGGCACCGCGGCCAAGACCAGCCTGGCCCTCTCCAGCAGGCTCGACAGCGTCGGCTGGACGGTCTGGGCCCGCCGCATGATCATCCTGCCGATCGGCGAGCGCTGGGCGATGATCGCCGTCCTCACGGCGGCCACCAGCCCCCGGATCGTCTTCTGGGCCCTGATCGTCGGCTGCGCCTTCGGCGCCTGCTACACCACGGCGGGCCGCGTCCTGCGCTCCCTGACCCGCAAGGCCAAGCGCACGGACCGGGCCGCCCAGGCGTTGGCGGACCTCACGGACTCGGGTCCGCTGGCCGGGCTCGCGGGCCGGCTCTTCGGCCGCGCCGGACTCCAGCTGCTCCCCGGCTTCGTTCTCGCACTGATCGCCACGGGCGTGCTGCTTCCCGCGGTCCTCGGTCGCCCGTTCGGGGACGGCGGCACCGTCGTCGCCGCGGCCATGTACGCGATCTTCGCCGGCGCCGCCGTCGCCCGCCCCCTCAAGGGCGCCCTCGACTGGCTCGTGCCCCCGCTCTTCCGCGCCGCCGAGTACACCACCGTCCTCGTGCTCGCGGCCCGCTCCGACGCCCCACAGGCGCTCCCCGCCGCATTCGGGCTGGTCGCGGCCGTCGCCTACCATCACTACGACACGGTGTACCGCATTCGCGGAGGCACCGGCGCGCCGCCCGCCTGGCTGGTGCGCGTCACCGGCGGACACGAGGGGCGCACGCTCCTGGTGACCGTCCTCGCCGCCCTGTCGGCGACCCGCGGCGACGACTTCACCCTGGCACTGACCGCGCTCGCGGTCGCCGTCGCGCTGGTGGTGCTCGTGGAGTCCATCCGCTTCTGGGTCTCCTCCGGAGCACCCGCCGTTCACGACGAAGGAGAAACAGCATGATCGGCCTCGTACTGGCAGCCGGTGCCGGACGGCGTCTGCGCCCCTACACCGAGACGCTTCCGAAGGCCCTCGTGCCCGTGTCCGGCGAGGGCACCGAGAACGAGCTGACCATCCTCGACGGCACCCTCAAGAACTTCGCCGAGATCGGCCTCACCGAGGTCGCGATCGTCGTCGGCTACCGCAAGGAGGCCGTCTACGACCGCAAGGAGGCCCTGGAGGCCAAGTACGGCCTCCAGATCACCCTGGTCGACAACGACAAGGCCGAGGAGTGGAACAACGCCTACTCCCTGTGGTGCGCCCGTGAGGTCCTCAAGCGCGGTGTGATCCTCGCCAACGGCGACACCGTCCACCCGGTCTCCGTCGAGAAGACGCTGCTCGCCGCCCGCGGCAACGGCCAGAAGATCATCCTCGCCCTCGACACGGTGAAGAACCTCGCCGACGAGGAGATGAAGGTCATCACCGCCGAGGGCAAGGGCGTCCAGCGCATCACCAAGCTGATGGACCCGGCCACCGCCACCGGTGAGTACATCGGCGTCACCCTCATCGAGGCCGAGGCCGCCGAGGAGCTCGCCGACGCCCTCAAGGCCACCTTCGAGCGCGACCCCGACCTCTACTACGAGGACGGCTACCAGGAGCTCGTCAACCGCGGCTTCACCGTCGACGTGGCCCCCATCGGCGACGTCAAGTGGGTCGAGATCGACAACCACGACGACCTCGCGAAGGGCCGTGAGATCGCGTGCCAGTACTGACCCGGCTGATCCCCTCGCCGGTCGTCGTCGACATCCGCCGGGGAGCGCTGGACGACCTGTCCGCGCTCCTCGCGGACCAGCGGATCTCCAGCAACGGCAAGATCGCCGTCGCCATCAGCGGCGGCTCGGGCCTCAAGCTGCGTGACCACTTCGCCCCCGAGCTGCCCGGCGCCGACTGGTACCCGGTATCGGGCGGCACGATCGACGAGGCCGTGAAGCTCGCCGACGCCATGCGCGGCAAGCGGTACGACGCCGTGGTCGCCCTCGGCGGCGGCAAGATCATCGACGTGACCAAGTACGCGGCGGCCCGGGTCGGGCTGCCGCTGGTGGCCATCGCCACCAACCTGTCGCACGACGGGATCTGCTCGCCGATCTCCACCCTGGACAACGACAACGGCCGCGGCTCGTACGGCGTCCCCACCCCGATCGCGCTGGTCATCGACCTCGACGTGATCCGGGACGCCCCCGTGCGCTACGTCCGCTCCGGCATCGGCGATGCGATCTCCAACCTCTCCGCCATCGCGGACTGGGAGCTCTCGCACCGCGAGACCGGCGAGCCGGTCGACGGCCTCGCGGCCGCCATGGCCCGCAGCGCCGGCGAGGCCGTGCTCCGCCACCCCGGCGGCGTGGGCGACGACGACTTCCTCGTGACCCTCTCCGAGGGCCTGGTGATGTCCGGCATCGCCATGTCGATCAGCGGTGACAGCCGTCCCTCCTCGGGCGCCTGCCACGAGATCAGCCACGCCTTCGACCTGCTCTTCCCGGCCCGCGCCGCCAGCCACGGCGAGCAGTGCGGTCTCGGCGCGGCCTTCGCCATGCACCTGCGCGGCGACCGCGACGCGTCCGCCCTGATGGTCGAGACCCTCCGCCGGCACGGGCTGCCCGTCCTGTCGGAGGAGATGGGCTTCACCGCGGACGAGTTCGTCCGGGCGGTGTCCTTCGCCCCGCAGACCCGGCCGGGCCGCTTCACCATCCTCGAACACCTCGACCTGTCCGACGACGAGATCAGGGACGCGTACGCCGACTATGCCAAATCCATCGGTAGCTGAGGCCCGTCCGGTGCGGAAGCCCTCGGTGGCGGAGCTCCGCCCGGTCGTCCACCCCCCGGGCGTGAAGGACCGGCGGAGCGGTGAGCACTGGGGCGGCCGCCTCTACATGCGGGAGATCTCGCTCAGGATCACCCGACAGCTCGTCGGCACCAGCGTCACGCCGAACCAGCTGACGTACGTCATGACGCTCGCGGGCGTCCTCGCCGCACCGGCCCTGCTGGTGCCCGGGATCCCGGGGGCGCTGCTCGGCGCGCTCATGGTCCAGCTCTACCTGCTGCTCGACTGCGTCGACGGCGAGGTGGCCCGCTGGAAGAAGCAGTACTCGCTGGCCGGCGTCTACCTGGACCGGGTCGGCGCCTACCTGTGCGACGCGGCCGTCCTCGTCGGCTTCGGACTGCGCGCCGCCGACCTGTGGGGCTCGGGCCGGATCGACTGGCTGTGGGCCTTCCTGGGCACGCTCGCCGCGCTCGGCGCCATCCTGATCAAGGCCGAGACCGACCTCGTCGGCGTCGCCCGCCACCAGGGCGGCCTGCCGCCGGTCAAGGAGGCGGCGTCCGAGCCGCGCTCCTCCGGCATGGCGCTGGCCCGCCGGGCCGCCGCCGCGCTCAAGTTCCACCGGCTCGTCCTCGGCATCGAGGCCTCGCTGCTCATCGTGGTCCTGGCGATCGCGGACCAGGCCAGGGGAGACCTCTTCTTCTCCCGGCTCGGTGTCGCCGTCCTCGCCGGCATCGCACTGCTCCAGACCGTGCTGCACCTCGTGTCGATCATGGTCTCCAGCAGGCTGAAGTGAGGCCGGCCGTGAGCACGCCGCTCAGGGTGGGTGCCGTCATCATCACGATGGGCACCCGCCCCGACGACCTGCGCGCGCTCATCGACTCGGTCGCCGCGCAGGAGGGCGACCCCGTCGAGGTCGTCGTCGTCGGTCAGGGCACCCCGGTCACCGGGGTGCCCGACTGGGTGCGGACCGTCGACCTGCCCGAGAACCTCGGCATCCCCGGCGGCCGGAACGTCGGCATCGAGGCCTTCGGCCCCGGCGGCACCGACGTCGACGTCCTCCTCTTCCTCGACGACGACGGGCTGCTCGCCCACCGGGACACCGTCGAACTGGTCCGGCAGGCCTTCACCGCCGACCCGCGCCTCGGCATCATCAGCTTCCGGATCGCCGATCCGGAGACCGGGGCCACCCAGCGCCGGCACGTGCCGCGGCTCCGCTCGGCCGACCCGATGCGCTCCTCGCGGGTGACCACCTTCCTCGGCGGCGCCAACGCCGTCCGCACCAAGGTCTTCGCCGAAGTCGGCGGCCTGCCGGACGAGTTCTTCTACGCGCACGAGGAGACCGACCTCGCCTGGCGCGCGCTCGACGCCGACTGGATGATCGACTACCGTTCCGACATGGTGCTGCTGCACCCCACCACAGCCCCGTCCCGGCACGCCTCGTACCACTTCAACGTGGCCCGCAACCGAGTGTGGCTGGCACGTCGCAATCTGCCCGCGCCCCTGGTGCCGGTCTACCTCGGCGTCTGGCTCCTGCTCACGCTGGCCCGGCGGCCCTCGCCCTCCGCGCTGAAGGCGTGGCTCGGCGGATTCCGCGCGGGCTGGACGACCCCCTGCGGACCGCGCCGCCCCATGAGGTGGCGTACGGTGTGGCGCCTGACCCGGCTGGGTCGCCCCCCGGTCGTCTGACATCGTGGTACTCCACGTGCCGCGCATCTTGAACACGAAAGTTTCGACTGTGAGTGACACACACCTGGGCGGGGCGGTCGCGACGAGCGCGCCTCCGTCCTCCGTCGACGAGGGCCTGGAGCCGGCCGCCCTCGCCGCGAAGTACGGCCTCGCCGTCAGCGGTGCCCGGCCCGGCCTGTTCGAGTACGTCCGCGATCTGTGGAGCCGTCGCCACTTCATCCTGGCCTTCTCCTCGGCGAAGCTGACCGCCCAGTACAGCCAGGCGAAGCTGGGCCAGGTGTGGCAGGTGGCGACCCCCCTGCTGAACGCCCTGGTGTACTACCTGATCTTCGGGCTGATCCTCGGCGCCGGTAAGGGCCTGAGCGAGGACGTCTACATCCCGTTCCTGGTCACCGGCATCTTCGTGTTCACCTTCACCCAGAACTCGGTGATGGCGGGCGTCCGGGCCATCTCGGGCAACCTCGGCCTGGTCCGGGCCCTGCACTTCCCGCGCGCCACCCTCCCGATCTCCTTCTCGCTCCAGCAGCTCCAGCAGCTGCTGTTCTCGATGATCGTGCTCGTGGCGGTCGCGATCTCCTTCGGCAGCTACCCCTCCCTCCGGTGGCTGCTGCTGGTCCCGGCGCTGATCCTGCAGTTCGTGTTCAACATCGGGCTGGCCCTGATCATGGCCAGGATGGGCGCCAAGACGCCCGACCTCGCCCAGCTGATGCCGTTCGTCATGCGCACGTGGATGTACGCGTCCGGCGTGATGTTCTCGATCCAGGCCATGCTGGCGGACAAGCCGGCGTGGATCGCCGACGTCCTCATGTACAACCCGGCGGCGGTCTACATGGACCTGATCCGCTACTCCCTCATCGAGGGCTACGGCGCCGAGAACCTGCCGTCGCACGTCTGGATGACCGCCCTCGCCTGGGCCCTCGTCTTCGGCATCGGCGGGTTCGTCTACTTCTGGAAGGCAGAGGAGAAGTACGGCCGTGGCTGACACCAACCAGGACCGCGTCCCCACCGTCATCTGCGACGACGTCCACATCGTCTACCGGGTCAACACCGGAGGCGGCGGCAAGGGCAGCGCCACGGCGGCGCTCAGCCGGATCGTCGGCCGGGGCAAGGCGGAGGTCTCCCGGGGCGTCCGCAAGGTCCACGCCGTCCGCGGCGTCACCTTCACCGCCTACCGGGGCGAGGCCATCGGCCTCATCGGCACCAACGGCTCCGGCAAGTCCACGCTGCTGCGCGCGATCGCCGGCCTGCTTCCCACCGAGAGCGGCAAGGTCTACACCGACGGGCAGCCCTCGCTCCTGGGCGTCAACGCGGCCCTCATGAACGACCTCACCGGCGAGCGCAACGTGATCCTGGGCGGCCTCGCCATGGGCATGAGCCGCGAGGAGGTGCGCTCCCGCTACGAGGACATCGTCGACTTCTCCGGCATCAACGAGAAGGGCGACTTCATCAGCCTCCCCATGCGGACGTACTCCTCCGGCATGGGCGCCCGGCTCCGCTTCGCCATCGCGGCCGCCAAGAACCACGACGTCCTCCTCATCGACGAGGCGCTCGCGACCGGTGACCGCAAGTTCCAGATCCGTTCCGAGGAGCGCATCCGCGAGCTCCGCAAGGAGGCCGGCACGGTCTTCCTGGTGAGCCACAGCAACAAGTCCATCCGGGACACCTGCGACCGGGTGCTCTGGCTGGAGAAGGGGCAGCTCCTGATGGACGGCCCCACGGAGGAGGTCCTCAAGGCGTACGAGCGGGAGACCGCGCGCTGAGGCCCGAGGCCCAGGAGCCCCTGCCGGATCGATTCATCCGGTAGGGGCTCTTCCGGTTCCCGCGCGTCGCTCCCCCACCTGGAATGTTCATGCGGTTAACTTCGGGCAGGATACGTCCATGGCAGCGACCTCGGCGGGAAAGACCTACCACCATGGCGATCTGCGCAACGCGCTGATCTGCGCGGCCGTCGACCTCGCCACCGAAGGAGGACCCGAGCGGGTCGTCCTGCGCGAGGCGGCCCGCCGGGTCGGCGTCTCGCCCACCGCCGCCTACCGGCACTTCGACGGGCGCGGCGAACTCCTCAGGACCGTCCGGGCCCACGCCCGGCGGGAACTCGCCGCCGCCATGGAGCGGGCCGCCGCCCGCGAGCCCGGCGCCGACGACCCCGGCCTCGCCGCCGAGCGCCGGGTCACCGCCCTCTGCCGGGGATACGTCGGCTTCGCCGTGGAGCAGCCCGGTCTTTACCGGGCCGCGTTCTGCGTCCCCCGCCCCGCCGCGGACGAGCCCGTGCCCGTCCGGCCGCCCGCCGAACCCGAGATCCGGGCGTTCGCCCTGCTCAGGGAGGCGCTCGAAGCGCTCGCCCGGCAGGGCGCCGCACGGCCCGGCGGCCGCCCCGCCACCGCCGCCGCCGCGTGGTCGGCCGTGCACGGACTGTCACTCCTCCTGGTCGACGGGCCTCTCCGTCGCCTCTCCGCCCAGGGCCGCGGCGTCGTCGTCGAGGCGACCCTCGCGATGGTGGTCTCCGGGGCGACGGTCGGCTGATCCCGAACTCCCTTGCCGGGCGAGGGCGTTGACGGCCACCGTGAACT
This sequence comes from Streptomyces sp. NPDC053513, assembly GCF_044544765.1. Classification (NCBI taxonomy): domain Bacteria; kingdom Bacillati; phylum Actinomycetota; class Actinomycetes; order Kitasatosporales; family Streptomycetaceae; genus Streptomyces; species Streptomyces sp. NPDC053513. The sequence continues at coordinate 103,334 of NZ_JBITXP010000006.1, forward strand.
CCGTGCGGACGCGGCGCGCGACGCCCGCCACCCCGGAATGGCGAAGGTCGTCGTACAACGTAAGCTGGACCGGTCTGTTTCGCGGCAAGTAGGGCGGTACCCGCGGCCGTCGGGCCCGCGGGTGGCGGACCTACGGTCAGGGGTCGGCGGCGTGTCCGAAATAGGATGGATTGGATCGGCAGTGTAGAACGGGAGACGTGACGGCCATGACGCAGAATCTCCAGCTCCACGAGGGTGTCGCCGTCCCTCCGTCAGGAAGCGCCCAGTGACGGAGACCCGGCAGGCGCGCACCGACGCCTCCTCACGCACCACACTCGGCAAGGCCGCGGACGAGAACTTCCCCGTGGCCCCCTTCTTCCTGCCCCGCGCCTGGCGCGACGACCTCATGGCCGTCTACGGATTCGCCCGGCTCGTCGACGACATCGGCGACGGCGACCTCGCCCCCGGCGGCGCCGACGCCCGTCACCTCGGCGTCGGCCCCGAGGCCGCGGACGACCGGGTCGCCCTCCTCGACGCCCTGGAGACCGACCTCCGGCGGGTCTTCGACTCCACCCCCCACCACCCCCTGCTGCGCGCCCTCCAGCCGACCGTCCGGCGCCGCGGGCTCACCCCCGAGCCCTTCCTCGGCCTGATCGCCGCCAACCGGCAGGACCAGCTGGTCCGCCGCTACGAGACGTACGACGACCTCCTCGCGTACTGCGAGCTCTCCGCCAACCCCGTCGGCCGGCTCGTCCTCGCCCTCACCGGCACCGACACCCCCGAGCGGATCCGCCGCTCCGACGAGATCTGCACCGCCCTGCAGATCGTCGAGCACCTCCAGGACGTCGCCGAGGACCTCGCCCGCGACCGGATCTACCTCCCCGCCGAGGACCTGAAGCGCTTCCACGTCACCGAGCGCGACCTCGCCGCGCCCACCGCGGGCGCCTCCGTGCGGGCCCTGATCGCCTTCGAGGCCGAGCGGGCCCGCGCGCTCCTCCACGCGGGCACCCCCCTCGTCGGCAGCGTCCACGGACGGCTCCGCGTCCTCCTCGCCGGCTTCACCGGCGGGGGACTCGCGGCGCTCGACGCGATCACCGACGCCGGGTACGACGTGCTGACCGGCCCACCGAAGGCCACCAAGCCGAGCCTGATGCGCCAGGCGGGAGCGGTTCTGCTCCGGGCGCGGAGAGAGGGGTGAGCGCGACCGTGGAGGCCCAGCACCAGCCGTCCGCACCGGTCCAGGCCGCCTACAGCTACTGCGAGGCGGTCACCGGACAGCAGGCCCGCAACTTCGCCTACGGGATCAGGCTGCTCCCGGCCGAGAAGCGACAGGCGATGTCCGCGCTGTACGCCTTCTCGCGGCGCGTCGACGACATCGGCGACGGCACGCTCGCGCCCGAGGAGAAGCGGGAGCGGCTCGAAGCCACCCGCGACGTCCTCGACCGCATCCGCAAGGGCCTGGTCGAGGAGGACGACACCGACCCCGTCGCCGTCGCCCTCGCCGACTCCGCCCGCCGCTTCCCGATCCCGCTCGGCGGCCTCGACGAGCTCATCGACGGCGTCCTCATGGACGTGCGCGGCGAGGCCTACGAGACCTGGGACGACCTCAAGGTCTACTGCCGCTGCGTCGCCGGCGCCATCGGCCGGCTCTCCCTCGGCGTCTTCGGCACCCAGCCCGGCGCCCAGGGCGCCGACCGGGCGCCCGAGTACGCCGACACCCTGGGCCTCGCGCTCCAACTCACCAACATCCTCAGGGACGTACGCGAGGACGCCGGGAACGGGCGCACCTACCTGCCCGCCGACGACCTCGCCAAGTTCGGCTGCGGAGACGGCTTCCACAGCGAGACCCCGGCGTCCGGGGCCGACTTCGCCGGCCTCGTCCACTTCGAAGTGCGGCGCGCCCGCGCCCTGTTCGCCGAGGGCTACCGGCTCCTGCCGATGCTCGACCGGCGCAGCGGTGCCTGCGTCGCCGCCATGGCCGGCATCTACCGGCGCCTCCTCGACCGGATCGAGCGCGACCCCGAGGCCGTCCTGCGCGGCCGCGTCTCGCTGCCGGGCCGCGAGAAGGCGTACGTCGCGGTGCGCGGCCTCTCCGGCCTCGACACCCGCCACATCGCCCGGCGCACGGTCAGGAGGCGCGCCTGATGCGCCCGTCCCTCCTGCGGGCAACCCCGGACGCCGCCCCGGCGTCCCTGCCCGAGGCACCCCCGAATCCGACCGCGACGACGACCCGAACGGAGGCGGCGTGAACCACGAGGAAACCGAGCGGACCACCCCGCCGGGCCCGCCCGCCGGGGACACCGCTCCGGCACCCGCCGGACCCGTCTCCGGCACCCGCCGGGGTGCGGCGGCCACCGGCACCGGTCCGGGCGGGGCCGTCGACGACGCCGGGTCCGGCTCCGGGACCGGGTACGGCACGGGTTCCGTCTCCCGTACCGGTGCGGATGCGTCCGTCTCCGGGCCCGGATCCGTCTCCCGTACGGGCGCTGATGCGCCTGCCGGCGGCACCGGGTCCGTCTCCCGTACCGGTGCGGACGCCTCTGCCGGAGGCACCGGCACCGGCTCCCGTACCGCTGCGGGTGCCCCTGCCGGAGGCTCCGGCACCGGCACCGGTGGTTCGCAGCACCGGGCCGTCGTCGTCGGGGGCGGGCTCGCCGGGATCACCACCGCGCTCCGGCTCGCCGAGAGCGGCGTCCGCGTCACCCTGCTCGAAGGCCGGCCCCGGCTCGGCGGCCTCGCGTTCTCCTTCCGCCGGGGCGACCTGACCGTCGACAACGGCCAGCACGTCTACCTGCGCTGCTGCACTGCCTACCGCTGGTTCCTCGACCGGGTCGACGGCGCCCGCCTCGCCCCCCTCCAGGACCGCCTCGACGTCCCCGTCCTCGACGTCGCGCACCCCCGCGGCCCCCGGCTCGGCCGGATCCGCCGCGACGAGCTCCCCGTGCCGCTGCACCTCGCGCGCAGCCTCGCCACGTACCCGCACCTCTCCCTCGCCGAACGCGCCTCCGTCGGCCGGGCCGCGCTCGCCCTGAAGAAGCTCGACCCCGCCGACCCGGCGCTCGACGGCATCGACTTCGCCACCTGGCTCGGCCGGCACGGACAGTCCCCGCGGGCCGTGGAGGCCCTCTGGGACCTCGTCGGCATCCCCACCCTCAACGCCCCAGCCCCCCGGGCCGCCATGGGGCTCGCCGCGATGGTCTTCAAGACCGGGCTCCTCTCCGAGCCCGGCGCCGCCGACATCGGCTGGGCCCACGTCCCGCTCGGCGAACTCCACGACACCCGGGCCGCGAAGGAGCTCGACGCCCTCGGCGTCCGCACCCTGCTCCGCGCCAAGGCCGAGCGGATCTCCCGTACCGACGACGGACGTTGGGCCGTCGACGTGCCGGGGGAGCGGATCGAGGCCGACGCCGTCGTCCTCGCCGTCCCGCAGCAGGAGACCCACGGCCTGCTCCCCGAGGGCGCCCTCGACGACCCCGACCGGCTCCTCGACATCGACACCGCCCCCATCCTCAACCTGCACGTCGTCTACGACCGCAAGGTGCTGAAGCGACCCTTCTTCACCACGCTCGGCTCGCCGGTGCAGTGGGTCTTCGACCGCACGGACTCCTCCGGACTCACCGGCGGGGGCCAGTACCTCGCCGTCTCCCAGTCCGCCGCCCAGGACGAGATCGACGAGCCCGTCGCCGCCCTGCGCGCGAAGTACCTCCCTGAGCTGGAGCGGCTCCTGCCCGCCGCCCGCGGCGCCGGGATCCGCGACTTCTTCGTCACCAGGGAGCGGACGGCCACGTTCGCCCCCACCCCGGGCGTCGGCCGGCTCCGGCCCGGCGCCCGCACCAGGGCCCCGGGGCTGTACCTGGCCGGGGCCTGGACCGCCACCGGCTGGCCCGCGACCATGGAGGGTGCAGTCCGCAGCGGATTCAGCGCCGCGGGCGCCGCGCTCTCCGCCCTCGGCCGCCGCCATGACCATCCGCTGCAGGAGGCGGTATGAGTGTGAGTACCGGAACAAGAGGAGAGACCGTGCCGACAGCGCCGCCGGAACATCCGGCCGTCGACACCGCGGACGTGTCCGCACTGCTGGAGCGGGGGCGGACCCTGTCCACCCCCGTACTGCGGGCGGCCGTCGACCGCCTCGCGCCGCCCATGGACACCGTGGCCGCCTACCACTTCGGCTGGATCGACGCGCAGGGCAACCCCGCCGACGGCGACGGCGGCAAGGCCGTCCGCCCGGCGCTCGCCCTGCTGTCGGCCGAGGCCGCGGGCGCCGCGCCCGAGGTCGGGATCCCCGGCGCCGTCGCCGTGGAGCTCGTGCACAACTTCTCGCTGCTCCACGACGACCTGATGGACGGCGACGAGCAGCGCCGCCACCGCGACACGGTGTGGAAGGTGCACGGCCCCGCGCAGGCGATCCTCGTCGGCGACGCCCTCTTCGCCCTGGCCAACGAGATCCTCCTCGAGATCGGCACCGTCGAGGCCGGCCGCGCCACCCGCCGACTGACCACGGCCAGCCGCAAGCTCATCGACGGCCAGGCCCAGGACATCTCCTATGAGCACCGCGAGCGGGTCACCGTCGAGGAGTGCCTGGAGATGGAGGGCAACAAGACGGGCGCCCTGCTCGCCTGCGCGGTCTCCATCGGCGCCGTCCTCGGCGGGGCCGACGACCGCACCGCCGACAAGCTGGAGGAGTACGGCTACCACCTCGGCCTCGCCTTCCAGGCCGTGGACGACCTGCTCGGCATCTGGGGCGACCCGGAGGCCACCGGCAAGCAGACCTGGAGCGACCTGCGGCAGCGCAAGAAGTCCCTGCCGGTCGTCGCCGCCCTCGCCGCGGGCGGCCCGGCCTCCGAGCGGCTCGGCGAGCTGCTCGCCGCGGACGCCAAGTCCATCGACTTCGACACCTTCTCCGAGGAGGAGTTCGCCGCCCGCGCGGCCCTCATCGAGGAGGCCGGAGGACGCGAGTGGACCTCCCAGGAGGCCCGCCGCCAGCACGCGATCGCGATCGCGGCGCTGAACGAGGTGGACATGCCGGCGCGGGTGCGGGACCAGCTCGTCGCACTGGCCGATTTCGTGGTCGTACGGAAGAGATGATCACCATCACCCTGATATGAGTTCGCAGTCGCCGGCCGGTGCCATCCGGCGCCGGCCGACGGCAGACCCGCAGGAGCAGAAGAAACCGACTGCACGAAGGGGAAGCCATGACAGCGACGACCGACGGAAGCGCCGGGGCCGTGGGCCCCCGGGCAGCCGCGGCCAGCAAGACGAACGACACCGGTGCCACGGCTGCGCCCGGCGCGCCCGGGCCGGACGGGGCCGCCCCGGCCGCCGGCCCGGTCCCCGGCGGGACCGCCCCCGGCGCCCTCGGCCTCGACGGCACCGCCGCGCGGGCCGTCGAACGGGCCGTCGAGCACCTGCTCGCCCGGCAGGACCCGGCCGGCTGGTGGAAGGGCGACCTGGAGACCAACGTCACCATGGACGCCGAGGACCTGCTCCTCCGCCAGTTCCTGGGCATCCTCGACGCCGACACCACCCGCGCCGCCGCCCTCCACATCCGCCGCGGACAGGGCGAGGACGGCGCCTGGGCCACCTTCTACGGCGGGCCCGGCGAGCTCTCCGCCACCGTCGAGGCCTACGTGGCCCTGCGGCTCGCCGGAGACCCGCCCGAGGCCCCGCACATGGTCCGCGCCTCCGCCTGGGTCCGCGCCCGGGGCGGGATCGCCGCCACCCGGGTCTTCACCCGGATCTGGCTGGCCCTCTTCGGCTGGTGGCGCTGGGAGGACCTGCCCGAGCTGCCGCCGGAGCTGATCTTCCTGCCGAAGTGGTTCCCGCTCAACATCTACGACTTCGGCTGCTGGGCCCGGCAGACGATCGTGCCGCTCACCGTGGTCTCCGCGAAGCGCCCGGTCCGGCCCGCGCCCTTCCCCCTGGACGAACTGCACACCGACCCCGCGCGGCCGAACCCGCCCCGGCCGCTCGCCCCGGCCACCGGCTGGGACGGGATCTTCCAGCGGCTCGACAAGGCACTGCACGTCTACCACCGCTTCGCCCCGCGCGGACTGCGCAGGACGGCCATGAACGTCGCCGCCCGGTGGATCGTCGAGCGCCAGGAGAACGACGGCTGCTGGGGCGGCATCCAGCCCCCCGCCGTCTACTCGGTCATCGCCCTCCACCTCCTCGGCTACGACCTCGGACACCCGGTCATGCGGGCCGGCCTGGAGTCCCTCGACCGGTTCGCCGTCTGGCGCGAGGACGGCTCGCGGATGATCGAGGCCTGCCAGTCGCCCGTCTGGGACACCTGCCTCGCCACCATCGCCCTCGCCGACGCGGGCCTCCGCCCCGACCATCCGGCGCTCGTGAAGGCCGTGGACTGGATGCTCGACGAGGAGATCACCCGGACCGGCGACTGGGCGGTGCGCCGGCCCGGACTCCCGCCGGGCGGCTGGGCGTTCGAGTTCCACAACGACAACTACCCCGACATCGACGACACCGCCGAGGTCCTGCTCGCCCTGCGCCGGGTCGAGCACCCCGACCCCGCCCGGGTGGAGGCGGCCGTCGCCCGCGGCGCCCGCTGGACGCTCGGCATGCAGTCGCGCAACGGCGCCTGGGGGGCCTTCGACGCCGACAACACCAGCGCCTTCCCCAACAAGCTGCCGTTCTGCGACTTCGGCGAGGTCATCGACCCGCCCTCCGCCGACGTCACCGCCCACGTGGTGGAGATGCTCGCGTACGAGGGAATGGCCGACGACCCGCGCGCCCGCCGGGGCATCGAGTGGCTGCTCGCCGAACAGGAGCCCAACGGCGCCTGGTTCGGCCGCTGGGGCGTCAACCACGTGTACGGCACGGGCTCGGTGCTCCCCGCGCTCGCCGCCGCCGGCCTGCCGGCCTCCCACCCGGCGATCCGCCGGGCCGTCGCCTGGCTCGCGACCGTGCAGAACGACGACGGCGGCTGGGGCGAGGACCTCCGCTCGTACAAGGAGGAGGAGTGGGTCGGGCGCGGCCCCTCCACCGCCTCCCAGACGGCCTGGGCGCTGATCGCCCTCCTCGCCGCCGGCGAGCGCGACTCCGAGCCCGTCCGCCGGGGCGTCGCCTGGCTGGCCGAGAGCCAGCGGGAGGACGGCTCCTGGGACGAGCCGCACTTCACCGGCACCGGCTTCCCCTGGGACTTCTCCATCAACTACCACCTCTACCGGCAGGTGTTCCCGCTCACGGCACTCGGCCGCTACGTGCACGGCGACCCCGCGCCGCGCAAGGCGGACTGATGGGCCGCGAGCCCGGCCCGGGTGCCGGCCCGCCGCTGCTGATCGCCTGCGCGCTCGGCATCGAGCAGTTCGCCCTGCGTAGCGGGGAGCGGGGCGGCGCGTCCGGCCCGGTGACCGTGCTGCGCACCGGCATGGGCCCGGACCGGGCCCGGCGGGCCGTGTCCCGGGTCCTCGGCGAGGAGCCCCGGCGGGACGCCGCGGTGATCGCCTCCGGCTTCTGCGCGGGCCTCGCGCCGGGCATGCACCCGGGGGACCTGATCGTCGCCGACGAGACCCGCGGGCCCGACGGCACGACCCTCTGCACCGGGACCGAGCTCCTGGTGAAGGCCCTGACCAAGGCGGTGCCCCGGCACGCCGTCCACACCGGGCCGCTGATCGGCTCCGACCACGTGGTGCGCGGCCCCGAGCGGGCCGCGCTGGCCGCCGGCGGCGCGATCGCCGTCGACATGGAGTCCGCCGCCACGCTCCGTACCGCGACGTCGTGCGGACCCCGCCCGGTTGCGGCCGTCCGGGTGGTCGTGGACGCTCCGGAACATGAACTGGTCCGGATCGGCACGGTACGCGGGGGAATATCAGCCTTCCGTGTTCTTCGTGCCGTCCTTCCCGCTTTCTTCGAATGGCACCGTTCTTTGCTGCTCCCCAGGAGGTGAACGAGTTATGGCCATGCCGCTCCGTCAGTCCATCCGGGTCGGGACCTACCTCTTCGAACAGAAGCTCCGCAAGCGGGACAAGTTCCCGCTGATCGTCGAGCTGGAGCCGCTCTACGCCTGCAACCTCAAGTGCGAGGGCTGCGGAAAGATCCAGCACCCGGCGGGTGTCCTCAAGCAGCGCATGCCGGTCGCCCAGGCGGTCGGCGCGGTCCTGGAGTCCGGCGCGCCCATGGTGTCCATCGCGGGCGGCGAGCCCCTGATGCATCCTCAGATCGACGAGATCGTGCGCCAGTTGGTGGACCGGCGCAAGTACGTCTTCCTCTGCACCAACGCGCTGCTGCTGCGCAAGAAGCTGGAGAAGTTCACCCCCTCCCCGTACTTCGCCTTCGCCGTCCACATCGACGGCCTGCGGGAACGGCACGACGAGTCCGTCGCCAAGGAGGGCGTGTTCGACGAGGCGGTGGCGGCCATCAAGGAGGCCAAGCGGCGCGGCTTCCGGGTCACCACCAATTCGACCTTCTTCAACACCGACACCCCGCAGACCGTCATCGAGGTGCTCAATTTCCTCAACGACGACCTCCAGGTCGACGAAATGATGATCTCGCCCGCCTACGCCTACGAGAAGGCTCCCGACCAGGAGCACTTCCTCGGCGTCGAGCAGACCCGCGAGCTCTTCAGGAAGGCCTTCGCCGGCGGCAACAGGCGCCGCTGGCGGCTCAACCACTCGCCGCTCTTCCTGGACTTCCTGGAAGGAAAGGCCGACTTCCCCTGCACCGCCTGGGCCATTCCCAACTACTCGCTCTTCGGCTGGCAGCGACCCTGCTACCTGATGAGCGACGGATACGTCCCCACGTACCGCGAGCTCGTCGAGGACACCGACTGGGACAAGTACGGCCGCGGCAAGGACCCGCGCTGCGCCAACTGCATGGCGCACTGCGGCTACGAGCCCACCGCCGTCCTCGCCACCATGGGCTCCCTCAAGGAGTCCCTGCGCGCGATCCGGGAGACCGTCTCCGGGAACACCCCGTCATGACCGGCGGGTTCGACCTGCGGGCGCTGCTCTCCGAGCGCGGCGCCGAGCGGTACGAGCTGCACGCCCGGTACCTCAATCCCCAGCTGCCGCGCATGCTGCACACCATCGGCTTCGACAAGGTCTACGAGCGGGCCGAGGGCGCCCACTTCTGGGACGCCGACGGCGTCGACCACCTCGACATGCTCGCCGGCTTCGGCGTGATGGGTCTCGGACGGCACCACCCCGTCGTCCGCAAGGCCCTCCACGACGTCCTGGACGCCCGGCTCGCCGACCTCACCCGCTTCGACTGCCAGCCGCTGCCGGGCCTCCTCGCCGAGAAGCTGCTCACCCACAGCCCCCACCTCGACCGGGTCTTCTTCGGCAACAGCGGCACCGAGGCCGTGGAGACCGCCCTCAAGTTCGCCCGGTACGCCACCGGGCGGCCGAGGGTCCTCTACTGCCACCACGCCTTCCACGGGCTCACCACCGGCTCCCTCTCCGTCAACGGCGAGCAGGGCTTCCGGGAGGGCTTCGACCCGCTCCTGCCGGACACCGCGATCGCCCTCGGCGACCTCGACGCCCTGGAGCGGGAGCTGCGCAGGGGCGACGTGGCCGCCTTCGTCGTCGAACCCATCCAGGGCAAGGGCGTCCACGCGGCGCCCCCGGGCTTCCTCCGGGACGCCCAGGAGCTGCTGCACCGGCACGGCGCGCTGCTCGTCGCGGACGAGGTGCAGACGGGGCTCGGCCGGACCGGCGACTTCTACGCCTACCAGCACGAGGAGGGCGTCGAGCCGGACCTGGTCTGCGTCGCCAAGGCGCTCTCCGGCGGCTACGTCCCGGTCGGCGCCACCCTCGGCAAGGACTGGATCTTCAAGAAGGTCTACTCGTCGATGGACCGGGTCCTGGTCCACTCGGCGAGCTTCGGGTCGAACGCCCAGGCCATGGCCGCCGGGCTCGCCGTCCTCTCGGTGATGGAGGACGAGGGCACCGTCGCGCACGCCCGCCGGATCGGCGACCTGCTCTCCGGTCGTCTGCGGGAGCTCGTGCCGCGGTACGAGCTGCTGCACGAGATCCGCGGGCGCGGCCTGATGATCGGGATCGAGTTCGGGCGGCCGTCCTCGCTCGGACTGCGCGGGCGCTGGACGATGCTCCAGGCGGCCCGCAAGGGTCTCTTCGCCCAGATGGTCGTCGTCCCGCTGCTCCAGCGGCACCGGATCCTCACCCAGGTCTCCGGGGACCACCTGGAGGTGATCAAGCTGATCCCGCCGCTGATCATCGACGAGGCGGACGTGGACCGGTTCGTCACCGCCTTCACCGCGGTCATGGACGACGCCCACGGCGGCGGCGGACTGATGTGGGACTTCGGAAAGACGCTGGTCAAGCAGGCGGTCGCGCAGCGCTGACCGGTTCTCGACGTTGTTTTTGCCTCTGAGGCAAGAAACTTGCCTCAGAGGCACGATCCTGGCGGAATGGAGGCATGGACCACGTCCCCGGGGACACCTCCCCGGACCCCGCCCCCTCCGACGCCCTGCCCGACGTCGCCCCGCAGCTGCGGGCCCTGCGCCGCCGCCGCGGACTCACCCTGGAGGCCGCCGCCCAGCGGGCCGGCCTCTCGCCGGCCCACCTCTCGCGCCTGGAGACGGGGAACCGGCAGCCCTCGCTGCCGATGCTGCTGGCCCTGTCCCGTATCTACGGTACGACGGTCTCCGAGCTCCTGGGTGAGGCGCCCCCCGAGCGCGACCCCGTCGTCCGGGCCGACCGCTCCGAACCCGTCGAGGCCGACGGCTGGATCTACCGCCAGGCGGGCGGCGCCGGGCGCGCCCTCCAGTGCCTGCGGGTCCACGTGCCGTACGCCACCCGGGCCGACATCGTGCGCGTCCACCCCGGCGAGGAGTGGATCCACGTCCTGGAGGGGCGGGTCCGGCTCGCGCTCGGCGAGGCCGTCCACGTCCTCGATCCCGGGGACAGCGCGCACTTCGACTCGCTGACCCCGCACCGGATCGGCGCCGCCACGTCCGGCGGGGCCGAGCTGCTCTTCGTCCACACCCTGATGCAGAGCCCCGTCGCCGAGCTGTGCCTCGGCGACGGGACCCCGCACCGGCGCTGACGTCCAGAAAGGATCGACATGTCCGAGAAGTCCGCACCGGTCACCGGCGAGGAGCGCGGTGAAGGCAAGTTCCCCAAGGGGCTCGTGCTGCGCCTCTTCGCCTACCTGATCGCAGGCCACCTCTTCGCCGGCTTCCTCTATCTGCTCTTCATGATGGGCGCGCAGAACCAGTAGGCGGCCTCAGGCCTCCGTGAGCAGCTGCTCCCGCAGGCGCTCGCGGGTCTCCGGGGCCAGCTTCAGACCCTTCGCGAGGTAGGCGTCCACCGAGCCCCAGGTCGCCTCGATCGCCTCGAAGGCGGCCCGCAGGTACTCCACCCGCGCGTCGAAGAGCGGGCTCAGCAGCTCCATCACCTCGGGCGACATCGCGTCCGGGGAGGTGGAGCTGCGGCGCACCTTGTAGCGGCGGTGCGGGGCGTTCGACTTCACGTAGTCGGCCTCGATGGCCTCCCGCTCGACGCCGACCGCGAGCAGGGTGATCGCGACGGCGAGCCCCGCCCGGTCCTTGCCGGCCGCGCAGTGCATGAGCGCCGGGACGCTCTCCTCCGCCATGGAGTGCAGGATCCGGCTGTGCTCCACGGTCCGCTCGATCACCATCTTCCGGTACGAGTCGGACATGCGGGCGGCCGCCTTGCCGTCGCCGAGGACCTCCCGCAGCTGTGCGATCTCGCCGTCGCGCACCAGCTTCCAGAACTCCTTGCCGTCGGCCGGGTCGTTGAGGGGTATGTTCACGTTCCGCACGCCGGGCAGGTCGACGTCCGCGCCCTCGACCTTCCGGTCCGACTCGTTGCGGAAGTCGAAGACGGTGTGCAGGCCCAGCGAGGCGAGGAAGGCGGCGTCGTCCTCCGTCGCGTGGGCGAGGTGACCGCTGCGGAAGAGGCGGCCGGGGCGGACGGCGCGCCCGTCCGTCGTCGGCAGGCCGCCCACGTCCCGGAAGTTGCGGACCTCCGTCAGTACGGGCTCGGCGGCTTCGGCGGGCGGGACCTGCGGCAGCTGCTGCGTCACGGCTGCTCCTGTTCTGTCGATCGGTTTCTGGCGCAATCATCCCGGCTGGGAGCCCCGGCACGCACCCCCTCGGACGGGAATGGGTGATCTGTCCGTATTGGGGAGTTCGACATAACCCGCCCCGGTTGAATGGGAGATGGGAATCGGCGCGTGAGCAGCGTCATAACCGTGACGGACCGTGCCTGATCGTCTTTTCCAAATACCCCCCGGGAAAAGGAGATCGAAGGACCGTCATCCACGGAGGGTGACCGGAATTCCGGCCGGATATCAGCAGGATCCCGAAGAATCCCGGCGCACTTGAAAACTGCGGCTTGTTCACGCCGACCCCCCTCGTCTAGCGTCGCGCTCAATCCGGACGGACCGCCGAATCCTGCCACCGACCGGAATCCGCACTCACCCGTACGAGGCAGGAGCGGGGGACCCAGGTAAGTCGCCGATCCCTCGAAGAAGGACGGCTCGGGGTGAAGTCGCGTGAACACGCGGCCGGACATCTCCAGTCCGAACCCGACAGCTCACCTCGCAGGCGCCGGAGAGGAATTCGCCATGCCCGCGAAGGGTAAGCACCGCCGCCCCAAGTCCAACCGTCTGACCCGCGGCATGGCCGCCGCCGGCACCGGTGGCGCCGTCGTCGCCCTCCCGCTCCTCGGAGCCACCGGCGCCCACGCCGCCGAGCAGGCCGCCCCGGCCGCCGCCCCCGCCCGGGCCGTCGCCCACGTGCAGACCGCCGCCCCCGCCACCGCGAAGGCCGCGCCGAAGACGTACTCCGTCGTCCGGGGCGACTGCCTCTCGGAGATCGCCACCGAGCACCACCTCGCGGGCGGCTGGCAGAAGCTGTACAAGGACAACCGCCGGGTCATCGGCGCGGACCCCTCGCTGATCCTGCCCGGCACGAAGCTCACCCTCGGCACGAAGAACACCGCCGCGCCGAAGCCCGACCACCAGGGCTCGTGGGGCTCCGGCAAGAACGGCGACAGCGCCCCCCGCGCCTCCCGCGGCAGCGAGCGCTCCTCGGCCCCGGCCGCCGCGCCCGCCGCCACCACCTCGTCGCCGTCCTCGTCGGCCGGCACGACCTCCTCCTCCGGCTGGGTCGCCCCGATCGCCGGCGCCGGCATGTCGACGCCGTACCACCAGGCCGGCTCCATGTGGTCCTCCGGCTACCACACCGGCGTCGACTTCATGGCCTCCACCGGCACCCCCGTCCACGCGGTCGGCCCCGGCACCGTCTACTCCGCCGGCGACGGCGGCGCGTACGGCAACCAGGTCGTCATCCAGCACGCCGACGGCACCTTCTCGCAGTACGCCCACCTCTCCTCGATCTCCGTCTCCGCGGGCCAGACCGTCAGCGGCGGCGACCAGATCGGCCTGTCCGGCGCGACCGGCAACGTCACCGGCCCGCACCTGCACTTCGAGATGCGCACCGGGCCGGAGTACGGCTCCGACATCGACCCGCTGGCCGCCCTGCGCCAGCACGGCGTGAGCATCTGACGCCACATCGGCACCCGGGGCCCGGCACTCACGTGCCGGGCCCCGGCGTATTCCGGCTTTGGCAAATTCTTTATCGGTGGCATATATCACCCACCGTCAACCCCTCCTTACGGTCGCGTAGGTCACATCCGAAGAGGAAGGATGTGCTCCCGTGGCAGACGATTCGAGATCAACAGACAAGAACGCATTCGGGTCGTACGCGGCGATCGGTGACAGCTTCACCGAGGGCGTCGGCGACCCCGGCCCCGACGGGACGTACGTCGGCTGGGCGGACCGCTTCGCGGTCCTGCTCGCCGACCAGCTGCCGGAGCACGACGCCTTCCGCTACGCCAACCTGGCCGTACGCGGGCGCCTCCTCGACCAGATCGTGGCGGAACAGGTCCCGCGGGCGAAGGAACTCGCCCCCGACCTGGTGACCTTCTGCGCGGGCGGCAACGACATCATCCGCCCCGGGACGGACCCGGACGACGTGGCCGAGCGCTTCGAGCGCGCCGTCGCCGACCTGACCTCCGCCGTCGGCACCGTCATGGTGACCACCGGCTTCGACACCCGCGGCGTGACCCTCCTCAAGCACCTGCGCGGCAAGATCGCCACCTACAACGGCCACGTCCGGGCCGTCGCGGACCGCTACGGCTGCCCGGTCCTCGACCTGTGGTCGCTGAAGTCCGTCCAGGACCGGCGCGCCTGGGACGACGACCGGCTGCACCTCTCGCCGGAGGGACACACCCGCGTCGCCCTGCGCGCCGCCCAGGTGATCGGCCTGCCCGTGCCCGCCGACCCGGACCAGCCCTGGCCGCCGGTCCCGCCGCGCGGCACGCTGGAGGTCCGCAAGGACGACATCCACTGGGCCCGGGAGTACCTGGTGCCCTGGATCGGGCGCCGGCTGCGCGGCGAGAGCTCCGGCGACCACGTCGAGGCGAAGCGCCCCGACCTCATGCCCCTGTAGCTCGCGGTGCGGCGGGGATCCGCTCCAGGACCCCGCCGGCGAACACGTCGTACAGCGGCAGCGTCTCCAGGTGGACGTAGCCGATGTGGCAGTCGCAGACGGCGAGGGGGCAGGCGCGGGGACGCAGCGCGGCACGGTACGAACCGTCGTACAGGTTCCCCAGTTCGGCCCTGACGAAGTGGCAGCGCCGCACCGTCCCCTCACCGTCCACCGAGACCACCGACTCCCCGGTGCGGCAGGGCAGCCCCGCCGAGCGGTGCGGATGTCGGCTGTACGGGAACAGCGGGTCGAGCTCCGTCCACCCCTCGGCCTCCGCGTCGGTGTACGCGTGCCCCTCGGCCGCGTTCACCCAGAGGTAGACGTGCGGCGGCAGCGCCTCCCGCAGCCGGCGGGCGTGCTCCCGGTGCTCGGGCAGACCGACCACCCCGACGCTGTACCGCACGCCCCGCTCCGCCAGCTCGTGGCACTTCGCCAGGAACCGCTCGTACGGGGTCTGCCCCGGGTGGTAGGTGCACCACAGGGCCACGCTCTCCGGGTCCGCCTCCGCCAGCCACTCCGTCCGGCAGCTCAGATTGGTCTGGATCGCCACCCGCTCCACGTGCGGCAGCCGGGACAGCTCGACCAGCGCCCGCCGGTACCAGGAGCGGACCAGCCCCTCGCCCCACGGGGTGAAGAGGATCCGCAGCCGGTCCCCGGTCTGCGCGGCGGCCCAGCCGGTGAACCGTTCGAGCGCCGCCCGGTCCGCGCGCAGCTGCTCCCGGCTGTCCCGGCGCTTGGCGAAGGGACAGTACGGGCAGTCGAAGTCGCAGGAGGAGAGCGGGCCCCGGTAGAGCAGGGTCAGGTCCACGGCCGCCGCCTACTTCGCCTCGTACGCGGCCATCGCGGCCCGCACGGCGGGGGAGAACAGCTCGGGGCCGAGCCCGTCGGAGTGCGCGAGCCCCTCGGGCGACAGCCGCAGCAGCCCCGCCGGGGCGTCCGCGAGCCAGCCGTACTCCTCGAACCGGGCGAGCTCCGGGCCGAAGTCCGCGAACGGCGAGGAACCGAACCGCTCCTCGTACCCCGCGACCGGCATCCCCTCGGCCTGCAGCAGCGACTGGAGCAGATGCCGGCGACGCGCCTCGTCCCCGTCCACCGCGCGGCCCACCTCCGCGCGGGAGAAGTCCTCCGTTTCCGTGTACGCGTCGATGATCGAGCGGATCTCCCGCATGTCGACGGCGTAGTCGAAGGAGTAGTGCAGGGCCGAGGTGTACGAGCGGGCACCGCAGCCCAGGCCGATCATGCCGTCCGTCTGGCAGGCGTGGTCGTCCGGCCCGGCGGGGCCCGCGTCCGCGCGGCGGAACATCCGCATCGACACCTGCTCGTAGCCGTGCGCCAGGAGGTGGTCCCGGCCGTACCGGTACAGCCGCAGCCGCGCCTCGTCCCACTCCCGGTCGGCGGCCGCCGGGTCCTGGATCCGGCCGAGACCGGTGAGCGGGCGCACGTACAGCGGGTAGAGGTACAGCTCCTCGGGCCGCCAGGCGAGGGCCGCGTCGAGCGAGACCCGCCAGGACCGCTCCGTCTGCCCGTCGATGCCGTAGATCAGGTCGATGTTGAGCACGGGCACGCCCGTGTCCCGGATCCGGCCGAGCGCCGCCTCGACGTCCGCGCGGCGCTGCGGCCGGGCCGCCGCCCGCGCCTCGGCCTCCACGAAGCTCTGCACGCCGATGCTGAGCCGCGTCGCGCCCCGGTCCGCGAGCAGCGCGAGCCGGTCGGCGGTCGCGGTCGCCGGCGAGGTCTCCACGGAGAGCGGCACCGCCCGCAGGTCCACGCCCATCCGCTTCTCCGCGATGTCGCACAGCCGCTCCAGCTCGGCGGCGGTGAGGAAGGTGGGCGTGCCGCCGCCGAACGCGGCCGTGGCGAACCGCACCGGCGACGCGTCCCCCAGGGCCTCGCGGACGGCGACGGCCTGGCGGTCGAGGGCGTCGAGGTAGCGGGTGGTCAGCTCGTCCGGGGCGCCGATCCGGGTGAAGAGGTTGCAGAAGCCGCAGCGGACCTCGCAGAACGGTATGTGCGCGTACAGGGAGAGCGCGTCCTTCGGCTCCCCGGCCCAGAGCGCCGACAGCTCCGGGCGCTCGGGGAGCGCGCGGTACGCCGTCTTGTGCGGGTAGGCGTAGACGTAGCTCCGGTACGGACGGGGGGTGCCGCTCATGCCGTGGCCTCCTCGCCGTCCGGGCCCGGCAGGACGAACTGCGCGTACGGCACGGTCCACACGACCTCGTGGCCGAGCCGGTGCCCGGTGAAGCCGTCCTCCCCGTACGCGGTGCCGTGGTCGGAGCAGACGATCGCGAAACAGGGGCGGCGACCGCTCATCGCGGCGAAGAGCCGCCCGATGTGCCGGTCGACGTACTCCAGGGCGGCCGCGTGCGTCTCCCGGGAGTCACCCGCCTCGCGGGTCGCCCCCGGCAGATGGAACCAGTTGGGCTGGTGCAGCGCCGACACGTTGACGAAGAGGAAGAGGCGCTCCTCGCGGGGGAGGCCGGCGACGACCTCCTCCGCGCACGCCACCTGGGACTCGAAGGAGGTCGGCGAGGCGACGCCGAAGGAGGGCTCCCAGTGGCTCTCCCGGAACAGGCCGGGGAGCACGGAGCCCAGGGGCGGCTGCTTGTTGAAGAAGCCCACCCCGCCCACGCACACCGTCCGGTAGCCCTCGGCCGCCAGCGCGGAGACGAAGTCCGGGGTGTCGTGGACCCAGGTGCCGTCCGCCGTCGACTCGCTGCCCGCGAACCGGGCCGCGAACAGCCGTGGATGGGGGCCCTGAACCGCGGGGGTCGGCAGGAATCCGGCGAAGATCGCCTGGTGGGAGGCGTACGTGAAGCTCCCGGGCGCGTGCCGCCGCTCCCAGACACCGCCGGGGAGGTGACGGGCCAGGTTCGGGATGCGGCCCTCGGCCGCCAGCTCGGCGGCCACGTCGTACCGGAGGGTGTCGAGGGTGACCAGGAGCAGATCGTGGCTGCCGACGATCGCGTTCATGTCGGGCTGGTTCACGTGGTGCTCGTTCCTGTGGTGCGGGGGGTGCTCAGGGGGGTGCGGGAGGCGCCCAGGGGGGTACGGGGGGTGCTCGGGGGCGTACGGGGGACGCCGGACGCGCTCCGGAACTGCGCCGCGACCTGCGCCGCGTACGTGTCGAGCCCCTCGGCGCCGCCGCCGGGCAGACCCGTGAGACCGGGCAGCAGATCACCGAAGGCGTTCACCTCGCCCACGGCGAACCGGCGCCAGCCGGTCGCGGGCAACAGGTCGACCCCCACGCACCGGGTGCCCGGGAAGACGGCGGCGGCCCGCTCGCAGACCGCGAGCGCGTCCGCCCACCGGCCACCGGCCGCGGCGATCGCCGCCCGAGCGGCGTCCAGATCGCCCCGGGCACCGCCCAGGTGCAGATTGGTCATGGGGGAACGGCTGGTGCGGAGCACGGCATGGGTGGCCCGCCCGTCGACCACCACCACCCGCAGATCGGCCGCACGGCCGTCCTGGGTCGCCTTCGGCAGCCAGCGCTCGACGTGCAGGCCGTCAGGGGCGAGGGCGTCCACGATCGCGGCGACCTCGCGCTCGCCCGTGTAGCGCCGCACCCGCAGGGAGTTGAAGAGCCGCCCGTCGGCCCCGCGCTCCACCGAGGTCGTGGCCTGGAACCGGCCCGCGCCGTTCGTCTCCACCGCCAGCACCCCCGAGGCGGAGGAGCCGTGCGCGAGCTTGACGAACACCCGGCGCATACCCGCCCCGGCGGTCAGCGCCCTGACGTCCGCCCAGCCCCGTACGACCGGGGCGTCGGGACCCGAGGTCGGGGACTCGGGCACCGGGACCCCGGCCGCCCGGAGCCGGCCGTGGCTCAGCCTCTTGTCGAACAGGACCGCGAGCTCGGCGGGATCGTCGACGAGGACGGCGCCCGCCTCCGCGACGGAGTGGGCGAGGTCCGCCACGGCGGCGGTGAACCGTCCGTACCAGCGGCCGGTGCCCTCGACCCGGGCCGGATCGTCGACCCCGCGCAGCAGCCGGTCGGCCTCCGGGTCCTCGCCGGGCGAGTCGAGGCGCACGGTCTCCCCGGCGGCGAACCGCGCCCGGCCCCGGAGGACCTCCGGCCAGGACACCGCCCGCGCCTCGGGCAGCCCGGCGGCCCGCAGCGCGTCCTGGAAGAACGCGACGCGGCGGCCCGCCGGATCGCCGACGACCACGAGGCGCGGGCCGGAGGTCATTCGGCGACCGCGACGTAGCGCCAGACGTCCCCGTCGCCGTCGTCCTCGCCCACCTGCGCGTCACTGAGGTCGACGGTCACGCCGTACGGCACGAGCGCGGCGCGGACCCGCTCGCACATCGCCTCCGACAGGTAGTGGTGGGAGAGGTCGAGGTGGGCGAGATGGGTCAGCGGCTGCCCGTCGAGGAGGGCCGCCGCACCCTCGTCGGTGAGCACGCCCATGGACAGGTCGAGCCGCTCCAGGCGGGCGACGACGGGCGCGCCCGCGACGGCCGCGGCCACGGCGTCCTGGATCACGCTGTCGCACAGGCCCAGACGGCGCAGGGCGGGGAACGCCGTGCCGGCGAGGAGCGGCGCCAGGTCCTCGGGGGTGCTGTCACCGCCGTACTCGTCGGTGCCGAGCCAGAGTTCCAGCTTCTCCAGGGCGGGCAGGTCGCTGCCCACGATCCCCCGCACCACCTCGGCGGGCAGGCCGCCGGTCTCCACGACCAGGGTCTCCAGACCGGTGTGCCGGACCGACGGGAAGGCCAGCTCCGAGCCACCGCGCACGCCGAACTCCCGGAGGGCCGGGTAGGCGGCGAGGAGCGGCGTCACGTCGGACTGGACGATCCACGAGATCTCGCAGTCCTCGCCGGTCATGTCGCCGAGGAACACCGCCTCCAGGGCCGTCAGCCGGTCGTTGGCGCCGATCAGGGCGGTGACGATGTCCGCGGAGGAGTTCTCGTACGCCTCGTCCCAGCCGCCGACGACCAGCGCGCGCACCCGACCCGTGTCGACCGTCTTCAGGAACCGCTCGAACCGCGGCTCCCACAGCTCGTCACCGGGGTCGGAGTACGTCGGGGCGGAGATCCGCCAGGCGACCGAGTCCGCCGCCGGCAGCTCGACCCGCGCGTCCGCACCCGGAAAGTCGAACACGGGCAGGCCGTGGAATTCCTGCAGGTGGGTGCCAACGGTCATGACGGTGCTCCAGACAACGGTCGAGTGGGTCGGCTGATGGAGAGAGTTCTACCAAGCGGCACCGACAACACCCCTCGCCGGGTCGCCTCCCGACCGATTGTCAGTGCCGGGTCCTAGCGTCGTTCTCGTGTTCGGCCGCGGGTGCCGGACGGGGAGGGGAGAGCCATGTACCGGCAGGGAGACGTGCTGATCGCGCCCGTCGCGGAGGCGGCCGTTCCGGAGAGGGTGAAGGGGGCGGCGGGGGAGCCGAGGGACGGCCGGGGCCGCCTGCTCCTCGCCCTCGGCGAGGTCACCGGGCACGCCCACGCGATCCCCGGCCCCGGCCGGCTCGTGCGGGAGCCGGGACCCCTCGGCCCGCTCCTGCTCGAACTGCCGGAGGGCGGACGGGTGGTGCACGAGGAACACGCGCCGATACCCCTCCCCAAGGGCTGGTACCGGGTGGTGCGGCAGCGGGAGTACGTGCCCGGCGCGTACCGGATCGTCGCGGACTGATGTCCGACGGAGGAGCAGTGAAGGACATGGGGGACACCGGGATGAACCGCACCACCGAGGCCGGCAAGTGGCGGGCCGTCGCCGCCGCCACCGGGCCCGCCGACCGCGCCGCCGCCGAGGCCGGCGTCCGGCTCGCCTACCGCTCGGCGGGCCTCGCCGAGCCCGAGCGGATCCTCTGGGCGGACTCGCCGCTCGCGGCCGTCACGCTCCTCCGGGGCCTGGCGGGCACGGGCCGTTCGGTACGGGACGAGGTGCGCACCCGGCCGTGGGCCGAGGAGCGCCGCCGCCTCCACGACGCGCTCGGCCCGGCCGGCTGGGCGGACCACTGGCAGACGACCGGGGCACCGCTCTGGGACCTCACGCGGGCCCTCGTCGACCGGATACGCGCCGCGGTGACGGAGGCCGTCGAGGAGGCGGGGGCCGTCGAGCGGGCGGGGGCCGTCGAGCGGGCGGGGGCCGTCGAGCGGGCGGGGGCTGTTGAGCGGGCGGGGGCCGCCGGGGAGGCGGGGGCTGTCGAGCGGGCGGGGGCCGCCGGGGAGGGCGACGTGCGGCTCGTGCTGCTCGACGCGGTGCTCGGCCAGCACGACGCCGCCTGGCTCGCCGCCTTCGACGGACACGGGGAGCGCCTCGCGGGCCTCGCCGCCGTCGCCGGGCACGCCGGCTGGTGGTGGCCCTACGAGAACGCCGCCGTGCTCTGCGAGCGGCCCGTCGAACTCCACCGGGACGAGGCCGGACGCCTCGACCGGGGCGACGGTCCCGCACTCGCCTTCCGCGACGGGTTCGCCCTCCACGCCTGGCGGGGCATGCGGGTCTCCGCCGACTTCCTCGCCGGACTCGCCGACCTCACCCCCGAGCGGATACGCGAGGAGGAGAACGCCGAACTGCGGCGCGTGATGCTGGAGTACTACGGCTACGACCGCTACCTCGCCGCCTCCGGGGCCCGGCACGAGCACAGCGACGAGACGGGCGTCCTCTGGCGGATCGGACTCGCCGACGACGAGGACGTCGTGATGGTCGAGGTCGTCAACTCCACGCCCGAGCCGGACGGCACCCACCGCACGTACTGGCTGCGGGTGCCACCTAGGACCCGGACCGCGCGGGAGGGCGTCGCCTGGACCTTCGGCCTGCGGCCCGAGGAGTACGAGCCGCTCGTCCAGACCTGACCGCACGCCCCGGACCCGGCCCCGGTTGGTGCGGAGAGGTGAAGGGAGCCGCCGGTCAGGAGTGGCGCGCGGGAGGCGGCGGCGCCGGGTGCTGGGATGTGCCCGCCGGAGCCCCGGCACCCACCCCCCGAAAGGACCGCCTGTGACGATCCGCCGGCCCAGCGCCGCCCGCACCGCCCGTCTGCTCGCCGCCACCGCCGTGCTCGGTGGCCTCCTCGCCGGCACCGCGGCCCCCGCCCTGGCCGCCGCGCCCGGGCGGACCGCCCTCAGCGCCGGCGCCCGGGAGACCGCCCCGGCCACCGTCACCGTCACGGGCAACGGCCGCGCGTCCGCCGCGCCCGACCTGGCGATCCTGTCCGTCGGGGTCGAGGCCACCCGCCCGACGGCGAAGGAGGCGATGGCGGCCCAGAGCACCGCCGCCGAGGCGGTGCTCGACGTGCTGCACAGACAGGGGATCGCCGACCGGGACATCCGCACCGACAGCCTCTCGCTCGCCCCCGTCTACACCCAGAACAAGGACGGGGACAGCAAGGTGACCGGCTATCAGGCGGGTCAGTCCTTCTCCGTGAAGGTCCGCGACCTCGGCAGGACCGGTCAGGTCATCGGCGCGGTCAACGACGCGAAGAAGGACGCGGGCCGGATCAACGGCGTCGTCTTCGACGTCGCCGACCCGTCCGCGCTGCGCGCGAAGGCCCGCGAGGCCGCGTACCAGGACGCGTACGACAAGGCCGCGCAGCACGCCCGGCTCAGCGGCCACCGACTCGGCCGGCTCGTCTCGCTGAGCGAGGGCGAGTCCGTACGTCCCGGCCCCGGCGCGGGCGCGGCCCCCGAGGTCTCGGCGGACGAGCCGACCGTTCCCCTGGCACCGGGCGAGATCGAGGAGCAGGTCACGGTCTCGGCGGTCTACGAACTGATCTGAGGGGGCAGGCCCTGGTCCCGGCCCTGGTCCTGGTCTCAGGCCGGCCCTGGTCCTGGTCTCAGACCGGCCCCGGTCCCGGCCTCAGGCCCGGTCCCGGGCTCAACGGGCCTCGGACCCGAGCTCGGGCTCGGCCCGGCCCCGGGTTCGACACCGGCACCGGCCCCGGGCTCGGCGTCCCGGTCCGTGGTCGCCAGGTCCTGGTCCGGAAGGTTCGGTTCACGGGCGGGGGCCGTGTCCGCCCAGCGGAGCATCGCGGCGCGCGAGAGGGAGCCGGCGTAGGCCGTCGTCCGGACGGCGAGGCCGTCGGGGAAGGCGGTCAGCCGCCAGGCCGCCGGGTCCGCGCAGCGGCCCCCCCCGGCGGCCGCCCGCTCCTCGATCACCCGGGTCGGCGCTGTCTTCCACTCCTGGTCGAGGAAGGCGGCGACCCGGCGCGGCTCCGGGTCGCGGAGCGGGACGGCCCAGCCCCCGATCCACAGCCGCCGGCCCTTGGCCGGGCCGGTCGGGGCGTACCAGCGCGCCGCGGCCCGCAGCCGTCGCACCGCGGTGGAGCGCCGTCCGAGCAGCCGCCGGAGCCGGGCGAGGGCGGTACGGACCGTCGTACCCGGTCGAAGGCCTGACCGGCGTCGGCCCCGATGTCGCCGAAGAGCGTCCACCGCCGGGCGCCGGTGCGGGAGCGGGAGGGGCAGGACGGGGTCGTACTGAATTGTTGTTCGGTAGGGCGGACCGGCCCGGCCGTCTCCGGAGCGGGCCGCCCATAATGGAACGACCCCCAGAGATCAGGAGGTCCTGTGACCGGTACCGGCTCCGACCGTTCGCCACGGGCCCGGCTGCGCGACCTGCGCCCCGAGTCCTTCGGCGCGGAACCCACGGGTGCGCGTCTCGCCCGGATCCGCCGCTCGCCGAACTTCGCGGACGGGATCTTCCAGAACCCCGAACCGGCGCGGCGCGGCCCCTCCGGCTCCACCGTCGAGTTCGCCAAGATCTACTTCGAGAAGGAGGGGCGCGCGCGCAGGGCCCCCACCGGCGCGATCCCCGTCCACCCCACCACCCTCGCCGACCTGGCCGCGCCACCGGCCACCGGCCTGCGCCTGACCTGGATGGGGCACTCCGGAGTCCTCGCGGAGATCGACGGCCACCGGGTCCTCTTCGACCCGGTCTGGGGCGACCGCTGCTCCCCGTTCCCCTTCGCCGGTCCCAAGCGGCTCCACCCGGTGCCCGTGCCGCTCGCCGAGCTCGGTCCGGTCGACGTCGTCGTGATCTCGCACGACCACTACGACCACCTCGACCTGCCGACGATCAAGGCGCTGGCCACCACGGACACGCTCTTCGCGGTGCCGCTCGGCGTCGGCGCACACCTCGAACGCTGGGGCGTGCCCGCCTCCCGGCTGCGCGAGCTGGACTGGAACGAGTCCACCGAGGTCGGCGAGCTCCGGCTCACGGCCACCCCGGCGCGGCACTTCTGCGGCCGTGGCCTGCGCAACAAGCAGCACACGCTCTGGGCCTCCTGGGTGGTGCGGGGTCCGGCCCACCGGATCTTCCACAGCGGCGACACCGGCTACTTCTCCGGCTTCAAGGACATCGGCGCCGCCCATGGCCCCTTCGACGCCACCATGATCCAGATCGGCGCCTACTCGGAGTTCTGGACCGACATCCACATGACTCCGGCCGAGGGCATGCGGGCCCACCTGGACCTCCAGGGCGGCGCTCCGGGCGGTGTGCTGCTGCCGATCCACTGGGGCACCTTCAACCTCGCCCCGCACGCCTGGGCGGAGCCGGGGGAGTGGACGCGGGACGCGGCGGAGGAGGCCGGGCAGGCGGTGGCGCTCCCCCTCCCCGGCGAGCCGTTCGAGCCCGCGGGGAAGCTGCCCGGGGACTCCTGGTGGCGGGCGGTGTCCCGCCCGATCGCGCGCCCGTGGCGCCGGCCCCCCGGCATCGAGGTCGCGGTCGAGGCCCACGGCGACGACCTGGACCTCGCGGCCGAGCGCTGAGACCGGCCGGGCCTCGGCGCTCGGGCGGCTGCCGAACCGTCTCCCGCCCGAAGGGCACGCCCGGCGGGACCCGGCTCACCCGGACCGCTGCGCCGGCTCCGTGCCCTTCGGCGAGCCGCGTGACGAGGCGGCCGTCCGGCCGATCGCCGCGCCCGCGCGGTGTGCGTCGTGGCTCAGCGGCCGGTCGGCCGCTGAGCCGGTGTCAGCCCTCCGCCCGCCCCGCGATGCCGTCGAGGACCCGGTCGAGCCCCCACGCGTACTGCTCGTCGGAGACGAACCGCGCGGTCGTGCCCGCCGCCCCGGCCGTGCGCGGGCAGCGGTCGGCGGGGACGGCCCGGAGCTGCTTCCGCCGCGCTCCGCCGTGCGCCTCGGGCTCCGGTGGACGGCCGGCTTCCTGGCGTTCCCGGTCGCCGGGCCCGCCGGTCGTGCGGTGGTCGGCCCCGTCGACGACGCGGTGAGCGCGCTGGCGGGCGGGTAGTGACGGGGGCGGTGACCGGCGCCGGGCAGGCGCTCGTCTCCTCCGGCCGGCTGAGCTTGCCGCGCTGGTCCACGACCACCGCGGCCGGCAGCGGGCTCGGGCTCCTGCTCGGCGCCTCCCTGGCCGGCCACGGACCGATCTCGGCTCGTTGGCGCTCATGGGGGCCGTCGAGGGCGTCCTGCTCGGCGCGGCCCGGACCCGCGCCCTGCCCGGACGCCGCCCGTCCGCCGTGGCTCTGGGGCGGCGGCGATGCCGGCCTGTGGGCGGCGGGCCGGACGGCGACCACCCCGACGCCCCGGGCCGCGTCTGGCACCTCCCCAGTGACCCGCACACCCGCACCACCCGCGAGCTCGCCGGCCCGGCCCACCGCGCCACCGGTCGGCCCGGCGCCGCCCGCCTGCGCCGGATGCCGACGGCGGCCCTGTACGCGATGGGCGCGTTCAACCGCACGGTGCGCGAACTGATCGAGATGCGGTACGAGTTCGCGGAGCCGTTCGTCGTCGACTCCACCCTGATCCGGGACCGCCTCGGCGCCGTCGCCACCCCTGTCGAGGAGGCGCTGGACCGGACGGTGGCGGCCTGTCGCGCCTCTCGGGGGACAGCTCCCCGGAAATGAGGCGTGAGCGCGGGGACGAGCGGAAGCCCCGGCCCGGAGGGCGGGCGCCGCCGGGCCGGGGCTTCCGCTCTCACCGACCGTCACCGGACGTTTGGGGAAGAGGCGGGCGTGCGGGCGGATTCGGGCACCGGGGGGCGGCGCCGATCCGGCGGCCGGAGCGGGGCCCGAGGGGGCCGGCTCGGGAGCGGGACGCCGTTCCCGCGGAGGTGTGGGCCGGGCGGGCCCGTCCTCCTCCGGAGATTCCGGTACGGGACGGTTTCCGCGGAAGGGCGGGGGCGGCGGCGTCTCCGTACTGTTCCGTTCCCGGCCGCCGGCATCCCCTCCGGGCCACGGCATCGAGTTTCGGACGAATATTCTCGGCCACTCATATGAGGGCCGATACCAGAGCGGGCCGGTCTACGGGTAAGTTTGTCAACTGCGCACCGCACATGAACGGTTGACGACTACAGTGTGTGGCTGATGATCATCGGTAGGCTCATCGAACGTCTGTAGAACACCTCCCCCGTACACCCCCTGCAGAACACACACCCCCGCAGTACGCCGATTCCTGGGCACGTACCAAGGACACTCATGTCTCAACTTCGCGCACCCGCCTCGCGGTCCGATCGACGCGAGGGCGGGCGGCACGGCCGGCCAGGCGCCCGCTCCGCCACCGGTACCCGCAGCAACCCCCCGGCGCAGACCTCCGCACGGCTCCCCGCCGAAGCCCGCATACGCCCCCAACTCCTGCGTACCTCCGTGCTTCCCGCCGTCGCGGTGGCCCTGGGCGGCGCGGCGGCCGTCCTCTTCACCATCCGCTCCACCGGAGCCAGCCCGAGCCCCGGCCTCTGGGCCGCGCTCACCGGCGCCGCCGCCCTCACCATCGCCTCCGTGACGGCCGCCGCGCTCGGCGCCGACCGGGCGGCCAAGGCCGTCCTCGACCGCTGCAACTCCCTGCGCCGAGCCAGCGCCCGAGGGCAGAGCGAACTCCTGTCCGTCGTCGAACAGTTGCGCAGGGGAGAGGACCCTTCGGTCCGGCCGGCGCAGCCGACCGCCCCCGCCTCCGGCGACGAGTTCGACCTCCTCGCGCACGAGTTGACGCGCTCTCACGAAGCCGCCGTAGCGGCCGTCGTGCAAGCCTCGCGGCTCTCCAGCAGTGTCGGAAACGAACAGAAGGTCGAGGTCTTCGTCAACCTCGCCCGGCGCCTGCAGTCCCTGGTCCACCGCGAGATCCAGCTCCTCGACGAGCTGGAGAACGAGGTCGAGGACCCGGAGCTGCTCAAGGGCCTGTTCCACGTCGACCACCTGGCCACCCGCATCCGCCGCCACGCCGAGAACCTCGCCGTGCTCGGCGGCGCCATCTCCCGCCGCCAGTGGTCGAACCCGGTCACCATGACCGAGGTGCTGCGCTCCTCCATCGCCGAGGTCGAGCAGTACCCGCGCGTGAAGCTCGTACCCCCGATCGACGGTACGCTCCGGGGCCATGCCGTGGCCGACGTCATCCACCTCCTCGCCGAACTCGTCGAGAACGCGACGCTGTTCTCCGCGCCGCACACCACGGTGCTGCTGCGCGCCCAGTACGTCACGGCGGGCCTCGCGATCGAGGTCGAGGACCGGGGCCTGGGCATGCCCGTCACCGAGCAGAACAAGATGAACGCCCTGCTCGCCGACCCCGACCAGGTCAACGTCGCGCACCTGCTCCAGGACGGCCGCATCGGACTCTTCGTCGTCTCGGCGCTCGCCCGCCGGCACGGCATCGCCGTGCGCCTCCAGTCCAACATCTACGGCGGCGTGCAGGCCGTCCTCGTCCTCCCGCAGGGCCTCCTCGGCTCCGACCCCGAGGGCCTCGCGCAGCACGAGCGCCAGACCGCCGCGACCGCCGGCTCCGCGGCGATCCCGCCCGACCAGGTGCAGATCCAGCCGCAGGCCCGACCGGCGGCCGCCGTCACGGCCCAGACCCAGGCCCCGGGCCACGCCCCGGTCCAGACCCCGGCCTCCGCGCCCGGTCACGCCCCGGTCCAGACCCCGGCTTCCGCGCCCGGTCACGCCCCGGCCCAGGCCCCGGCACCCCTGCCGCACCAGGCACCGGCCACGGCCCCGGTCGCGGCGCAGGCCACGGGCCACGCCCCCGGCCACGCTCAGGCGCCCGCGACGGCCGACACGAACGGGACGGCGGCCCCCACCGCTCCCGCGCCGCGGTCCGTACCCTCGCCCTCGCCCACCCCGGAGCGGGCCGCCGTCCGCCACGAGGAGGCCCCCGTGCCCGGCTCGCACCCGTACCTCCGTACGAGCGAGCGGCCGAGCGGATACGGAGACCCCGGCCCCGCCCCCGCGGTACCGGACGGGCCGGCCGGCGCCGGGCCCGCCGGCCCGCCGGACCACCTGCTCTCGCCGCTCCCCCCGGCCCCCCGTGCCGAGGACGGCGGCAGGCCCCTGCTCCCCAAGAGGCGCGCACAGGAGCACATCGTCCCGCAGCTGCGGGACGAGCCCGTGGCCCGCAAGACCGAGGAGCACGCCCTGCACGACCCGGGTCTGATGGCCGCGTTCCAGCGCGGCATCGGCCTCGCCGAATCCCAGCCCGCCCCCCACGAATCCCAGCGTCCCGGCGACGCCCACAAGGAGTAGATCACCATGGCGAGCAATGTGCCGACCGGCCATTCCTCGGACCTCGACTGGCTGCTCAGCGGACTGGTCCAGCGGGTCCCCTACACCCGCAACGCCGTCCTGCTCTCCTCCGACGGTCTCGTGAAATCCGTGCACGGTCTCGACCCCGACGCCGCCGACCACATGGCGGCCCTCGCCTCCGGGCTGTACTCGCTCGGCCGCAGCGCGGGCGCCCGCTTCGGTGACGGCGGCGAGGTCCGCCAGGTGGTCGTGGAGCTCGACTCCACCCTCCTGTTCGTCTCCACCGCGGGCTCCGGCACGTGCCTGGCCGTCCTCGCCGGGCGCGAGGCGGACGCCGCCGTCCTCGGCTACGAGATGGCGATGCTCGTCAAGAGCGTCCGGCCGTACCTGGTCACCCCCGCCAGACAGGCCGCCGGCGCGGTCGGCGGGCGCGGGCAGTAGACGTGACGTCCCATCAGGAAGGGCCCTGGCTCGACGACGCGGCCGGGCGGCTGATCCGCCCGTACACCGTGAGCGGCGGCCGGACCAAGCCCACCACCGCCCTGGACCTGCTGTCCATGGTGATGGCGACCGGTTCGAGCCCCCAGCCTCACATGGGCCCCGAGCACAGCCTGGCCCTCGGGCTGTGCGACGGGCCCACCTCGGTGGCCGAGATCGCGGCGCACTTACGGCTTCCGGCCGTCGTGACCAAGGTCCTGCTCTCCGACCTCGTGGACTGCGGGGCGCTGACCGCCCGGGCGCCCCGCTTCCACGCCAATCCAACCGACCGTTCCTTGCTGGAGGCAGTGCTCGATGGCCTACGACAACGGCTCTGAGCGCCACGACGGTTTCGCGACCGACCCCTTTCCCACCGCACTGAAGATCCTGGTGGCGGGCGGATTCGGCGTCGGCAAGACGACCCTCGTGGGCGCGGTCAGCGAGATCGAACCGCTGAGCACCGAGGAGCTGCTCACCTCGGTCAGCGCGGCCACCGACAGCCTGGAGGGCGTGGAGTCCAAGACCACGACCACCGTCGCCATGGACTTCGGCCGCATCACGCTCGACGCCCGCCACGTCCTGTACCTCTTCGGCACCCCGGGCCAGGAGCGCTTCTGGTTCATGTGGGACGAGCTCTCCGAGGGTGCGCTCGGGGCGGTCGTCCTGGCCGACACCCGCAGGCTCCAGGAGTGCTTCTCCGCCGTGGACTTCTTCGAGCGGCGGGGCATCCGGTTCATCGTGGCGGTCAACGAGTTCGACGGCGCCTACCGCTACGAACCCGACGAGGTACGGGCCGCCCTCGACCTCAAGCCGGAGGTGCCGGTCGTCACCTGTGACGCCCGGATCTCCAGCTCCGGCATCCGCACCCTGCTGACCCTCGTCCAGCATCTGCTCACCACCATCCCGGACACCGTGCCGAGCTACGGAGCCACGCCATGACCTACGACCCGACCGGTCACCTCCTGCTGACCCCCATCGACAAGGAGGCGCCCGCCCGCGTGCAGCGGCTGCGCGAACTCGGTCTCGGGGAACGGCCGGACCCGGCGTTCGACGACTTCGCCCACCGGCTCGCCGAGGTGACCGGCGCCCCGTTCTCGATGGTCAACTTCATCGACGAGAACCGGCAGTTCTTCGCGGGGCTCCACACTCCCGAGGGCACCCACTCCGGCAGCGACCTGGGCGCGGCCGCCGCGGGCGGCGGCGGTGTCGGCCGCTTCATGGCCCGCGACCACGGCTACTGCCCGCACGTCGTGGTGCGGCGCAAGGCGCTCGTCCTGGAGGACGTCTGCGACTACCCCCGCTTCGCGGGCAACCCGGTCGTGGACGAGATCGGCATCCGTTCCTACATGGGGGCGCCGCTGATCGACCGCACCGGTGTCGCCCTCGGCACCATCTGCGTGGTCGACACCGACGTCCGGCCGTGGGGGCGCGCCGGTCTGGAGACGATCAAGGCGATGGCGGTGGAGCTCATGGAGCAGATCCACCGCCGCGAGGACGGCATGTTCTGACCGTCACCGCCTGATGACGGCCGGGAGCCCCGGTACGGCGGCCGCCGTACCGGGGCTCCCGGCTCGTGGGGGAGGGCATCAGACGTGCAGGAGCTCCGGCTCCGGCGTGCGGACCAGCTCGGACAGGCGCTCCGACCAGCTGCCCTTGTCCTGGCCGAGGGCGACCTCGGCCAGCCGCAGCAGCTGGATGTCGGAGGTGCCGGCCGGGGCGAAGATGTGGTGCGCGTCCCGGAGGTAGCGCTCGATGGCCCGGTCCGTGAAGAGGCCGGCGGCGGCGTGGATCTCCATGGCGTTGCGACCGGAGTCGATCGCCGACTCGACGTTGACGAGCTTGGCGTTCATCAGCTCGGTGTCGCAGGAGAGTCCCTGGTCGAGCAGGTGCACGGCGTGGTACGCGGCCAGCCGGGCGGTCATCAGCCGGGACTGCATCTGCCCCAGCTTCAGCTTGACCGTGGGCAGCTCGTGGAGCGGCTTTCCGTAGCGGATGCGCTCGGAGACGAAGCGGGTGGTCTCCTCCAGGATCGCCTGGTGGATGCCGAGCGAGACGGCGGTGAGGTTGGCCCGTCCGTACAGCACGCTGGAGGAGTACGCGACGGCCAGGCCGTCGCCCTCGTCGCCGAGCCGGTTGGTGGCGGGCACCCGGCAGTTCTCGAAGATCAGCTCGCCGAAGCTGAAGCCGTGGAGGCCCATCGCCTGCTGCTGGGGACCGGTCCTGAACCCCGGACGATCGGATTCGACCAGAAAAGCGGTGAGCCCCTTCGATCCCGGACCGGTCCTGACCACGACGCCGTGCAGATCACCGACGTGGCTGTTGCCCACGTAGACCTTGCTGCCGTTGAGGATGTAGTCGTCGCCGTCCCGGACCGCGCTGGCGCTCATGCCGAGGACGTGACCGCCGGACTCGGGCTCGGTGACCGCGATGGTCGGCAGGCACGCGCCGGCGGCGATCTCCGGGAGCCAGGTCTTGCGCTGCTCGTCGCTGCCGAAGTGGACGATCTTGGCGGTGCCCAGCTGGGAGGCCTGGACCATGGCGCCCATGGCGCCGCTGACCCGGGAGAGCTCCTCGATGATGATCGTCTTGGCCAGGTGGCCGGCGCCCATGCCGCCGTACTCCTGGCCGATTGTCGCTCCCAGCCAGCCCTGCTCGGCGATCTTGCGGGACAGCTCGTGGTGGACCGTCCGGGACTCCTCCATCTCGGCTATCCGGGGCCGGACCTCACGCTCCGCGAAGTCGCGGACCGTCTCCCTGAGCTCATGATGCAGTCGGCTGCTGAAGTAGCTGTCCATCCGAGTCCTCATCTGCGAAATGCCTGCCCGGCGGTTTGTCCGAGCAGGTGGAGCATCGGCAGTGGTCCCGTCCCGAACAGGCCGACCCGTTCATGGTGTTGATCTTTCCGGAACGGATCAATATCGCCATGAAGTTTGTCCGAAACAGGAGCGGTTGACGATCGGATCTGACTGTGTTTCGTGTGGTCTTGGCCCTCTCGACCAGGTCCGGACCTCCTTCCCCATGGTCGTCTTTTTGCCACATGTCCACGGCGAAGAAGGTGCCGATATGGACTGACAGATGCAGGGGTATGGCTGTATCACCCTCTTCCTCCTCATATGGGAGGCATTCCGGAACCTCGTCCTCCTCTCTTCCCGCCCCGGCGGCGCCCCTCCCCGGCCCCTCCGTTCCCCCTCCCGCCCCCGCCGGAGCAGGCGTGCGGGCACGTGCGGAGGCGCGGAGGTGCGTCACGGAGAGTGAACACCGCCGGCCCGGCGTGCGCCCGACCCCGGGCGCCCGGAAAGGCGTGCGCGACCACCGGTGAAAGTGCGGTATTGTTCTCATGCGCGTTCGGCCAGGGGAAACCCCAGGTCAGACGGGTATCGGGACGTGGCGCAGCTTGGTAGCGCACTTGACTGGGGGTCAAGGGGTCGCAGGTTCAAATCCTGTCGTCCCGACTCGAAAGAGTCGCAGATCAGGGGTCGTTTCAGAGCAATCTGAAACGGCCCCTTGATCGTTTCCGGGGCTACTTGGGGACCAGCGCGCTCGACCGACCGGAGCGCACCTCGACTCGGTCGAGGTGCGCTCCGTGGGGGTCGGGCCTCCCTCGCCGAGAACCGCCTTCGTCGGCGACCTCATCGGCCACGGCCCGCCCGCCGCGGCCGCCAAGGGCCGGCTGTGCTCCGCGACCCCGTCACCGGCCGTTGCACCCTGGCCTCTGCCGGCCACCCGCCGCCCATCGTGGTCCCGCCGGACGCCGGACGCCGGACGCCGGACGCCGGACGCCGGGCTGCGGCGCCCGACCGACCGTCTGGAGGCTCACTGCCGTCCGGGCCGTCCGCTGCCTGAGATCGGTCACGCCGTGCTGGTCCGGGCTGGTGAATCCGCGCCGAGCGACGACGTCACCCTGCCCCGGCCCGCACGCGCGCCCTGCCTCCGCGGCCCATCGGCGCCTGGTGCTTTCCGGCCGATCCGGCCGTTGCCGCCGAGGCACGGAAGGTGACGTCGTGTCAACTCGATGGCTGAGGTCCGGGCGACCTCGCCTTCACCACCGGGCCGATGGTCGGCGAGCCGGTCACGACCGCCGTCCGCCGTGCCGGCGGCCCCGTGGTCTGCGGCTGATCCACGAGCACGTCCTGGTCTGCGAGGTCACCGTCCCCGGCGACACCCGGCCCCGCCTGCGCCGGGCCCGTCGGGCCGACGAAGGCGGCCGCGGCCGGTGCCTCGTCGCCCGGCTCACCTCACGCAGGGGCAGCTGCTACGGCCGGGCCGGCAGCGGGCAGGACCTGTTCGGCCCAGATGACCTTGCCCTCCGGCGTATACCGAGTGCCCCAGTGCTCGCTGATCTGCGCCACCAGGAACAGTCCGCGGCCTCCCTCGTCCATGCCGGCCGCGTACCGCAGGTGCGGGGCGGTACTGCTGCTGTCCCACACCTCGCAGGTCAAGGTGCGATCGCGCAGAAGACGCACGTGAACCGGCGCTGCGCCGTACCTTATGGCGTTGGTGATGAGCTCGCTGAGGATCAGTTCCGTACTGAAGGCGAGTTCCTCCAGGCCCCACTCCTCGAGCTGCTCGGCCGCGCGGCTGCGCATGGCGCCGACCTCGCTCGGGTCGAACGGAACGTCCCACTGGGCGACCCGGCCGGGTCCCAGGGTGCGTGTCCGCGCGATGAGCAGCGCGATGTCGTCGGACGGCTGGCTGGGGAGCAGGGCGTCGAGTACGGCGCGGCGGCTGGCGTCCGGGTCCCGGCCGGGGTGGCTCAGTGCCGTGCGCAGCCTTTCCATGCCCTCTGCGATGTCCCGGGTCCGCTCCTCGACCAGCCCGTCGGTGTACAGGACGAGCTGGCTGCCTTCCGCCAGGCGCAGTTCCATGGTCTCGAACGGCATGCCTCCCAGCCCCAGCGGGGGGCCGGCCGGCAGTTCCGAGATCGTCGTCGTGCCGTCCGGGGCGACCACGAGCGGTGGCATGTGTCCGGCCCGTGCCATGGCGCAGTTCCGGGAGACCGGGTCGTAGACGGCGTACAGGCAGGTCGCGCCCAGAACGCCGCCCTCGGGGGCGGTGCCGTCGCCTTCCTGGTCCATGCGCTGGACGAGGTTGTCGAGACGGGCGAGGAGTTCGTCGGGCGGCAGGTCCAGGGAGGAGAAGTTGTGCACGGCCGTGCGCAGCCGCCCCATGGTGGCGGCGGCGTGCAGGCCGTGCCCGACGACGTCTCCGACGACGAGCCCGACGCGGCTTCCCGGCAGCGGGATCACGTCGAACCAGTCCCCGCCCACTCCCAACTGGGCGGGCTGGTAGAAATGCGCGACGTCCACGGCGCTCTGCTCGGGCAGATCCTGTGGCAGCAGGCTGCGCTGGAGCGTCACGGCGAGATGGTGTTCGCGCGTGTAGCGGCGGGCGTTGTCCATGCTGACCGCGGCGCGGCCGACGAGCTCCTCCGCCAAGGACAGGTCGTCCTCGTCGAACGGTTCCGGCTTCTGCGACCGCCAGAAGTTGACCACTCCGAGCACGACGCCCCTGGCCTTCAGCGGAGCGGCGATGAGCGAGTGGATCCCGTAGTCGACGATCGCCGATGTCCGGCGCGGGTCCTGGGCGTGCCAGCCCGGCGCGTCACGCAGATCGGGCACGAGCTCGGCCGCGCCTGTGCCGTAACCGCGGGCCTGCGGTGTGGACGGCAGGAAGTCGATCAGACTGCCGAGCGGGTACAGCGGGTGGTCGGAGCGGATGCCGTTGACCGCCGTGCGCCGCATGTCGGCGCCCGGGCCGGGCTCGTCGCCGTTCAGCACCGGATCGGCCAGGTCGACCGTCACGAAGTCCGCGAACCGGGGGACGGCGACTTCGGCCAGCTCCTCCGCGGTCCGCACCACGTCGAGCGTGGTGCCGATGTCGCCTCCGGCGTCGTAGAGCAGCTTGAGCCGTCTGCGGGCCGTTTCCGCTCGGCTGCTCAGGAGCCGCATCTCGGTGGAGTCGCGGATGGTGACCGCCGAGCCCTGCGGGCGGCCCCCCGGTCGGGTGGGCCGCTGGTTGACGACGAGCAGCCGGTCCCCGGCCTCCAGCACCTCGTCGGTGGCGATCCGGCCGGACAGCAGCAGGTCCGCCATCCGGCGGTCCATGCCGACCTCGTCGACGGGGCGTCCTTCGGCGTCGTCCGGCAGGTCGAGCAGCCTTCCGGCCTCGTCGTTCGCCAGGAGCAGTCGTCCTTCGCCGTCGGTGATCAGCACCCCTTCGCGGACGGCGTGGAGCACCGAGTCGTGGTGCTCGTACATGCGGGTCATCTCCTGCGTGCCGAGCCCGTGGGTCTGGCGGCGGAGTCTTCGGCTGATCAGCGCCGTGCCGACGGTGGCCAGCGCCAGGCCGCCGGCGATGGACAGCAGGATGACCGGAAGCTGTCGGTTGGCGATGCCGGTCACGCTCTTCACCGTCAGACCCGCCGAGACGAGGGCGACGACATCGCCTTCGGGCGAGTCGACCGGCACGATCGCCTGGATCTCCTTGCCGAGCGGCCCCTGCACACTCTCGGTGTGCACCTGGCCGGCGAGCGAGGGCTCGATCGTGCCGACGAACCGCTTGCCGATGAGATCGGGCTGAGGATGGCTGTAGCGGATGCCGTGGGTGTCCATCACCACGATGAAGTCCACCCCTGCGGCCTTGCGCGTCTCCTCGGCGAGGGGCTGCAGAACCGCGGACGGGTCCGGCGTCTTCAGCGCTTCCTGCAGGCCCAGGGACTTCGCGAAGGTCTGCGCCACGGAGACCGACCGGTTGCGAGCCTCTCGGTCGATGTCGTGCCGCGACTGCAGCACCAGGGCCAGCAGAGCCCCGGCGGCGAGCAGCACCACGATCGCCACCTGAAGGACGAAGACCTGCCCGGCGACGCTTCCGGATCTTCTGCCTAGGGGCGACCGCACCGGTACGCCGGACACGAGAGACGAGACGGGCTCACAACCACAGTTGTAACACCTCCCCGCGGCCAGGTCTCCGGCGCTCACCGTATGCGTCGGGGCCGCCGCACAGGGTCTCCGCTCCCGAGGGGCCGCGGGGGCGGGCGGCCAGGTGGGGGTGTTCCTTGTTCCCGGCGTTCCCGGCGGGACGTCGCGTCCGGTCCGGCGCGGGAGGGCGGAGGCCCCGCCCGGGACCGGTCACCGGACGTCACCTCTTCCGTCGCCGTGGTCCACGGTCGCCCGCGTCACCCGTCGCAGGTGTGGAACGTGCAGCGGCGGATGTCGACGACTCCGGGGAGGCCGGCGATCTCGTCCCTGAGGGCGCCTTCGGTCCGGCCGTCGGTGAAGGTGTCCGGCATGCCCACCCGGAGGATGAGCCGCCCGGCGTACTCGTAGACCTCCACGCGGGTGGCGCCGTGGTCCAGGAGCCGTTCCTTGCGTTCGTTGAACTGCCGGTCGCGGAAGCGGTCGGTGGAGTCCAGGGTGGCACGGAAGGAGGGGGGCGGTTCGTTCTCCGGGTCGTGGTCCTGGCCGGGCGGGGCGGCGATCAGCACGATGGCCGCAGCGGTGACGACGGGTGCGATCGCCGAGAACCAGGGACCAGGACGGTTGCCCGGGTCCACGAACGGCGCGATCACCAGGAGCAGGGCCGCCGGCGCGAAAAGGAACATGCCGATGACGGCGCCGATCACTGCCCAGGCGAGCAGGGCCGGCCCGATGACGAGGCAGGTCCGTGCGCAGGCCTTCGGATGGTCTTGCATCAGCAGCGGTGTGACGGCCACCAGCGCTGTCATCAGGAACGACCCACCCGAGAACGGAGCGATCAGCAGACCCAGGGCGGCGGCGAGCCCCGCCGTCACGACCCCTGCCACGATCCACGCACGCTGTCGGGCGGACACCCTCCGGCCGTCCTCCATCACCCTTGCCCCCTTCTTGAACGTGTTCAAGTTAGCACTTCGCGGGGGCGGGGGCGGGGGCGGGGGCGGGGGCGGGGCGGGGGCTGGTGTCGACGTCACTTCCGCATCCGAGGCGGCCCCTTCTCGTCGTGGCGAGTCGTGGCGAGGTTGCCGTACGCCCTCGCGGAGCCTGCCGGTCGGGAACCCGCGGCCGGCCGCGGTGGACGGCTCTGCAGTCCTGGCGTACGAGGAGGCGCCCCATCTGATGGGCGGTCAGGGGGTGGCGTCCCGTGTTCCGAGCCCGTACAGGAGCCGCCCGTTTTTCACGTAGGCCAGAGGGGAGTCGTCCCTGTCGCATGCCAAGGAGGGCCGGCTTCCGCCCTCGGCGTCGACCGTTTGCGTGCTCCACCTGCCGGCAAAGCTCCGTGCGTGTCCCGCTTGGCCGGCTTCAGTCGGCCGTCGCCGTAAGCGACACACGATTCCATGCACCAGCTCATCTCCGCGGGCGGCGCGGTGTTCTGTGGGGGCCCGGTGGTCACCATCTCCTTGAACCGGCAGCGCGGCTGACGTCGTCGTACCAGTTGACGAAGGGCGGTCCCGTCTCCTCCGCCAAGCGCCTGTGGACCTCCGCGCACAGCGTGCGGAAGGGACCGGGGTCCCAGGCCCGGCCCAGCTCGGTCAGAGTGGAGTCGTGGAGGCTGCCCAGTGCGTACCGGCGGTCGAATCCGTATGCGAGAGGGACCACGGTCCCGTCCGTCTCGACGACCAGAGGCGTCAGCCACGTACCGAGACGCCGCCCCTCCCGGCCCTGAACGGGGACGAACATCTCCGGGCGAGCACGCAGTTCGCCGCGCGTGGTGACGTCCACCTGTACGGTCATGCCGCCGGAGGACCGTACCCGGACCGCCTCCAGCACCGCGAAGGCCGGCTCCTTCACGTCCGGCACCGCGCCGTCGAGGAGTTCGGCGGCGTACCCGTCGGGCTCCAGCGGATGGATCTGGAGAAGCCCCGCCCCGGCATCCGCCGCGAACCGGGACACCCGGTCGAGCTCGTGGACGTTGAACCGGGTCAGCGTGAAGACGAACCCGAAGGCGATGCCCGATTCACGGACCGCCTGGAGCCGGCGTTCCATCAGGGCGAAACTCCTGGCATTCCGCCTCATCCGCACATGGCTCTCGGGCGTCCCGTCGAGCGAGACGGCCAGGGCGTCGACCAGACCGGTGAGCTCCGCCGGCCGGCGCTCGGTGAGCAGCATGCCGTTCGTGGTCACCGTGGTCCGCATGCCCTGCTCGCGAGCCGCGGCGAGCAGGGCGGGGAGCGGCGGGTGGAGCAGCGGCTCACCACCGGACACCCCGAGCACGTCGTAACCCAGCCCTGCGGCCTCGACCACTGCTCCGCGCAGAAGCGGCAGGGGCAGGGACTCGTCGACGTGCGGGCCCGAGGAGGAGTAGCAGTGTCGGCAGGACAGGTTGCAACGCCGAGTGGGGTGCACCTGCAGGACGGAGCGAGAGCCGGTGAGGCCCTCGGTCACTGCGTACGTCCGACGGACACCTCGACGACGTGATGGTCGATCGCGGTCACGCCGCGCGGGAAGACTCCGACCCGGGGCTGCCCCTGCCGCACGGGACATCGGTTCCCAGTCGGGTGACCCGCCGGCACCGCACGGTTTTCGTGCGGTGCCGGCATCTGTGTGCGCCGTACCGACCCGCGGTGTGTACGACGACCCCGCGACCGTCTCCGTGTCCCAGTCGTACCCACAGACCGTCTCCGCGTCCCAGGCCCGATCGTAGCCGAGTCGCAGCCGTGCTCGGGGCGAGCCGTACACCTTGGTCCAGGGCATGCCGCCGCAGCCGTACTCCGCGGAGGTGCCGGTCGTCGCTGCCGGGCCGGGCCCCGGATTCCGGACGATCATGACCGGGCGCGGGCGGTCAAATCCCGAACCATTTCCGCGTCAGCGCAGGTCAGCGGATTGTTCGAGCTTGGACCGCCCGCGCCGTCCGCGCCCGGGGGACGGGATGGAGTACCGGAGCACCGTCTCTCAACTGGCCGAACGACCAGTCGGTAGGGGTCTGTCGAGGGTGCGGCCGGAAAGGTGCGACCACATGTGCGATCACCCTCCGCGTCGACAAGACTCCGGTGCGCAGCCGATCGGCTCGCATCACCCAGTCACCCGCGAAGGGACACCCCCGTGCGCTATTTCCGTACCCTCGGCGCCACCGCGTTCGCCACCGCGACCGGCCTCGCGCTCGTCGGCACCGCCTTCACCGGCACCGGCACCGCCGAGGCGGCGCCCGCGATCCTCTACGCCCCCTCGGCGCTCGTGCTCACCCTCAGCGAGGGCGCGCACCCGGCGACCGACACCGTCGCCCGCGCGGTCACCCTGAACTGCGCCCCCGTACCGTCCGGCAGCCACCCCGCGCCGGAAGCGGCCTGCGCGGAACTGGCCGCCGCGGGGGGCGACTTCACGAGCCTGACGGGCTTACGGGGAGGCCGCCCCTGTACGCGCGAGTGGAACCCGGTCACGATCACCGGTGACGGCGTCTGGCAGGGCCGGCGCGTCACCTGGTCGGCGACCTACGGCAACCCGTGCGAACTGCGGGCCCGCACGGCGGGCGGCGCGGTCTTCGCGTTCTGACGGACCCCCGGGCACGGCTTTCCGTCAGGGAACCCCGACCCACCGGCGCTCCTGGTGAGTGCGGGCGGGTCGGGAGCCCCGCGGCCCGTGGGAGCGAACTCGCGGGCCCCCGCCGCCTCCTGTCGGTGGGGGCCGGTGAGCGGTACCGGCTCTTGCCGTGGGGGTCGGCGAGTGGTGCCGGCCGGGGGCGGGCCGGTGGCTGGACCGGATCGGAAGGGGCGCGCCGACTGAGGCGCGTCAGTCGCTTCCGACGCCCAGCGCGGTGAGCAGGACCAGGAGCACGGTCGCGACGGCGAACAGGCCGTGGCCGATGACGACCGGCACCGGGAAGTGCCGCTCGGCCGGCGTCTCCGTGTCCGTGCCGGCCGAGCCGGCGCGCAGGACCGGCAGCCAGCGCGCCAGCATGAAGAAGCCGAGCAGGGCGACCGGCACCAGCAGGCCGAAGGCGGTCCAGGCCAGGAACGTCCTGTCGACGGCGAGGTAGACGATCCACACCACCAGACCGGCGGCGGCGAGCGCGAAGTGCCCGAAGAGCACGGGCGCGGGCAGCCGGCCGGTGCCGGTGCGCTGCTGACGCACACCGCCGCGCCGGATCCACACCCCCAGCATGAAGAAGCCGCCGAGTGCGGTGATCAGCCAGGTGACGAGAGCTGCGATGTCCACGGGGACTCCAGTGAAGTGATCGGTTCGGTTCAGCGGGAGCGGCCGGGGCGTTCCCCGCCCGCGACGGTGGGGACGTAGCCGTCGGCCTGGGTGGCCTCGTCGGCCACCCGCACGCCGTAGCGGTAGGCGAGCTTGCCGCCGAGGAAGCCGGACACCCCCAGGACGAGGAGGCTCACCGCGGACAGCGCGAGCATCCCCGCGCCGACGCTGCCGGCCGTCCCGGCGGCGCGCCGCCAGAAGAAGCCGCCGGTGTAGGCGCCGGTCACCAGCAGGTTCAGCGTCATGTGGACCAGGGCGGTGCGCATCGCCGGGGTGCCCGGAGGGATGGCGAACAGGTCGAGGAACCCGACCGTCGCCGCCGCCAGCGCGCCGAGCACGCCCACGGCGATCAACCACATCGAGCCCCGCGTCAGGAAGCCCGGATCGCGCACCACGAGCGACGCGACGTCGAAGACCAGGCTCGTCACCCAGGCGCCGATCGGGACGGTCACCAGGATCGGGTGGAACGGATGACCGTACGGGCCCGCGAGCGCCGCGCTGACCGGCCGTTTCGCCTGCGACTGCTGTTCGCTGTACATGCTCGGCTCCTCTCCGCTTTTCACCAACAAGTCTTGTCTTTATTCTTTCCTTCCGTCAAGACATCCAGGCCACGGGCCTGTGCGCGCGGGCCTTTCTTCACTCTTGGGAGTTATCGTGACCGTGTGACCAGTGACGAGAGCAGCGAGGGCACGGGCGCGGCCCCGGCCGACCGCATTCAGTCCGTGAGCGTCCTGGGGGAGGAGTCCCGGCGTCGGATGTTCGCCTTCATCCGGCGTGCGGGCCGCCCGGTGACCCGCGACGAGGCCGCCGCGAGCGTGGGCATCTCACGCAAGCTCGCCGCGTTCCACCTCGACAAGCTCGTCGACGTCGGTCTGCTGCGCGCCCGCTACGGCACTCCCGGAGCGGTGCGCAGGGTCGGGCGCCAGCCCAAGGTGTACGAACCGACCGACACCCAGATCACGGTCTCGATCCCCGAACGCCGCCACCAGCTGCTGGCCGATCTGCTCCTGGAGGCCGTCCTCGCCCAGGGCGCCGGCGGGAGCGCCGCCGAAGCCGCCGTGACGGCGGCGGGGCGACGCGGGCGCCGGCTCGGGGAGGACGAGCGCGAGGCCGGCCGGCCCGGACGGCTCGGCGCGGAACGCGGTCTGACGCTGTGTGAGCAGATGCTCGAGGCCTACGGGTTCGAACCCGTCCGTGAGAACCCGACCGAGGTGAGGCTGCGCAACTGCCCGTTCCACCCCCTCGCGGCCAAGGCCCCCGAGCTGGTCTGCGGCATGAACCACGCCTTCCTCGCCAACTACCTCCGGGGACTGGAGGTCTCGGGCGTGGAGGCCGTCCTCGCCCCGACCCCTGGAGAGTGCTGCGTCCAGCTGCGGCCGGCGTCCGACGACGCCTCCCGGGACCGGCCCGGAGCCGAGGGCTGAACCGGTGCCGCGGCGGCCGTGTCGCGGGTGGGCCACGCGAGGTCGTCGACGGCGAGGAACGGCTCGCCGGCCACGCTCGCCGGGGTCGCCCCGGTGAGCGCCATGACGTCCCGGTGCAGATGGGACTGGTCGGCGTAGCCGGTGGCGGCCGCGACATGGGCCGCGCTTTCGCCCGCGACCAGGCGATGGGCGGCGTGATCGAAGCGGACCAGCTTCGCGGCGTACTTGGGCGGCAGGCCGAGCTGTGAGCGGAAGCGGGACCACAGCCGCTTCCGGCTCCACCCGACCTCGGTCGCGAGTCCGTCGACGCGGGCGAGGCCACGGCTGACGGTGATCCGGTGCCAGGCCCAGACCACCTCGGGGTCGACCGGCGGCCCCGCCTCGTACCGGCGTGCCAGCAGCAGGTCCGTCAACCCGAATCGCTCCTGCCACGAGGAGGCGTCGGCGAGTCGCTCGCGGATCCGGGCGGCCTCCCGGCCCCACAGGCCGTCCAGCGGCACGACGGCGCCGTCGAAGTCGGCGGGGGAGGCGCCCAGAACCGCGCGTGCGATCGCCGGGGACAGGCGCACCTGCACGCACTCGACGTTCTCCCCCCACACCCGGACCGTGCCTCCGGAGCCGAGCCCGGGCCCCGCGACGAGGCTTCCCCGCTGCCGTCCCGCGGCGGAGTCGAGTACGGGCGCCCCGTCGCCGAAGTCCAGGAGCAGCGTCACGGCCGGGTGCGGGACCATCCGGAGCGCGTCCAGGTCGGGGACGCGGAACCCGGCCATGGTGACACCGGCCACCCGGCTGGGCCGCCGCGGGCACGCGACGTCCCACAGGGCCGCACCGTGCGCGAACGTCCGCATGGGCCCATGATGCTACGCGGGCCGACCGGGGGAACATTCGTCCAATACGCCGGCGCGTACCGGCGGAGACAGTGGGCCCATGACCGTTTCCGAAGAGAACCCGTACGCGAACGGCGGCGCCGGGGCCACCGAGAGTGCGATCCTGCCGCTCGACGACGGCGAGGTGCACGTGTGCCAGGACGGCCCCCGTGACGCCCCCACACTCCTGCTCATCCACGGGTCCGCGTCCTCGACCCGCTCGTGGGACCCGATGGTTCCGCTGCTGGCCGGAGCCCATCGCGTCATCCGGATCGACCTGCTCGGGCACGGGCGGTCGGCCAAACCGGCCGACCGCGACTACGCGGTCCCGGACCAGGCGCGCCGGGTCGGCGAGGCGCTGGACCGGCTCGGCGTCGCGCACGCCGTGGTCGTCGGCCATTCCAGCGGCGGCGCCGTCGCCACCGCCCTCGCCGAGCACCGGCCCGACCTGGTGACCGCGCTCGTGCTCGTCAACACCGGCCCCGGCCTCGGCGCCCTCGTCGCACCGCAGGCCGCCGCGGCCGGCCCTTCGCAGTGGCCGCCGAGCGACGAGGAGCTCCGCCACTTCGCGAGCACCGCCGTCAGCCGCGCCGGCTACCGGGTCCCGGAGGAACTCCTGCACGACGTACGCGACATGACCCCGCACACGTTCACCGCGACGATGTCGGCCATGCACTCCTACCTGGAACAGCGGGCGCTGCCGGACCGGCTTTCGGTCCTGGGCAAGCCGCTGCTCGTGCTCTTCGGCGAGGACGACCGCAGGTGGCGCTCCTCGTCCGCCTCCGAATA
The DNA here is from genome assembly GCF_044544765.1 of Streptomyces sp. NPDC053513. Lineage (NCBI taxonomy): Bacteria > Bacillati > Actinomycetota > Actinomycetes > Kitasatosporales > Streptomycetaceae > Streptomyces > Streptomyces sp. NPDC053513. The sequence goes on from NZ_JBITXP010000006.1 coordinate 145,925, forward strand.
CCGCGCCGTTCCGGGCGCGCAGGTCGAGTTGCTGCCCGGTCTCGGGCACTCGCCCCTGCTCGAGGATCCGCGGCGGACCGCCGCCCCGCTGTCGGCCTTCACCGCGACCCACGCCGTACGGGCGGAGTGAGGGAAAGGGAGGGGTGCCATGCGGATCCTCGTCTCCGGCGCCAGCGCCGGCGCCGGAGACGAGGATCCGGTCCGGTCCTGGCCCACTGGCTCACCAGGCACGGCTTCTCCGTCACCGTCGTCGAACGCGCGCCGGCCCCGCGCATGGCCGGCGGCCACGCGGTCGACCTCTTCCGGCCCGCGATGAACATCTCGGAGAAGACGGGCGTGCTCCCGCGCATCGGGGAACGGGCCACCGGCACGACCCGGATGACCGCCCATCAGGAGGGCTCACGGCGTCCCGTCCGGGTGGACCTCGCCAAGATCTTCGACGCCGCCTCGGACCGGCACGTCGAGATCATGCGCGACGACCACGAGCGGGCGTTCCCCGCCTACGAGCGCGCGAGGGCGGAGCACGTACGAGGCAGCCGCGCGGGCGCGCCGAGCGCGGCGAAGACCCTGGTCCCCACCTCCCGCCTCGAGGTGTGGGGACTGGCCCGGGGCGCCCGCCTGATCTCCTCCCTGCCCGCGGGGCCCGGCCGCGCCCTGCTGGTGGACAACACCGTCGGCACCTCGATCCACGAACTGGCCCTCGCGCGTCGCCGCCGGGAGCGGGGTCTTCGTCGACGACGCCGAACCGAACGTGCTCGGCGCGCGAACCGTCGGGATGCGGGCCCACCTGCACGTCGACGCCTCCTCCGCCCGTGCGGCCCTCGCCGCGCTCGTCCCGGGGCTGCGGCCCACGGCGGACGGGGCCTCCGCGTGAACCACCCCGAGGGGTGCTCGACGGCGGGCCGGAGCCATGAGCGAGCCGCGGAAACAGGCCGGGAGGCGCGCGTCAATATGAGCTATCCCCCTCGAACCGCCGGTGTCGCGGGAGGGCCGGGGCCCCCTAACGTGAGCCCATCCTCGACCAGGGAGCTCCGACGAGTTCGCCATGCCTGCGGAGCGGTCGCTCGCGATGGGTAGGGGAGTGGTGTGGCATGGATCACCGCCGACACGCTTCCGGCCGAGGTGGGAGCAGCCTGATTCTGATGAGGCCTGAACTCGAATCGAATTCGAGTCGGGGGACAGCCGTCGACGGCAACTGCAGCGAACGGAGAACACTCGTGATTGTCGGAGTCCTCAAGGAGGCGCGGGCAGGTGAGCACCGTGTCTCGGCCACACCCGCCACGATCGAACCGATCCGCAAACTGGGGTACGACGTGGTCGTCGACTCCGGCGCGGGTGCCGCGGCGGGCTTCACCGACAGCGCCTACGAGGCCGCCGGCGCGACCATCGGTGACGCGACGGCCGCGGACGTGGTCCTCGGGGTCAACGCCCCGAGCCCCGATCAGCTGGACGGGGTACGGCCGGAGGCGACGGTGATCGCCCTGTTCGCCCCGGCGTTCGACCCCGCGATGGTCGAGGAGCTGGGCCGCCGGCCGTTCACGGCGCTGTCGATGGACGCCGTGCCGCGCATCAGCCGGGCGCAGTCGATGGACGTGCTGTCGTCGATGGCGAACATCGCCGGTTACCGGGCCGTGGTCGAGGCGGCGCACACGTTCGGGCGGTTCTTCACCGGCCAGGTGACGGCGGCGGGCAAGGTGCCGCCGGCGAAGGTGCTCGTCGCGGGCGCGGGCGTCGCGGGCCTGGCCGCGATCGGTGCGGCGGGCTCGCTCGGCGCGATCGTACGGGCGACCGACCCCCGCCCCGAAGTGGCCGACCAGGTCCGGTCGCTGGGCGGCGAGTACCTGTCGATCGAGTCCCCGGAGGTCGAGGTCTCGAAGACGGGCTACGCCAAGGAGATGGGCGACGACTACAAGGCGCGCGAGGTCGAGCTCTACGCCGCGCAGTGCCGTGAGGTCGACATCGTCATCACCACCGCCCTGATCCCCGGCCGGCCCGCGCCGAAGCTGATCACCGCGGAGATGGTGGCGAGCATGAAGCCGGGCTCCGTGATCGTCGACATGGCGGCCGCCAACGGCGGCAACGTCGAGGGCACCGTGAAGGGCGAGAAGACCGTCACGGAGAACGGCGTGACGATCATCGGCTACACCGACCTGGCGGGCCGGCTGCCGGCCCAGGCCTCCCAGCTGTACGGCACGAACCTGGTGAACCTGCTGAAGCTGATGACCCCGGACAAGGACGGCCGGCTGGTCCTCGACTGGGACGACCCGGTCCAGCGCTCGATCACCGTCGTCCGCGAGGGCGAGTCGGCCTGGCCGCCCCCGCCGGTCCAGGTCTCGGCGGCCCCGGCCGCCGCGCCCGCGGCGACGGAGACGAAGCCGCCGAAGCCGAAGAAGGAGCCGATGACGCCGGCCCGGCGCTTCGGCGGGGTGGCCGTCGCCGCCCTGGCGCTGTTCCTCGCCGCCGGGTTCGCTCCGGCGGCACTGCTGCCCCACGTGACCGTCTTCGTGCTCGCGATCGTGATCGGCTACTACGTGATCGGCCATGTGCACCACGCCCTGCACACGCCGCTCATGTCGGTGACCAACGCGATCTCCGGGATCATCGTCGTCGGCGCGCTGCTGCAGATCGGGCACTCCAGTACCGCGGTCACGGTGCTGTCGTCCGTGGCGATCCTCCTGGCCAGTATCAACGTCTTCGGCGGCTTCGCGGTGACGCGTCGCATGCTCGCCATGTTCAACCGGAGCTGACATGTCTGCGACCATCGCCGCACAGGCGGCCTACCTCGTTGCCGCGCTGCTGTTCATCCTCGCGCTGGCAGGACTCTCCAAGCACGAGTCCGCACGACTCGGCAACGCGTTCGGAATGCTCGGCATGGGCGTCGCGCTCGTCGCGACGATCGTGCTCGCGATCGACGGCGACATCAGCACCGCCGGCCTCGGCCTGATGGCCGTGGCCATGCTGATCGGCGCGCTGATCGGTCTGCAGCGCGCCCGTGGCGTCGAGATGACCGGCATGCCCGAACTGATCGCGCTGCTCCACTCCTTCGTCGGCCTCGCGGCCGTGCTGGTCAGCTGGAACGGCTTCCTGAACGTCGAGCACGAGCCCCACGGCCGCGAGGCCGAGGCCCTCGACGCGCTCGGCACGCTGGGCATCCACCACGCCGAGGTGTTCATCGGCCTGTTCATCGGCGCGGTGACCTTCACCGGCTCCATCGTGGCCTACCTGAAGCTCTCGGCGAAGATCAGCTCCAAGCCGCTCGTGCTGCCGGGCAAGAACGCGCTGAACCTCGGTTCCCTCGGCCTGTTCCTCGCCCTGACGGTGTGGTTCGTGATCACACCGGAGCTGTGGCTGCTGATCGCCGTGACGGTCCTGGCACTCGCCCTGGGCTGGCACCTGGTCGCCTCGATCGGCGGCGGCGACATGCCGGTCGTGGTCTCGATGCTCAACAGCTACTCCGGCTGGGCCGCGGCGGCCTCCGGCTTCCTGCTCGGCAACGACCTGCTGATCATCACCGGTGCGCTGGTCGGCTCCTCGGGTGCCTACCTGTCCTACATCATGTGCAAGGCGATGAACCGCTCGTTCATCTCCGTCATCGCCGGCGGCTTCGGCATCGAGGCGCCCTCGGCCTCGGACGTCGACTACGGCGAGCACCACGAGATCACCGCCCAGGCCGCCGCCGAACTCCTCGGCGCCGCCCGCTCGGTGGTCATCACGCCCGGCTACGGCATGGCCGTGGCACAGGCGCAGTACCCGGTCGCGGAACTCACCTCGAAGCTGCGGGCGAAGGGCGTCGACGTGCGGTTCGGCATCCACCCGGTCGCCGGCCGCCTGCCCGGCCACATGAACGTGCTCCTCGCCGAGGCCAAGGTGCCGTACGACATCGTGCTGGAGATGGACGAGATCAACGAGGACTTCGCCGACACCGACGTCGTCCTCGTGATCGGCGCCAACGACACGGTCAACCCGGCCGGCGCCGAGGACCCCGGCAGCCCGATCGCCGGCATGCCGGTCCTCACCGTCTGGGAGGCGAACAAGGTCATCGTCTTCAAGCGCTCGATGGCCTCCGGCTACGCGGGCGTGCAGAACCCGCTGTTCTTCCGCGAGAACACCTCCATGCTCTTCGGCGACGCGAAGGACCGGGTCGAGGACATCGTCGGCGCGCTCTGAGAAGCGCGGACGGGAGGCCGTCCCCTCCTCCGGGAGGGGACGGCCTCCGCACGACCCGGCGGCGGGGCCTACGACACCAGCCCCTGCCCCTCCAGTTCGGTGAGGCGTACGGTGCACAGCCCGCCGCGTTCGCTCTTCACGTCCGTCACCTTCAGCCGGGTGCCGGGGGTCAGGATGTACTCCTCCTCGCCCGTGAACGCGGAGAACCGCCGGATCCCCACCGCACGCGCCGGCGTCACCTCGAACAGGGTCCGCCGGCCGCGGCTCCCGAGGAAGGCCCGGGCCACGCTCGGCTCGGACGTGCACGACGAGACGCCCCACCACGTCACCGTGCGCCCCAGCGGATACTGGGACCGCAGGTCGAGCGCCACACCGCGCCACAGCGGCCGCGTCTGCGGCGGCAGCTCGGCGACGGCCGAGAACAGCAGACGCAGGTACGGCAGATACGGCACGAGCCGCTCCCGGTCCGGGGACCGCAGCACGGCGTTGATCTCGCGGTAGAACGCCGACTCGCACGTGTACAGGTACAGCGCCGAGATCGCGTCGGCGGACAGCCCGGTCCCGGACGCCCCGCCCGCGGCCTCCGCCTCCGCCACCTTGGCCTCCGCGAACCGGCTCGACCGCTCCACGTACCGGTCCAGGTTCGCGAGCACCTTCGTCACCGGCTCGACGGCCTTCCGGAAGTCCATCACCGGCGTGTCGAACACCCCGGTGATCGGCGGCAGGACGAGCCCCTCGTCCTTGACGCTGGTGAGCCGCTCCAGATAGAGCTGGTGCAGCTCCATCGTCGACGCGATGAACGCGCCCATGCGCTCCGCGACACCACCGCCGGACCCTCCCGCCCCGGCCGCGTCCTGGTCCCAGCCCCTGCGCGGCAGCCAGTCGACCGGCTCGGCCCCCACCGCCGCCAGGGCGTCGTTCACCCGGGCGAAGTGGTCCCCCTCGCAGAAGAGGTCGCCCTGCGCCGCCGGGTTCGCGTGGTCCAGGTGCCGGACCTCGACCCCCGGGTACTTCTTCTCCAGCCGCTGGACGACCCGCTTCAGGCTCCGGGCGTGCGCGCCCCACCAGGCGAACACCACCCCGCGGTCCTCCTCCTCGGCGTCCTGCTTCGCCCGGAGGATCTCCTCGACGATCTGCTCGGCCACCGGCCGCCAGAAGGACGTGTGCCGCTCGGTCGGCACGGCCCCGTCCGCGCTCGCCGTGAGCGAGGCGTTCAGCAGCAGCACGCCCTGGGTGAGCATCGCCTGGAACCACTCCGGCGGCTGGACCGTGTCCTCCTTCTTCAACAGCGCCCGGACGTCGGCGATCGGCGTCTTCTTGGCGATGCCGTACTTCCACATCGCGGCCGCCTTGATGAGGCAGCGGATGCTGACCACCCGGCCGAACTGGCTGTCCTTCCAGTCGTGGAAGGTGTTGTCGAACATTGCGATGCCGGTCGCGCTCTCCGCCCGCGGGTACGGGTTCTGCCCGAAGGCGACCACCTTCCACTTGTGCGGCGGATGCGGCTTCAGCGCCTGGAAGGTCAGCTCGCGCACCGGAACCACCTCCGGGCTCCGCTTCGGCCCGATGAAGGCCTCCGCCCCCGGCTGCGCCTCGATCACCGGGGCGAGCAGCGGCAGCCACGGCTCACCACCGCCCGTGAACAGCCCGGCCAGCCCCAGCGGATCCGAGGCCGACGCGGCGGCTTCGGCAGCCGGCTCCGACGCGGCGACGTCCGGCGTCTCGGCCGGCCCCGATCCCGCGACGTCCGGCGTCTCGGACGGCTCCGATCCCGCGACGGCCGGCGGCTGCTCCGGCACCTTGATCCGCACCCGCTGCGCCGGACCCGCGCCCTCGATGTCGGCGAGCTGGGCGAGCACCGCGGCCCGCAACTCGTCGTAGTCCGCGAACCCGTGGTCGTGGAACAGCGTGTACCCCGTCCACATCAGATTGGCGCACACCTGCGCGGGCACCCGGCCCGTCCGCGCGCCCATCCCGACGAGCGCCACCGACCGGATGCTGCCGGGCTTCGCCAGGTTCTGCAGGTGCACCGCCTGGAACGCCGCCGCGCACGCCAGCGCCACGTTCATCGTGTCGCTGACGTCCTGCGAGGACTGCCGCATCGTCGGCGTCGAGATCAGATGGCGCGGCACGGCCGCCCCGGACGGGACGCAGACCGCGCTGCCCACCGGCAGGCTCCCGCCGAACCGCTCGCGGATCGCCCGCTGCACCCGCACCTGCACCCCGGCGCCGAGGTGCCGCTTGACGACGGCGTCGACCCCTCCGTCCATCCGGCCCCGCGCGTTCGTGGGGGACACCCACGCGTCCGCGTCGACGTCCAGGAGGGAGCCCCGCCGGATCTCGACCCCGGGCGTGTCCGCGAACGCGGACTTCCAGGCGGTCACCACCTCGTCGTTGACGTCGACGAGAACGACCTTCAACGCACGCTCGACACCCACGAATTCCCCCTCCTCGCACAACCTTCCGAACGATCACGAAGCTATCGCCCGCCACTGACAACGCCCGTGAGCCGTGTCTCATCGGTCCAGGTCGCCTTGCTATGCAACTCGTTGCATAGCAAGATCGGGCGCATGGCGCTCGACCACGCGATCCTCGTGTCCCTGCTCGAGAAGCCCGGATCCGGCTACGAGCTGGCCCGGCGCTTCGAGCGGTCCATCGGATACTTCTGGACCGCCACCCACCAGCAGATCTACCGCGTGCTCAAGCGCATGGAGAGCGACGGCTGGGTGGACGTCCGGGACGTTCCCCAGCAGGGGCGCCCCGACAAGAAGGAGTACTCCGTCGCGGGACCCGGACGGGACGCGCTCTCCACGTGGCTGCACGAACCGATCGAGCCCGAGAGCGTGCGGCACGACCTCGCGGTGAAGATCCGGGGAGCCGCCTTCGACGATCCGGCCGCGCTGATCGGCGAGGTCGAGCGGCACAGGCGGGCGCACACCGACCGCCTGGAGCACTACCTCGCGGGCGAGGCGCGCGACTTCCCCGAGACCGAGACCGAGACCGAGACCGAGACCGGGACCGAGACCGGGACCCGCATCGGGACCGGGACCGGGACCGGCGCCGGCGTTCCGCTCGACGCCGAACGGGAGCTCCAGCACGCCGTGCTGCGCGGCGGCATCGCGTACGAGCGGATGATGATCGCCTGGCTCGACGACGTCCTCGCCACGCTCGCCCGGTTCGAAGCCGCCCGCTGAACCGAGCCGTACCCACCCCTCGATCCCTGAAAGGCGGACGTCATGGCCGACCCGCTGCTGTTCAACCCGCACACCTACGATCCCGCCCACTTCGACCCGGAGACCCGCCGGCTGCTGCGCGCCACCGTGGACTGGTTCGAGGCGCGCGGCAAGCGACGGATCATCGAGGACTACCGGACCCGGGCCTGGCTCGGCGACTTCCTCGCCTTCGCCGCGGAGGAGGGGCTCTTCGCGACCTTCCTGACGCCGTCCGCCGCCGCGGGCGAGGGCGAGGGCGACAAGCGCTGGGACACCGCCCGCATCGCCGCCCTCAACGAGATCCTCGGTTTCTACGGCCTCGACTACTGGTACGCCTGGCAGGTGACCATCCTCGGCCTCGGCCCGGTCTGGCAGAGCGACAACGCCGCCGCCCGCGCCCGCGCCGCCGAACTCCTCGCCCAGGGCGAGGTGTTCGCCTTCGGCCTCTCGGAGAAGGCGCACGGCGCCGACATCTACTCGACGGACATGCTGCTCACGCCCGACGGCGAGGGCGGCTTCCGGGCCACCGGCTCCAAGTACTACATCGGCAACGGCAACGCCGCCGGACTCGTCTCCGTCTTCGGCCGCCGCACCGACGTCGAGGGCCCCGACGGCTACGTCTTCTTCGCCGCCGACAGCCGCCACCCGGCGTACCACCTCGTGAAGAACGTCGTCGACTCGTCGAAGTTCGTCAGCGAGTTCCGCCTGGAGGACTACCCCGTCGCCGCCGAGGACGTCCTGCACACCGGGCGCGCCGCCTTCGACGCCGCCCTCAACACCGTCAACGTCGGCAAGTTCAACCTCTGCACCGCCTCCATCGGCATCTGCGAGCACGCGATGTACGAGGCCGTCACGCACGCGCAGAACCGCATCCTCTACGGCCGCCCGGTCACCGCCTTCCCGCACGTGCGGCGCGAGCTGACCGACGCGTACGTCCGGCTCGTCGGCATGAAGCTGTTCAGCGACCGCGCCGTAGACTACTTCCGCACCGCCGGTCCCGAGGACCGCCGTTACCTCCTCTTCAACCCGATGACGAAGATGAAGGTGACCACGGAGGGCGAGAAGGTCATCGACCTGATGTGGGACGTGATCGCCGCCAAGGGCTTCGAGAAGGACAACTACTTCGCGGAGGCCGCCGTGGAGATCCGCGGCCTGCCGAAGCTGGAGGGCACGGTCCACGTCAATCTGGCGCTGATCCTGAAGTTCATGCGCAACCACCTGCTCGACCCGGTCGCGTACGAGCCCGTCCCGACCCGTCTGGACGCGGCCGACGACGCGTTCCTCTTCCGGCAGGGCCCGGCGCGGGGTCTCGGCTCGGTCCGCTTCCACGACTGGCGGCCGGCCTACGAGGCGTACGCGCACGTGTCCAACGTGGCCCGTTTCCGCGAACAGGCCGACGCCCTCTGCGAGTTCGTGCTCAAGGCCGCCCCCGACGAGGAGCAGAGCCGCGACCTCGACCTGCTCCTGGCCGTCGGCCAGCTCTTCGCGCTCGTCGTCCACGGCCAGCTGGTCCTGGAGCAGGCCGCCCTGACCGGCCTCGACGAGGACGTGCTCGACGAGCTGTTCGCCGTCCTCGTCCGCGACTTCTCCGCGCACGCGGTCGAGCTGCACGGCAAGGACTCGGCGACCGAGCAGCAGCAGCTCTGGGCGCTCGGCGCCGTCCGGCGCCCCGTCGTCGACGAGGCGCGGTCGGAGCGCGTCTGGCAGCGCGTCGAGGCGCTGTCGGGCGCGTACGAGATGAATCCCTGACGGCCGGTCAGCCCTGCACCACCCGGCCCTCGGCGTCGACGACGACCGTGGACCAGTAGCGGTCCCACTCATCGTCGACCCACTCGGGCACCTGGCCCTCGGGGTAGCGGACGTAGCCCTCGGGGGGCTCCTGGCCGTCCGCCACGCAGTCGCCGCCGCTGGTGTTGCCGACGGCCTTGACCGGGTAGTGGCCGGAGCCGCAGACCCGGTCGTGGATCTGGAACCCGCAGCCCGTCAGGAGGAGGGCCGAGGCCAGGCCCGCGGCGGCGAGGCCGGGGAGGGAGCGCCGGGCGAACGCCCCGCCGGTCGTGCGGTGCTGCGGACGGGGTCGTCGGGTCTGCTGTGCGGTCACTGTCACGGGCCTCTCTCGCTGGTGCGCACAGTCTCGGCGAGCCCGAGGTCCCCGTGATGAGTACGCGTACTCAACCGGCCCTGAGCAGGGCGCCCTCTCCGCCGGCCACCCGCGTCCGGGCGGTGGCCGGCGGAGAGGGCGGGGGTGTCACGGCTTGGGCAGGGCGCAGCCGGCGCGGTTCAGGTCGATCACGCTGCCGGGGCCGATGCAGGGGACGATCGTGTACGTCTCCTGCGCGTAGTTGATGCCCTGGCGGACCGTCACGGCGCCGTTCTGGTCGACCTCGCACGGGTTGTTCACCGTGCAGCTCTGGCCGTCCTCGTTGCCCGTGTTGTTGACGGCGACGACCTTGCCGGTGTTCCGGTCGATGACCGGCGAGCCGGAGGTGCCGCCGATGGTGTTGCAGGTCGAGGTGTAGCGGACCGAGTCCTTCCAGGTCCAGTCGCCCTCCTTGAGGCGGTAGACGAACCCGTCGATGTCGCAGCTGTAGGTCCGCTTCCAGTACCCCGAGACCACCGTGATCGGCGTACCGGCCACCGGGTGGGTGTCGTTGAGGGTCAGGGCGCTGATCCCGTACGTGCTCTGTATCTGCGCGTAGGTCTTGGTCAGCTGGTAGATCGAGACGTCGGTGTCGGTCATCGTGCCGTACGCGATCTTGCTCGCGCGCAGGGTGCCGACACCGGTGCCGGCCGAGTTGAGCAGCGTGAACGAGCGGCTGGAGCGCTTGTTCAGGACGACCTCGCCCGGCGCCGGGAAGCCGGTCTCCAGGCAGTGGCCGTTGGAGAGGACGAGCGCGGGGTCGCTCGGCAGGGAGCTCGGGGTGCGGACGACGGAGCCGGAACAGTTGCTGAGCGCGACCGTTCCCGCGAAGTCGACGGCGGTCACGGCCTGGGTCTGGGGTGCGGAGGCCGGAGCCGGGGCCTGTGCGACCGTCTCCCGGGGTGCGGAGGCCGCGGCCGGGACCGCTGTCGCGCCTGCCAGGAGCAGGGCGAGCAGGGTGCCGGCGAGAGGCTTCTTCATGTGGGGGTTCCCCTCTGATGGCTGTGCAACCGAAGATCCTTCGGTTGTCATGCACATTCTTTGGAGGGGGGACCCCAACTGGCAAGACCGCCGCCCGGGTTGAGGAGAAACGCGTCAGGGCCGCTTCGGAACGGTCCGAAGCGGCCCCGGGGGCGTCGCGGGGATCAGACGGCCGGCGGCTCCGCGGTGGAGGCCTCACCGCCCGAAGGGCGCGCGTCGGGGGAGAAGAGGATCTTCACGGCGCCGTCGCGCTTGGCCTGGAACATGTCGTACGCCTCGGGCGCCGCGTCCAGCGGCAGCCGGTGCGTGGCGAAGTCGTCCACGCCCAGGGGATCGTCGTCGGTGAGCAGGGGGAGCAGGTCGTCGACCCACCGCAGCACGTTCGCCTGGCCCATGTGGAGCCGGAGCTGCTTGTCGAACATGGCGAACAACGGCATCGGGTCCGCGGCGCCCCCGTACACCCCGGAGAGCGACACGGTTCCGCCGCGCCGCACCAGCTCGACCGCCAGGTGGAGCGCGGACAGCCGGTCCACGCCGTAGCGGCGCATCATGCGCCCGGCGAGCCCGTCCGGGAGAAGGGCGACCATCGTGTGCAGTCCCTTGGCGACCGGGGCGCCGTGCGCCTCCATGCCGACCGCGTCGATCACCGCGTCGGGGCCCCGTCCGTCCGTGAGGTCCCGCACCCGGTCGATCAGCCCGTCGTCGGACAGGTCCAGGGCGTGCACCCCGCGGGTCGCCGCCCGGCTGCGCCGCTCGGCCACCGGGTCGATGCCGACGACGAGGCCGGCGCCCCGCAGCAGGGCGATCCGCGCGGCCATGTCGCCGATCGGACCGAGGCCCAGCACCACGACCGAACCGCCCGGCGGGACCTCGGCGTACTCGACGGCCTGCCACGCCGTCGGCAGCACGTCCGAGAGGTAGACGAACCGGTCGTCCGGCGGCCCCTCCGGCACCGGGATCGGCAGGGCGTCCCCGAACGGCACGCGCAGGTACTCGGCCTGGGCGCCCGGCACCTGCCCGTACAGCTTCGTGTAGCCGAACAGGGCGGCGCCCGTGTCGTACGCGTGCACCTGCGTGGTCTCGCACTGGGAGTGCAGCCCCCGCGAGCACATCGCGCAGGTCCCGCAGGACACGTTGAACGGCACCACGACCCGCGCGCCCGGCCGCAGCCGCCGCACCTCCGCGCCCACCTCCTCCACCACGCCCATCGGCTCGTGCCCGAGGACGTCGCCGGCGTCGAGGAACGGCCCGAGGACCTCGTACAGATGCAGGTCGGAACCGCACAGCCCGCTCGACGTGATCCGAACGATCACGTCCGTGGGCTCCTGCAGCACGGGGTCCGGCACCTGCTCCACCGAGACCTTCCGCCGGCCCTGCCACGTGACGGCCTTCATGGCGGTCCACCTTCCCGTCCGTCCGGGAGCACGGGCGCTTCCCCGTCCCGGAAGCTCGGCGATGTCGCTGCGGCGGCTACCCGGGGCGAGCGGGCCTACTCGCCCCGCTCCGGAGGAGTCGACCGCACCCTCCCGGGTAGCCGCCCCTTCGAGACCCCGATGGCACCACCGGGCTCGACCCGAGGAGCCGGCCGCGATGAACACGCGGATCGACACGACCGCCGACGACGAGATGCACCGCCACGATTCCACCCTGCGCACCTGCCGACCCGCCCGGACGAGGCCGGACGACCTGGCACCGGACGAGCGGGACGGCGGCGACCCGGAGCGGCACATCGTCCGGGGGGACGACTGACCACCGGAACCCGCCACGCCACGGCCGCCGCACGCACCGCGCGGCGGCCCGCCCGCGTCCCGCCGGCGCGGAGCCGCCGCACGGAGCCGGTGATACGGAACCGGTGGACCGTCTCAGTCCGACACGGCCGGGCCGAGGACGAAGAGGCCCTCCGTGCCCGTCAGCTCCAGCAGCCGCACCATCTGATGGCTGGGGGCCGCGAGCCTGAACGTGTGCCCCGAGACCCACGCCCGCTCCCTGGCGGCCAGCAGCGCGTTGAGTCCCGCGGAGTCGCAGAACGACGAGTTCCGGAGGTCGACGACGACCTCGGAGCCGGGGGGCGTCTCCTCGACGGCCCTCATGAGCGCGGTGCGCAGCTCCTCCGCGCTGTTGAGGTCCATGTCACCGATCACACGGATCACGTACGGATCGTCACGGACTGCCATCACACGCCTCCTCGTACGTCCGGCACCTGCCCGGCACAGCCCGCTTCACGCCTTCCGGCCGCGCCTGCGCCGCCGGACGGGGCGGGCCCGGGCCCCGCACGACTCGTACGCATCGGCGAATGGATCACTCGTTGGTGAGTTCCGCCGCCCCGCCCGCCGGCCGGACGCCACGCTGGGGGCGAAGGGCGACAGGGGAGGGGACGTGACGCGAGGACCGGGATCCCGTGGGGGTCTGGACGAGCGGGCGGTGTTACTGGCGGCGGGGCTCGCGGATCTGGCGGTGAGCACCTTCGGCTCGGGCCTCGGGCTCGTACGGGGGCTGCTGAGGCGGTCGGACACCGCCGAGATGGCGGCCGAGGCCGAGCGCGAGCTGGAGGCGCGCGGCCGCCTCGTGCTCGACCGGTACGCGTCCCCACCGCCGGCGCACCTGGAGGTTCTCGCCCGGCACGTGCTGGCGCGGCGGGCCGGCGATGGCGGCTGAGCGCTGGGAGCCGGCCGCGTTCAAGGCGCGCGTCGACGAGGTGCTGCGGAACCACGCAGCCCAGGAGGCCGAGGAGCTCACGGCGGTCGACCCGGCCCTGGGCCCGGTGGCGGACCAGCTGGAGGCGGCGGTCGCGGACGGCAAACGGCTGCGGGCCGCGTTCTGCTACTGGGGCTGGCGCGCGGCCGGGCAGCCCGACAGCGACGCGCTGGTGCGGGCGGCGGCGTCCATGGAGCTCGTGCACGCGGCCGCCGTCGTGCACGACGACCTGATCGACGACAGCCCGCTGCGGCACGGCCGGCCCACCGCGCACATGGCCCTGCGCGGCGCCGTGGAGCACCACCCGCGGCCCGCCGCGGGAGCCCGGTCGCTCGCGATGCTGGTCGGCGACCTGCTCATGTCGCTCGCCGGGCAGCTCTTCGTCACCAGCGGCCTGCCCGCCGCCTATCTCGGCCGGGCCCGGCCGCTCTGGGCGGCGCTCGCCCGGGACCTCGTCGCGGGGGAGTCCCTGGAGATCCTGCGCACGGGCGCCGCCCCGGACACGACGGCCTCGCTGAAGGTGATCCGCTACAAGACCGCCAAGTACACCGTCGAGCAGCCCCTGCTGATCGGCGGCGCCCTGGCCGGCGCGGGCGGCCGACTGCGCGAGGGCTGTTCCGCGTACGGGGTGCCGCTGGGCGAGGCGTTCCAGCTGCGGGACGACCTGCTCGGCCTGTTCGGCGACCCCGGGGCCACCGGCAAGGCCGACGCCGACGACGTGCGCGGACACCGGCCCACCACCCTGCTCGCCGAGACCTGGCGGCTCGCCGGTGCCGAGGAACGCGGACGGCTGCGCGAGCTGCTCGGCCGGCGCGACCCCGACGGGGACGCCCTGGAGGCCGTACGCGAGGTGATGCGGCGGCTCAAGGCACCCGACCGGGTCGAGGCCATGATCACCGAGCGGGTCGAGGAGGCCCTCCGCGCCCTCGACGGGTTGAACCTGCCCGCGGCCCCCGCCGCCGCGCTCACCGCCCTGGCGCACTCGGCCACGATCCGCCGTTCCTGACGGAGACCGGCGAGGAACGCGCGGACCGATGCGGAACGCGCGGACCGCGCCAGAAGACGCAGACCGACCCGGAACACGCGGACCGACCCGGAACACGCGGACCGACCCGGAACACGCGGACCGGACCGGAAAACGCGGACCGACGCAGAACAAGGAGCCCTGCCCATGACCCCCACCGAGGCGTCCATGGACGCCCTGCGGCACGTCGGCGACGAACTCGCCGACGCCACGGTCGCCACCCTCTTCGAGCGCGGGGAGGTCGGCACGTTCAACACCCTCATGCGGTACGTCTCCACCGCCGGCTCCCCCCTGCCGGACGGGCTGCCCGAGGTCGCCCGGGAGTACCTCCACGTCACGAGCGCCCCGCCGTCCTGGGTGGACTGGGAGGAGATGGAGAAGGCCCGGCTGTTCTTCATCGACAACAGCGTGCACATCTCCACCGCGCTCTCCTTCGCCTCCATGCCCGCCTGCTACCTCGTCCCGCACGTGGCGAAGCTGCTGTCGGCGACGCACGGCCTGAAGTACCCCTCCAAGCGGATGGCGGAGACCGGCCAGTTCACCGTCTACCTCATGCGGCCGGACGCCTTCGAGGCCGGCGGCCGTTTCGTCCCGGCCGCGCAGAAGGTCCGTCTGCTGCACGCCTCCATCCGGCACCACCTCCGGCGCGAGAACCGCTGGGACGTCGGGAGCGACGGGGTGCCGATCTGTCAGGAGGACATGATCGGCGGGCAGATGTTCTTCTCGATGCTCGTCCTCGACAGCCTGCACCGCCTCGGCATCCACATGTCCACCGAGGGCGCCGAGGCCTACTCCTACGCCTGGCGCGTGGTCGGCGCGATGCTGGGCGTCGACCAGGACGCCGTCCCGAAGACCCTCGACGAGGCCCGCCGCTTCCTCGACCTGTACATGATCCGCCACATGGGGCCCTCGCCCGAGGGCGTCCACCTCACCCGGCAACTCATCGACCTCTACGAGGAGGTCGTCCCCGGCACCTTCTTCGACCCCGTCGTCTCCGCGCTCATCCGCCACCTCGTCGGCGACACCTGCGGCGACTGGCTGGAGGTCCCCCGCACGCCCTGGGACACCGTCGTCAAGGCCGTCCCCCACCTCCTCGGCGTCCTGGAGACCATCGAGGACCGCTCCCCGCTCGGCGCCTGGGCCCTGGACCGGCTCGGCCACCTCACCACCGTCCTCGAACTGTCCTCCCTCACCCGCGGCCGCGTCATGCACTACGCCATCCCCGAGCACCTCAAGAAGGACTACGGCCTCCCGACGGGACCGCCGCGCACCCGCCGCTGGACCCCGCCGGCCGCCACGGTCTCCCCGTGACGCCCGCCCCGCCCCGCTGACCACCGGAAACGTGGGTGAGGAGCACCCCGAAGGCCTGGTAGATTGTTCTCTGTCGCCGCGGGGGAAACCCCGGAACGACAATCACCCGTCCGGGTGGCGGAATGGCAGACGCGCTAGCTTGAGGTGCTAGTGCCCTTTATCGGGCGTGGGGGTTCAAGTCCCCCCTCGGACACAAGAAGAACACCACGTGGTGGTCGGGATCTCCCGGCCACCACGTGGTGTTTCCGCGTGTCGGAACGAGGGGCCGGGGCGGCCGCGGGCCGTGTTCCCGACCGGACGGTCGGACGAAAAATGCTTGGACCGCGCGAGCACCCGCACGGGAGACTCCTTTTGCTCACCTTCGGTACGACAGCACAGGGTTGGGTATGGGATCACCTGAATCGAGCGAAGGTCTGCCGAACAAAGGCTCGGTACTCCTCGCGGTCCGCTTCTACGCACGGGAACTGGTCCGCCTCCGACGGCTGGCCGCCCCCGCACTCCTCCTGCCGGCACTCGGCAACATCGGCATCAACTACATCGCCCCTCTGGTCGTCGCCAAGCTCGTCGGCCACCTCGCCGACGGCGGCACCGGCGGCCTCGGCCCGCTCCTCCCGTACGTCCTCGGCTTCGCCGGCGTCCTGCTGCTCGGAGAGGCCCTGTGGCGCGTCGGGCTGCACTGCCTGAACCGCGTCGACGCCCGTGGCATCGAGAACCTGTACGTCATCGGCATGGACGAACTCTTCGCCAAGGACGCCGCGTTCTTCCACGACAACTTCGCCGGATCGCTCACCAAACGGGTCCTCAGCTTCGCCTCCCGCTTCGAGGAGTGCGTCGACACCCTGACCTTCTCGGTCATGGGCAGCTTCGTGCCGCTCGTCTTCGCCTCGGTGGTGCTCTGGCAGTACGACCCGCTGCTCGTCGTCGGACTGCTGCTCCTCATCGCGGTCACCGGCGTGGGCGTGGTGCCGCTGATCCGCCGTCGGCAGGCGCTCGTCGCCCGGCGCGAACAGGCGATCGCCCGGGTCTCGGGCCACGTCGCCGACAGCCTGACCAACATGGACACGGTCCGGTCCTTCGGCGCCGAGCGCCGCGAGGCCGCCGAGCACCGCTCCCGCGTCGCGGAGTCGCGGAAGCTCACCCTGCGCTCCTGGGACTACGGCAACCTGCGCATCGACACGCTCGTCGCGCCGATGTCCGTCCTGACCAACGTCCTCGGACTCGTCCTCGCCGTCGCCCTCGGCGGGGGAGACCACGGCGTGGAGGCCGTCATCGTCGCCTTCACGTACTACGCCAACGCCACCCGGATCATGTTCGAGTTCAACCAGATCTACCGGCGCCTGGAGAGCTCGATGACGGAGGCCGCGCAGTTCACCGAACTCCTCCTCGACGAGCCGACCGTCCTCGACCCGGCGACCCCGGAACCCCTGAGGCCCAAGGACGCCGAGGTGCGGTTCGAGAAGGTGACCTTCGCCCACGCGGGCGCCGAGCCGCTCTTCGAGGGCCTCGACCTGGACGTGCCCAGCGGCGCGAAGATCGGTTTCGTCGGCCGGTCCGGCGGCGGCAAGACCACCCTCACCCGGCTGCTCCTGCGGATGACGGACATCGACGGCGGCCGGATCACGATCGGCGGCCAGGACATCAGCCGGCTCCGCCAGACCGAACTGCGCAGCATGATCGCGTACGTGCCGCAGGACCCGGCCATGTTCCACCGCACCCTCCGGGAGAACATCGCCTTCGCCCGGCCGGAGGCCACCGAGGCCGAGATCCGGCGCGCGGCCGAGGCGGCCCACGTCACGGAGTTCGCCGACGCCCTTCCCGAGGGCTTCGACACCATGGTCGGCGAGCGGGGCGTGAAGCTGTCCGGCGGCCAGCGCCAGCGGGTCGCCCTCGCCCGGGCGATCCTGCGCGACGCCCCGATCCTGCTGCTCGACGAGGCGACCAGCGCCCTGGACTCCGAGAGCGAGATGCTCGTGCAGGACGCGCTGTGGCGGCTCATGGAGGGACGGACGGCGCTCGTGGTCGCCCACCGGCTGAGCACGGTGGCCACCATGGACCGGCTCGTCGTCCTCGACCGCGGACGGATCGTCGAGCAGGGCACGCACCAGGAGCTGCTCGACGCCGGGGGCGCCTACGCGAAGCTGTGGCAACACCAGTCGGGCGGCTTCATCGACGACGCCCCCGCGGCGGCCGGCCTGCGGTGACACGGCCCCCTCGGGAGTCGTCCACAGGTTCTCCCGGGCGGGGCCGGGGTGTCGGCGCGGGCGGCTAGGCTTCAGAAATGGTCCTTTCCGACGCTCCCGCCGCCCCCGCCGAGACCTCCGACGCCGCGGGGGTGCTCCACCGCGTCTTCGGCTACAGCTCCTTCCGCGGGCAGCAGCAGGAGATCATCGAGCAGGTCGTCGGCGGTGGCGACGCACTCGTCCTGATGCCGACGGGCGGCGGCAAGTCGCTCTGCTACCAGATCCCGGCCCTCGTCAGAGCGGGCACGGGCGTCGTGATCTCGCCCCTCATCGCCCTGATGCAGGACCAGGTGGACGCGCTCAGGGCGCTCGGGGTGCGGGCCGGCTTCCTGAACTCGACACAGGACCCGTACGAGCGGCAGGCCGTCGAGCAGGCCTTCCTCGCGGACGAGCTGGACCTGCTCTACCTGGCCCCCGAGCGGCTCCGCACCGAGGGCACCCAGCGGCTCCTCGACCGGGGCACGGTGTCGCTCTTCGCGATCGACGAGGCGCACTGCGTCGCCCAGTGGGGCCACGACTTCCGGCCCGACTACCTCGCCCTCTCCATGCTCCACGAGCGGTGGCCGAAGGTGCCGCGGATCGCGCTGACGGCGACCGCCACCGAGGCCACCCACGCCGAGATCGCGAAGCGGCTGGGCCTGGAGGACGCCCGGCACTTCGTCGCAGGCTTCGACCGGCCGAACATCCAGTACCGCATCGTCCCGAAGAACAACCCGCTCAAGCAGCTCCTGGAGCTGATCAGGACCGAGCACGAAGGGGACGCGGGCGTCGTCTACTGCCTCTCGCGGGCCTCGGTGGAGAAGACGGCGGCCGCCCTCGTGGAGCACGGCATCGACGCCGTCCCGTACCACGCCGGCATGGACGCCCGGACGCGCGCGGAGAACCAGGCCCGCTTCCTGCGGGAGGACGGGGTCGTCGTGGTGGCGACCATCGCCTTCGGCATGGGCATCGACAAGCCGGACGTGCGCTTCGTGGCCCACCTCGACCTGCCCAAGTCGGTCGAGGGCTACTACCAGGAGACCGGCCGCGCCGGCCGCGACGGGGAGCCGGCCACGGCGTGGCTGGCGTACGGCCTCCAGGACGTCGTCCAGCAGCGCAAGCTCATCGACGGCTCCGAGGGCGACGAGACGCACCGCCGCTCCCTCGCCATGCACCTGGACGCCATGCTCGCCCTCTGCGAGACGGTCGACTGCCGCCGCGTGCGGCTCCTGGAGTACTTCGGGCAGACCGGCAAGCCCTGCGGGAACTGCGACACCTGCCTGACGCCGGGAGAGTCCTGGGACGGGACCGTCGCCGCGCAGAAGCTGCTGTCCACCGTGTGGCGACTGGCGAAGGAACGGCGGCAGAAGTTCGGCGCCGGCCAGATCATCGACATCCTCCAGGGCAAGAGGACGGCCAAGGTCATCCAGTTCGACCACGACCAGCTGTCCGTCTTCGGCGTCGGGTCGGACCTGGGCACCGCCGAGTGGCGCGGGGTCGTCCGCCAGCTCCTCGCCCAGCGGCTGCTCGCGGTGGAGGGCGACTACGGGACGCTCGTGCTCACCGAGGACAGCGGCGAGGTGCTCGGGGGACGCCGCCAGGTCCCGATGCGCAAGGAGAAGGCCGCCGCCCCCGCCCGCAAGGAGCCAGGGGCCCGCTCCGGCAAGGGCGCGCGCGTGCCGGTCGATCTGCCCGCGGCCGCCGTGCCGGTCTTCGAGGCCCTCCGCGCCTGGCGGGCCGAGACCGCCCGCGAGCAGGGCGTGCCGGCGTACGTCGTCTTCCACGACGCGACGCTCCGCGAGATCGCGACCCGCCTGCCGACCACCGTCGCGGAGCTCGGCACCATCGGCGGCATCGGCGAGGCCAAGCTCGCCAAGTACGCCGAGGGCGTCCTCGCCACCCTGGCGCAGTCCGGGGGCGGGGGGACGGACGACGCGGGCACGGGCGGTGCGGGTCCCGACGGGGCCGCCGCGTCCTCCGCGCCCGCGGGCCCGGCGCCCGCCGCCGCGGCCGCTCCGACCGCTGCCGTGCCGACGGCGCGCAGGGCCGAGCCGGACCTTCCGCCGTCCTACGACGAGGAGCCGCCGTGGGACGAGGACGAGCTCGAACCGCCGTGGGACGAGGACGAATAGGCCGGATCGCCCCGGTCGCCGGAGGCCGTATCGAGACATCCGATACGGCCTCCGGCCGTTTTCCAGCGGCGGGACACGGCCGGGGGATCCCTCGGTGGCGGTCCGCAAGTCGGCGCTCCGGGTGGGGCTTTGACCAGTGATGATCTTCGGATGTACGGTTCTCCCGAGTCTCCCGGGGGGCGACCGGGGTACGCCTCGGACGCGGACGACGACGGCGGTGTGGGCCGGAGCACAGTGCGCTTTTCGGCCACTGCTTCAAGGTGTCACCGAGCCGCCCCTCGCGCGGCTGCCAGGAGCCCTGAAACCCCGCACGTGAGGAACCCGCCGCCGATGACGAGCAGCCCGCACGGAATCCTGCGGACGGGTGTGACGCTTGCCGTGGCCGCCCTCGCGCTGAGCGCGTGCTCCACCGGACAGCGGCCGGCGGACGCGGCGCCGGAAGCCGCCGCCACCACCGCCGCGGTGCGCTCCGCAGCCGACCCGTCGTCCTGGACCCTGCCCATGCAGGCGTACCGCCCCACCGCCGAGCAGGCCAGGACCCTCGCCCGCGCGGAGCAGAAGCTCGTCGGCCGGTGCCTCCAGGAGTTCGGGATCCCCTGGAAGCCGGCGCCGGAGCTCCCCCCGATCGGCCCGAAGAACATGCTCGACTGGCGGTACGGGATCCACGACGCGGAGATGTCCGCGAAGTTCGGCTACCAGGTGGACCCGGCCCAACAGGCCCGCTACGACGAGGCTTTGCGCGAGGCCGACGCGCGCCCACGGCTCTCCGACGACCAGCAGCTGGTCCTGGGCGGCACCGACGTACCGGCCGAACTCCTGCGGAAGGTCGGCCCCGAGGCCCGGCGCGGTTACTACGAGGGGCGGAGGATCCCGGAGGGCGGCTGCTTCGGCCGGGCCCGCCGGACCCTGGGCGGTTCGGCCCAGGGAGTCTCCCCGCTCGTGCAGCGGCTCACGAACGAGTCGTACCCCGCGTCCATGGAGGACCCGCTGGTGAAGGCGGTGTTCGCCCGCTGGTCCGCCTGCATGAAGGCCAAGGGCTTCGCCTACCCGGCGCCCATGGCCGCCAACGACGACCCCCGGTTCCGGCCCCGGTCCGAGGGCGCGTCCCGCGCGGAGATCGACACGGCGCTCGCCGACATCGCCTGCCGGGCCACGCACCGGGTCGCGGAGGTCTGGCACGCGGCGGAGGTCCGGATCCAGCGCGCGTCGGTCGCGCGCAACGCCACGGCGCTCGCGGCGGACCGCCGAGCCCTCGACGCCTCCCTGCGCGAGGCGGCGGACGTCCTCGCCCGCCCCTGACCCCCGGACCTCCGTCCTCGTCCGTTCCTGTTCCCGTTCCCGTTCCTGTTCCCGTTCCTGTTCCGACGACCACTGTGGAGACCCCTGTGAAGACCTCGACCACCGCGCGGCGCGGCCGCCTGCGCACCGCCTTCGTCGCCGCCCTGATGGGCGCCTCCGCCCTGACCGGCGCGGGCACGGCCCACGCGGAGGGCAACCCCACCGCCTACATCAGCAGCGACGAGGACACCATCATGTCGAGCCAGAAGTGCGCCGGCTCCTCGGATGAGTTCCGCTTCCGCCTCTACTACAGCCCCAACTACTCGGGCGCCTGGGTGAACATCGGTCACGACATCTACGACATGCTGGCCCTCAAGATGCCGTACACCCCGGCCACGCCGCTCCGCTTCTGCCCCAACACCGGCTCGGGCAGCGGCCAGGCCGCCGGCAACAACGCGGCCTCCGCCTACAACTGGTACGACGGCTACTCCGCCAACGTGTACTACAGCGCCGGCTACAAGGGCGCCTACGACTACGTCGGCAGCCGGTCCGGCGTCTCCACGCTGGTGAACACCCGGAACGACAACCGGTCCATCCGGTTCAGCGTCTCCTGGTGACCGCTCGGTGATCGCTCACTCGGGCTGCGGCGTGAGGCGCCGCAGCCCCCTGCGGTCGTAGTAGTGGGTCATGGCGAAGCCGAACGCCAGGGCCCCCGCCGTGCCGACCGCGATCATGATCCAGCCGCGGGCGAGCCCCGCGTCGGCCCGGGCGTCGAAGTACAGGATGGACCGGACGCCCGAACTGAGCTGGTGCATCGGCTCGAAGATCCCCAGGAACCGGTAGAACGCAGGGGTGGCCTCCAGGGGGACGGTGGCCCCGGAGGAGGGAAGGGCCAGCGCGATGAAGACGAACATGGACACGAGCTGGCCGATGCCGCCGAAGGCCGCGTTGATGGCCTGGACGCCCAGGCCGACGGCGACCGTCGCGCAGTAGGAGAAGAGCCACAGCATCGGCAGGTGGTCGGCGTCCATGTCCAGGATCCCGATGGTGGCGACCATGACGAGCGTGGTGGTCAGGAGCGAGATCCCGGCGGTCATCAGCATCTTCAGGAGGAGCGTCTGGGTGCGGCTGACGGGAACGGTCGGACGGCGGGTGTGCCAGGGGCCGATCTCGCTGTCGGCGTAGCCGAGCGCGGTGTCGACGGCGCTGTTGACGAGGTTGCCCCCGATGAAGCCGCCCAGGACGAGCAGCAGCGTGTAGTAGAAGGCGGTCAGGCCCAGGCCGCTGTGCCGGCCGATCGGATGACCGACCCGGGTGACGACCGCGACGGGGTCGGACAGGAGCACCCGCGTGGTCGGCACGGCGGAGGTGGCCGCGAGCCGCTTGCCGATGGTCAGCGAGGCCTGGTGGGCCGCGCCCTGGTTGATCTGGGACGCCAGGGACGAGCCCAGGCTGCCGAGGCCGGGGTTGGTGAGCACGGTCAGCGTCGGACGGGTCGTCGCCCGGTTCGTGGTCAGGGCCGCGACGGACGCGGTGAAGTCCGCCGGGACGACCAGGGCGCCGAAGACCTTGCCCGAGGCCAGCGCCTCCTGGGCGGCGGCGCGGTCGAGACGGCGCCAGTCGATGGTGGTCTTCGAGGAGCCCACCGTGGCGACCGAGTCGGTGATCTGCTTCCCCAGGTTCTCCCGCTGCCCCGGCAGCGGACGGCCCTGGTCCTCGTCGACCAGGGCGATGGGCAGCCGGTCCAGGTGGTCGCTCGGGCTGAGGATGCCGCCCATGTAGAGGAGCGACAGCAACAGCGACACCAGGGCGCACAGGACGGTCGGTACGAGCCACAGCTTGGGGTGCCGTACGAGCGCGGAGGCGCGGACCTGGGGGCCGGGGGCCGGCTCCGGGGCCGGGGTGTTCGGGGGAAGCGCGGAGGTCATGGGGCCATCGTCGGCGGACGGAGCCGCGATCCGGGCATTTCGGGCGTCCGTGCGGGGTGGCGTGTCGGCGTGCGTACGGGGCGGCGGCCCGTCCCCGCGTCGAGCGGGCGTGCCGGCGTGCCGTCGGTCCCGCTCCGATTGCGGGGCGACCGGTGCCGGGTTTGAGTGGGGAAGACCCTCTTTCGCGCCTTCAGGAGAGCTGCCATGTCGATGGCGTTCGGTTCACCCTTCGGTTCGTCGGATCCGTTCAGCGACCTGTTCAACCGGTTCTTCGGCATGTCGCCGGCCTCGTCGCCCCCGGCGGTGCAGCGCGTGCCCATCGGACGGCTGCTGACCGAGTCCTCCCACGAACTGCTGAACACGGCCGCGCGCAAGGCCGAGGAGGACGGCAGCTCCGACCTGGACACCGAACACCTCCTGTGGGCGGCGACCCAGGTCGAGCCGACCCGCCGGCTCCTCTCCCAGGGCGGGGTGAACCCCGACAAACTCGCCGACCGGCTCGCCGCGGCGGGTCCCGGGGAGTCCGCCGAGCCGTCCGCCCAACCCGGGATCACCCCGGCGGCCAAGCGGACCCTCGCCGCCGCCCACGCCTACTCGCAGGCGGCCGGCCTCTCGTACATCGGCCCCGAGCACATCCTCAGCGCCCTCCTGCACGACGCCGACTCCGGGGCCTCCCGCTTCCTGCGGCCCGAGGACGTGGACGTGAAGAAGCTGCGCGGCCTCGCCGACCAGGCGGCCCGGCCGGGCCGCCCGGAGCAGGGCGGCGCCCCCGCCGCCGCGAAGCAGTCGGCCACGACCCTCGACGAGTACGGCCGGGACCTGACGGAGGAGGCCAGGGCGGGGAAGCTCGACCCGGTCGTCGGCCGGGCCGACGAGATCGAGCAGACCGTCGAGATCCTCTCCCGCCGCTCCAAGAACAACCCCGTGCTCATCGGCGAGCCCGGCGTCGGCAAGACCGCCATCGTGGAGGGCCTCGCCCAGCGCATCGTCGCGGACGAGGTCCCCGACACCCTGAAGGGCAAGCGGGTCGTCTCCCTGGACCTGTCCGGCATGGTGGCCGGAGCGCAGTACCGGGGACAGTTCGAGGAACGCCTCAAGAAGGTCATCGAGGACGTCCAGGAGGCGAGCGGCGACATCATCCTCTTCATCGACGAGCTGCACACCGTCGTCGGCGCCGGCGCCACCGGCGAGGGCTCGATGGACGCGGGCAACATGCTCAAGCCCGCCCTCGCGCGCGGCGAACTGCACGTCGTGGGCGCCACCACCATCGACGAGTACCGCAAGCACATCGAGAAGGACGCCGCCCTCGAACGCCGCTTCCAGCCCGTCCTGATCCCGGAACCCACCGTCGAGGAGACCGTGCAGATCCTCGAAGGACTGCGGGACGCCTACGAGGCCCACCACCAGGTCCGCTTCGCCGACGGCGCCCTCGCCGCGGCGGCCGAGCTCTCCGACCGCTACATCAGCGACCGCTTCCTGCCCGACAAGGCCATCGACCTGATGGACCAGGCCGGCGCGAGGGTACGGCTCCGCAGCGGCGGCCGCTCCACCGAGGTGGTCAGCCGCGAGGACAGGCTCGCCAAGCTGGGGCGCGAGAAGGACCAGGCCGTCGCCCGCGAGGACTTCGAGAAGGCCAAGGAGCTCAAGGAGCAGATGGCCGAGATCGAGGGCGAGCTCGCCGGGATCGAGGAGCGCCGCGAGGGCGTCGTCTCGGTCACGGCCGCCGACATCGCCGACATCGTCTCCCGCCGCACCGGCATCCCCGTCTCGCAGCTCACCGCCAGCGAGAAGGAGAGGCTCCTCAAGCTGGAGGAGGAGATGCACGCCCGGATCGTCGGCCAGGACGAGGCGGTCACCGCCGTCTCCGAGGCCGTGCGCCGCAACCGGGCCGGCATGGGCGACCCGAACCGGCCCGTCGGCTCCTTCCTCTTCCTCGGCCCCACGGGCGTCGGCAAGACCGAACTCGCCAAGACCCTCGCCGAACTGCTCTTCGGCGCCGAGGACCGCATGATCCGGTTCGACATGAGCGAGTTCCAGGAGAAGCACACGGTCGCCCGGCTCGTCGGCGCGCCCCCCGGATACGTCGGCTACGAGGAGGCCGGACAGCTCACCGAGAAGGTCCGCCGCCAGCCGTACAGCGTCGTGCTCTTCGACGAGGTCGAGAAGGGGCACCCCGACGTCTTCAACACGCTGCTCCAGATCCTCGACGACGGACGCCTCACGGACGGCCAGGGCCGCACAGTCGACTTCCGCCACTGCGTCGTCATCATGACGTCCAACATCGGCGCCCACCGCATCCTCGCCCACGAGGGCGACGCCGCCGAGCTCAAGGACGAGCTGATGGAGGACCTGCGGGGACGCTTCCTGCCCGAGTTCCTCAACCGTATCGACGACATCATCGTCTTCCACAGCCTCACCGAGAAGGACCTGTCGGAGATCGTCGACCACCTCCTCGACCGGAGCAAGCACCGCGTCCACGCCCAGGGCCTGACCCTGGAGGTCACCGAGGCGGCCAAGAAGCTGCTCGTCGCCCACGGCTACCAGCCGGCCTTCGGCGCCCGGCCGCTGCGCCGCACGATCCAGACCGAGCTCGACAACCGCGTCGCCACCCTCCTCCTCGGCGGCGAGGCGGACCCCGGCGACACGATCGTCGCGGACGTCGTCGACGACTCGCTGCACTGCACGGTCCGCAAGCACGCGGAGGCCGGGAGCACCGCCGTGGCCTGACGGCCGCCGTGCGAGAGCCGGGCACGGGGCCGTCCCGAGCGGCCCCGTGCCCCTTTCTCACCTCGGGCACCTCACCCCGGCCGTCTCACCTCGGTACGGAGTCCCCCGGGAGGCGGTCGAGCGTGCCGGCGACATCGGTGCGGCCCGCGACCTCCCGGAGCGCGCGGGCCAGCACCGACTCCGGCTCCCGGACGACCGTCACCAGGCCCATCGGCACCGACCGCGCCGGCTCCGTCATCGGCACCGCACGCATCCCGTACGGCACCCCGAAGACGTGCAGCCAGGTGTGCGGCACGATGCCGGCCCACCGGCCGGTCCGCACATGGGCGAAGAGCGCCGCCACCGAGTCGGTCTCCACCCGCGGCGAGGGCCGCACCCCGGCCTCGGCGAACACCTCGTCGAGCACCTGACGCCCCTGCATGGACCCGGTCAGCAGACAGAGCGGCAGTCGCGAGGCCTCCGCCCAGGTCGCCGTCGCCCGGTGCGCGGGCGTGTCGGCGGCGCCGGTCAGGAGCACGTACCGCTCCTCGTACAGCGGCACCGCCCGGAAGTTCTCCGCGAGCCCCTTGTGCAGATACGTCACCCCGGCGTCGAGCTCGAAGTCCCGCAGCTGCCGCAGGATGTCCTCCGACCGGAGGTCCGCCGCCACCTCCACGTTCACCAGCGGGTGCGCCAGGCAGAACGGCGCCGTCAGCAGGGCGACCGCACCGGACGCCGTCGGCACCGAACCGATCCTCAGCCGGCCGCTCAGACCCGTCCGCAGCGCACCGACCTCGCTCTTGAGGGCGTCACGGTCGGCCAGGAGCCGCTGCGCCCACACCACGATCCGCTCGCCCTCGGGCGTCAGCCCCTCGTACCGGCGGCCGCGCAGCACCAGCGGGACGCCGAGCTCGTCCTCCAGCTTCCGGACCGCCTCCGAGAGCGCCGGCTGGGAGACGTGACAGGCCTGGGCGGCGCGGGCGAAATGACGCTCCCGCGAGAGGGCCACCAGGTACTCGAGTTGACGGAACAGCACCCCACGGGTCTACCCGACCGCCCGCCGCAGCGCCAATCGGCGCCGCCGTCACCCCACGGCCGAGGGCTCCGCCTCCAGCCGGTCGTCACCGCAGTAGACGTTCATCGACGTGCCGCGCAGGAAACCGACCAGCGTCAGCCCGCTCTCCGCGGCGAGGTCCACCGCGAGCGACGAGGGCGCGGACACGGCCGCGAGCAGCGGGACACCGGCCATCACCGCCTTCTGCACCAGCTCGAAGGAGGCCCGGCCGCTCACCATCAGCACCGTCCCGCGCAGCGGAAGGAGACCCGACCGCAGGGCGTGCCCGACGACCTTGTCCACGGCGTTGTGCCGGCCCACGTCCTCCCGCAGGCACAGCAGCTCGCCCTCGGCCGAGAACAGCCCCGCCGCGTGCAGCCCGCCGGTGGCGTCGAAGACCTTCTGGGCCTCCCGCAACCGGTCGGGGAGCGCCGACAGGACCTCGGGCCCGACGCGCAGCGGGTCCTCCGCGACGGACCAGGCGGCCGTGGTCCGCACCGCGTCCAGGCTCGCCTTGCCGCACAGCCCGCAGGACGAGGTCGTGTAGAAGTTCCGCTCCAGGGACGCGTCGGGGGCGGCCACACCGGGCGCGAGGACGACGTCGACCACGTTGTACGTGTTGCCGCCGTCGGACGTGGCACCCGCGCAGTACCGGATCCCCGCCACGTCCCCGGCGGAGCGCACCACGCCCTCGCTCACCAGGAAACCGGCCGCCAGGTCGAAGTCGTCGCCCGGGGTGCGCATCGTCACGGTCAGCGGGCGCCCGCCGACCCGGATCTCCATCGGCTCCTCGGCGGCCAGGGTGTCCGGCCTGCGGGAGGAGGCCCCCTCCCGCAGGCGCAGGACACGGCGGCGCACGGTCACGCGTCCCATGCCCGGCTCCCCTCCGGCACGGCGGTACGGGCCGGCTCCAGGCGGATCAGGACGCCCTTGGACGTCGGGCAGTTGCTGATGTCGGCGACGCTGTCCAGCGGCACCAGCACGTTCGTCTCGGGGTAGTACGCCGCCGCGGAGCCCCGGCTCGCGGGGTACGCGACCACCCGGAAGCCCTCCGCGCGCCGCTCCCGCCCGTCGTGCCAGACGCCCACCAGGTCCACGAGCCGGCGGTCGGCGAGGCCGAGCTCGGCCAGGTCCGCGGGGTTGACCATGACCACGCGGCGGGCGTCGTGGATGCCCCGGTAGCGGTCGTTCGGCGCGTACCAGACGGTGTTCCACTGGTCGTGCGAGCGCAGGGTCTGCAGCAGCAGGTGCCCCGGCGGGACGTCCGGCATGGTGAAGTCGTTCCGGGTGAAGACGGCCTTGCCGCTCGGGGTGGGGAAGACCCCCCGGTTCACCGGATTGGGCAGGTGGAAGCCGCCGGGCACGGCCACCCGGGCGTTGAAGTCCTCGAAGCCCGGGACGACGCGGGATATCCGGTCGCGAACGGCGTCGTAGTCGGCCTCGAACTCCTCCCAGGGGACGTCCGGTTCGGCACCGAGGGTGAGGCGGGCGAGACGCGCGACGATCGCGACCTCGCTGAGCAGGTCGGGGGAGGCGGGCGGCAGCTTGCCCCGGGAGGCGTGGACGTCGCTCATGGAGTCCTCGACCGTGACGAACTGCTCGACGCCGCCCTGCACGTCCCGGTCGCTGCGGCCCAGCGTGGGCAGGATGAGGGCGGTCTCGCCGCAGACCGTGTGGGAGCGGTTGAGCTTGGTGGAGACGTGCGCGGTGAGCCGGCACCGCCGCATCGCCTCCTCGGTGACCGCGCTGTCCGGAGTGGCCCGGACGAAGTTGCCGGCGACGCCCAGGAAGACCTTCGCGCGCCCCTCGCGCATGGCGCGGATGCCGTTCACCGCGTCCAGGCCGTGGTGGGCCGGCGGGGTGAAGCCGAACTCCCGCCCCAGGGCGTCGAGGAAGGCCTGCGGCATCCGCTCCCACACGCCCATCGTGCGGTCGCCCTGCACGTTGCTGTGGCCGCGCACCGGGCACACGCCCGCGCCGGGCCTGCCGATGTTGCCGCGCGCGAGGAGGAAGTTGACGACCTCGCGGATCGTGGGGACGCCGTGCTTGTGCTGGGTCAGGCCCATCGCCCAGCACACGATGATCCGCTCGCTGCGCAGGACCCGCTCGAAGACCTCCTGGATCTCCTCCCGGGACAGCCCGGTCGCCCTCAGGACGTCCTCCCAGGAGACCTGCCGCGCGTGCTCGGCGAAGGCGGCGAAGCCGGTCGTGTTCCGCTCGATGAAGTCGCGGTCGAGGACGGTGCCCGGAGCGGCGTCCTCGGCCTCCAGGAGCAGCCGGTTCAGGGCCTGGAAGAGGGCGAGGTCGCCGCCGGCGCGGATGTGCAGGAACTGGTCGGCGATCGGGGTGCCGCGGCCGATGATCCCGCGCGCCTTCTGCGGGTGCCTGAAGCGCATGAGTCCGGCCTCGGGCAGCGTGTTCACGGCCACGATCCGACCGCCGTTGCGCTTGGTCTCCTCCAGGGCCGACAGCATCCGGGGATGGTTGGTGCCCGGGTTCTGCCCCACGACGAAGACCAGGTCCGCGTGGTGGATGTCGTCCAGGGAGACGCTGCCCTTGCCGATGCCCAGCGTCTCCGACAGCGCGGAACCGCTCGACTCGTGGCACATGTTGGAGCAGTCCGGCAGGTTGTTCGTGCCGTACGCGCGCGCGAAGAGCTGGAGGAGGAAGGCGGCCTCGTTGTTCAGCCGGCCGGAGACGTAGAAGAGGGCCTCGTCGGGGGAGTCGAGCGCCTTCAGTTCGCCGGCGAGCAGTCCGAGCGCCTCGTCCCAGCCGATCGGCTCGTAGTGCGTCGCACCGGGCCGTTTCACCATCGGTTCCGTGAGCCGGCCCTGCTGGTTCAGCCAGTAGTCGGACATGCCGTCGAGCTCCGCGATCGAGTGCTCGCGGAAGAAGTCCCTCGTGACGCGGCGCGAGGTGGCCTCGTCGTTGATGTGCTTGGCGCCGTTCTCGCAGTACTCGTTCCGGTGCCGCTCGCCCGGCGCGGGCTCGGGCCAGGCGCAGCCGGGGCAGTCGATGCCCTTCGGCTGGTTGATGTTCAGCAGGGTCAGCGCGGTGCGTCGCGGGGACGTCTGGCTCAGGGAGTACCCGAGGGCGTGCGTCACGGCGGGCAGGCCCGTCGCCCAGGTCTTCGGCGGGGTGACCCTCAGGTCGTCGACCGGGTCCTCGATGCCGCTCATGCTCTGGTCCGCCTCATTTCCTCGCGCATACCGGATTCTCGCCGCAGAGCAGATTCGGCCCGTTCCCGGGCGAAGTCAAAGAGAAGTTTTCGATGAGCTGATAGGTGCGGCCTATCGCTCGCTTTTTCTCTTCGCGGACGAGTACGGATACGAGTACGGGAACGAGCACGGGCACGAGTACCGACAAGTGATACCGATGACGTCATCAGAAATGCCTCTTTGACTTGCGAAAGGAATTCACCGAGGGTGAGCGGGTCATGAATTCCTGTCGCCGGCGCCCGTCGGGCGGGCCGCGGCGCGCCGCCGCCCGGCTGGGGCGCGCGCTCTCCCCGAGGGGCGCGCTCGCCCTGCAGAGCGTGGACGGCGCCCTGTCCTTCGCCCTGCGCGCCGCGCTCGCCATGGCGCTGCCCGCGCTGCCGATGGCGCTCGCGGGACGGGCCGACCAGGCCGTCTACGCGATGCTGGGGTCCTTCACCACCACCTTCGGCCGCAACCTGCCCTACGCGCGCCGCGCCCGGGTGCTCGCCGTCGTCGCCGTGGCGATGACCGCGTGCGTCGGCTGCGGCGCGGCCCTCGCCGCCTGGGCCCATCTCCGGGACGGCGGAGCGGGCGCCGCGGTGACGGTCGCGGCCACGGCCCTGGTCGCCGGTCTCGCGAAGTTCGCCTGCGACGCGGCCCGGCTGAGCGGACTCGGCGCGGTGCTGCTGCTGTTCTCCTTCGCGGTCGCCGCCAACGGCGCCTCGTCCCCCGCCGACGTCCTGCCCCGGGCCGGCCTGGCCGCGTGCGGAGCGGCCGTCGCCTGGACCCTCGCCGTGGCGGGCTTCCTCGTGCACCCGGACCGTCCGCAGCGGCTCGCCGTCGCCGCGGCCCTCCGCGAGCTCGCGGACCTGTGGGAGACGGGCGGCGACACCGGACCCGTACGGCACCGGGCGACCGCCGCCGTCCTCCAGGCGTACCGCACGCTCGGCGTCCTGCCCCCGTCGGGCGCCGAGCGGCGCGGCCGGGACGACACCTGCGTACGCCTCGCCGATCTGTCCTGGTCGCTGCTCGTCGGCTCCGCCCGCCACCCGCGGAACGAACCGGCGGGCCTGGCCCGCGCCCTGCGCGACCAGGCCGGGCTGCTGACCGGCCGGCGACGACGGCCTCCCCGGATCCTGCCCGACCCGGCGTTCTCGGTCCTGACCGCCCGGGCCGGCATGCCCGCCCCCGGTTCCGGGCCCGGCCCCGAACCGCGACCCGCCCCGGCTCCCGCCGGTCCGACCACCCTGCGCGCCGCCGAGCTCCGTGCCGCCGCCCTGGTGACGGGGGCGGCCCACGGGCGCGGGGCGGTTCTCCTCGTGCCGGCCCTGCGGATGGTCCTCGGTACCGGTCTCGCGGGCGGGGCGGCCCTCCTCCTGGGGCTCGGGCACGGCTACTGGGCGGCGATCTCCGCCGCCGCCGTCCTCCACTCGGTCAACGTGCGGACGGCGGCCCAGCGGGCCGTCCAGCGCACCCTCGGCACGGTCGCGGGCCTGCTGCTCGCCCTCGGCGTCCTCGCCCTGGGCCCCGGGCCCGTGGCGCTCGTCCTGGTGATCGTGCTCCTCGAGTTCCTCCTGGAGTACGTCGTCGCCCGCAACTACGGCCTCGGCGTCGTCTTCCTCACCCCGCTGGCGCTGCTCCTGACCGATCTGGCCGCACCCGCCCCGGCCGGGGACCTCGTGCGGGACCGGGCGCTGAGCAGCGTGCTCGGCGTCGGCGTCGCGCTCGGCTGCGCGCTGATCGTGGTCCACGACCGGGCGGCGGTGCGGGCGGAGCACGCGCTCGCCGCCTGCACGGCGGCGTCGGAGCGGGCCGAACGGGCCCTGGGGGAGGGCGCCGTGCGGTCGTTCCCGCTCGTGCAGACGCGGCTCGCGGCGGCCGCGGTGGAGCTGCGGGAGGCCGACGACGCCGCCGCGGGCGAGCTGTGGCAGGCCGAGATCGACCCCACCGAGCTGGCCGCCGCCGAGCGGCGCGCGTACCTCCTGCTGGACCGGCTGGCCCGCCAGGGGTGACCGGGCGTCAGGAAGCCGGTTCGATCGTCACCTTGACGTGCTTCATGATCGGCTGGTCGCTCTGGGTGCTGTAGTCGCCCAGGGCGCACAGCACGTTCATCTCCGGCATGTAGCCGGCCGCGCAGCCGCGCGGGATGTCGTACGGGACGGCGAGGTAGCCGTTCAGATGCCGCCGGCTGCCGTCCTTGGCGGTGCTCGTGATGTCGACGGGGGCCATGTCGGCGATCCCGCGCTCGCGCATGTCCGACCGGTTCATGAAGACGAGCGTGCGGAGGTTCTTGACGCCCCGGTAGCGGTCGTCGTCGGAGTAGATCGTGGTGTTCCACTGGTCGTGGGAGCGCATCGTCCCCAGGGCCAGGAGGCCGGGCTTCGGAACGACGTCCGGCAGGGGCGGCGCCGCGAACTCGGCCTTGCCGGACGGGGTGAGGAAGACCAGTTCGCGGGCGGGCTGCTTGATGCGGAAGCCGAGGGGGAGCCGTACGCGCCGGTTGAAGTCCTCGAAGCCGTCGAGGACCTTCGCCATGGTGTCCCGGATGCGGTCGTAGTCCTCGACGTACCACTCCCAGGGCGTGGCGCTGTCCGGCAGCGCGGCCCGCGCCATGCCCGCGATGATCGCCGGCTCGGAGAGCAGGTGCGGCGAGGCGGGCCGCTTCATGCCGATCGACAGGTGGACCATGCTCATCGAGTCCTCGACCGAGGTGCTCTGGATCCCCTTGCGCTGGTGGTCCTTCTCGGTCCGGCCGAGGCAGGGCAGGATGAGGGCCCGGCGGCCGTGCACGACGTGGCTGCGGTTCAGCTTGGTGCTCACCTGGACGGTGAGCTCGCACCTGCGCAGCGCCTCGTAGGTGTACGGGGTGTCGGGGGCGGCGAGGGCGAAGTTGCCGCCCATGCCGACGAACACCTTCACGTCGCCGTCGCGCATCGCCTTGATGGTGCCGACGGTGTCCAGGCCGTGCGCCCGGGGCGGGTCGATCCCGCAGACCTCGGCGAGCCGGTCGAGGAACTCCTCGGCGGGGCGGTGGTCGATGCCGCAGGTGCGGTTGCCCTGGACGTTGCTGTGCCCGCGCACCGGGGAGGGGCCCGCGCCCTCCCGGCCCAGGTTGCCGCGGAGGAGCAGCAGGTTGACGATCTCGCGGACGGTGTCGACGCCGTGCTCGTGCTGGGTGATGCCCAGGCACCAGCTGATGATCGAGCGGTCGGCCTCGCGATAGACCCGCGCCGCCTTCAGGACGTCCGCGCGGCTCAGCCCGGACTGCGTCTCGATCTCCTCCCAGGAGGTCGCCTCGCACACCGCCTTGTACTCCTCGAAGCCGGTCGTGTGCCGTGCGACGAACTCCTGGTCCAGCGCCTTGGGATCGGTGGCCGACTGCTCCAGGATCGCCTTGGCCATCCCGCGGACGAGCGCCATGTCGCCGCCGATGCGGACCTGGAGGTTGAGCGTGGAGGTCTTCGTGGCGTGGAAGGTCGCCATGTCCTTGAAGTCGTGCGGGATGATCGCCCGCCTGGCGGCGGCCTCGACGAGCGGGTTGACGTGCACGATCTGCGCGCCCCGGACGTGGGCCTCGGTGAGCGCGGTGAGCATGCGGGGGGCGTTGGAGGCGGCGTTGACCCCCATGATGAACAGCGCGTCGGCGGTCTCCCAGTCGGCCAGGTCGACGGTGCCCTTGCCGGTGCCGAGCGACGCCTGCATGGCCCTGCCGCTGGCCTCGTGGCACATGTTGGAGCAGTCGGGGAGGTTGTTCGTCCCCAGCTCGCGGGCCATCAGCTGGTAGAGGAAGGTGGCCTCGTTGCCGAGCCGGCCCGAGGTGTAGAACGAGGCCTGGTTCGGGTCCTCCAGCTCGCGCAGGGTGCGGCCCACGAGCGCGAAGGCGTCCTTCCAGCTGATGGGGACGTAGTGGTCCGACCCGGGGTCGTACACCATCGGCTCGGTCAGCCGGCCCTCGTTCTCCAGGTCGTAGTCCGTCCAGCCCGCCAGCTCGGTCACCGAGTGGGCGGCGAAGAACTCGCGTCCGACCCGCTTGCGGGTCATCTCCCAGGTGACGTGCTTGATGCCGTTCTCGCAGATGTCCAGGTGCAGGCCCTTGGTGTCGTCCGGCCAGGCGCACCCGGGACAGTCGAAACCCGTGTTCTCGTGGTTCATCTTCATGATCGCGCGCGGGCCGTCCACCGGAAGGGCGCCCTCGCGCGCCATGAACCGGGTCACGCTCTTCGCCGCGCCCCAGCCCGCCGCCGGATGGTGGTACGGACGGAACGCGGGCTCGCCCTCGGGCTCCGGGCCCACCCGGTGCTCCAGGGGTGCCCGCTCGTCCGGGGCGTCGCTCTCGTCACGGGTGGGGCTCTCGTCCTGGTCGGTGCTCAAGGCGTTTCACCCTCTCGCCCTGCGGACGCACGGGCATGGTGGGACAGAAGGACCCCTTCGGGCAGGCTAAGCCCGCCGTCCGGCGCCTGCCACCCGGTGGCCCCCGCCGGGCTGCGCACCGGATCACGCGCACCTACGCTGGCGCTGTCCCTTTCCTGGGATTCCTCCGGTTCATCCGGTTCCTCCGGTTTTCGTCGATCTCTCGTGGGAGCGCCATGGCCGTACCCCAGTACGTCGTCGCCCCGCCCTCGCAGGCGGCCGTCTTCCTGGTGGCCACCGTCAACCCGGGCGGCGAGACCGTGGTGCGGGAGGCGCTCCAGGACCTGACGGGGCTGACCCGTTCGGTGGGGTTCCGCGCCCCCGACTCGTACCTCACCTGCGTCGCCGGCATCGGCTCCGAGGCGTGGGACCGGCTCGTCGGAGGCCCCCGCCCCCGCGAGCTGCACCCCTTCCCGGCGCTCCGGGGCCCCCGCCACCGCGCCCCGGCCACCCCCGGCGACCTGCTCTTCCACCTGCGCGCCCGGCGCCTGGACCTCTGCTTCGAACTGGCCCGGCACATCGTGGCCGCCCTGGGCACCGCCGTGACCGTCGTCGACGAGGTGCACGGCTTCGCGTACTTCGACGACCGCGACCTGCTCGGCTTCGTCGACGGCAGCGAGAACCCCGAGGGCACGACGGCCGCCGACGCGGTCCACATCGGCGACGAGGACCCGGACTTCCGGGGCGGCAGCTATGTGATGGTCCAGAAGTACGTGCACGACATGGCGGCCTGGGACGCGCTCACCGTCGAGCAGCAGGAGCGCGTCATCGGGCGCGCCAAGGGCTCCAACATCGAACTGTCCGACGACGCCAAGCCCGCCGACTCGCACGTCACGCTGAACACGGTCACCGACGAGAACGGCGTCCAGCAGCAGATCTTCCGCGCCAACATGCCGTTCGGCCAGGTCGGCACCGGCGAGTTCGGCACCTACTTCATCGGCTACGCGCGGACGCCCGCCGTGACCGAGCGGATGCTCCGCAACATGTTCCTCGGCGATCCCCCCGGCACCACGGACCGCATCCTCGACTTCTCCCGGGCCGTGACCGGCGGCCTCTTCTTCGTGCCGAGCGCCGACCTCCTCGACGACCTCCCCGCCCCGCCGGCCGCCGCAGCCCCCGGGGAGACCCTGGGCATCGGCAGCCTGAAAGGAGCCCTCGCCCCATGACGCCCCCCGAGTCCACCAGCAACCTCCACCGCGAACTCGCCCCGATCACCGCGGCCGCCTGGGCCGAGATCGAGGAGGAGGCCCGCCGCACCTTTCGCCGCAACGTCGCGGGCCGCCGCGTCGTCGACGTCCCCGACCCGGCCGGACCGGAGCTCTCGGCCGTCGGCACGGGCCACCTCTCCGACCTGACCGCGCCCGCGCCCGGCGTCACGGCACGACTGCGCGAGGTGCGCCCCCTCGTCGAGGTCCGGGTGCCGTTCACCGTCGAACGGGCCGCCGTCGACGACGTCGAGCGCGGCTCCAAGGACTCCGACTGGCAGCCCGTCAAGGACGCGGCCCGCGCCCTGGCGCTCACCGAGGACCGCATGGTCTTCGAGGGGTACGAGGCCGCCGGGGTCGAAGGGCTGCGCGGCCGCAGCTCCAACCCGGTGCTGCGGCTGCCGACCGAACCCCGCGACTACCCCGACGCGGTCAGCCGGGCCCTCACCGCCCTGCGGCTCGCCGGCGTCGACGGTCCGTACGCCCTGCTGCTCGGCGCCGACCAGTACCGGGCGGTCAGCGAGACCTCCGACCACGGCTATCCGATCGCGGCCCACCTGGCCCGGATGCTCGACGGCTCCCCGATCTGGGCGCCCGCCCTCGACGGCGGTCTCGTCCTCTCCACCCGGGGCGGCGACTTCGAGCTCCGCGTCGGCCAGGACGTGGCGATCGGCTACACCGCGCACGACACGGCCGGCGTGGAGCTGTACCTCCAGGAGACGCTGACCTTCCTGACCTACACGGACGAGGCCGTCGTCGTCCTGGAGCCCTGAACCGATGGACCGAAGGCTCCTCGGCGCCGTGCCCCGGCTCGCCGTCTCGGCGCTCGCCGGGGCGGCGGCCGGCGCGGCCGTCGCCGCCCCGGCCCACGCCCCGCTGGGCGTCCTCGCCGGCATCGCCACGGCCGAGACCCTCTTCGTCGCCACCGGCTGGATCGCCCTGTGGCCCATGGACGCCGCCACGACGCACCGCAACGTCCGGCGCGAGGAGTTCCGGCCCGTCGTCGAGGAGCTCGTCGTCGTCGCGACCTCCCTGTGCGGGCTCGTCGGCATCGTCGTGCTGCTCCTGGTCGGCCGCACCGACCTGAGCCACGCCGCCGCCGCGACGGCGCTCTGCGGCGTCTTCATGGCCTGGGCGGCGCTCCACCTCATGTACGCCACCCGGTACGCGTACCTCTACTACGCCCTGAAGCCCGGCGGCGGGATCGACTTCAACTCCCCGGCCCCGCCGAAGTACAGCGACTTCCTCTACTTCAGCTTCAACCTCGGCATGACCTACCAGGTCTCCGACACGAACGTCTCCAGCCCCACGATCCGGTCGATCGTGCTGCGGCACTGCCTGCTGTCGTACGTCTTCGGGGCGAGCATCCTGGCCACCACCATCAACCTCGTCGCCGGGATCGTCACGGGCTGACCGGCCCGGCCGTCAGCGCCGCCACCACGGCTCGCGCACGTAGCGGCTCTCGTCGCCGGTGCAGCCGAGGCCGTTGGAGACCTGTCCGGAGTCCAGGTTCCAGCCGACCACGCCGTTCCCCTTGCGGCTCAGCTCGATCAGACGGTCGTTCCCGGTCCGCCCGCCCTCCGTGACCCGGCACTCGACGATCGACGTCCACGCCTGCCCGTCGAGCGCCGAGACGAACGCCAGGAGCGGCAGCACGACCACCGTCAGGCACAACGCCACCCACTGCTCCACCCCGGCGGCCCTGCGCAGCCAGGCGGGCGGCCGGTAGCCGGGATCGGCGTGTCCTGCCCGGTCCTGTCCGTGCCGGTGGTGCGGGCGGCGCCGCCCCGTGCGGTACTCCACGACCACGCCCTGGCGCAGCGCGAAGGCGGTGAGTCCGGTGCCGAGCCCCCACCACGGCCCGAAGAAACAGGCGTCGATGATCCCGACGGCGATCGGGTTGGCGGCCGTGAGCGCGGCCCGCCGGAAGGCCCGCACCGCTCCGCCGCCGAGGGGGACCGCCCCGCGCGCGGCGAACAGGGCGAAGACCACCCGGGAGACGACGACGGCGAGGACGGACCCCAGCAGCGGATCCGTGATCACCATGCCGACGAGGATGTCCGGCCAGTTCGCCGGCTCCATGCCGACCAGCACGTCGCGCACGGCGTCGCCGCCGCCGACCGTGTAGGCCAGCTTGGTGACGGGCACCGCGAGGGCCAGCGCCACCAGGACGGTGTGCCCGGGGCCGCCCTTGCGGTCGGCCTCCCCGATCTCCTGACGGCCGGACCCGGGGGAGGCGGCTTCCGCTTCCGGCACGCCGTCAGCCGAGCGAGACCACGACCGCGGAGGTCCGGCCCTCGGGTGTCTCGTACGTGACGGTGTCGCCGGCGCCGTGGCCGAGCAGGGCCCGGCCGAGCGGGCTGTCGGCGGTGACCAGGGTCGCGTCCAGGGCGTTCGCGAGCTCGCCGATCTGTACGGTCGACTCGGTGCCGTCCTCGAACCGCACGGTCACGCTGCTGCCCACGCCGACCGCGTCGGAGGACGGAGCCGGTGCGACGGACGCCTCCCGGAGCCGCCCCTCGATCTGCTGGATGTCGGCGTCCAGGCGGTCGAGGTCGTCGGCGCGCTGCAACTCGTCGGCCTGGTCGGCCCGGTCGCCGACCTCGTCGCCGCCGCCGTCCCGCAGGGTGGCGGCGACGGCCTCGCGTTCGGTGCGCAGCTCGGCGAGTTCGCGTTCGAGCTCCTCGCGGGCGACGGCGCTGATGGGCTCGGGTCCACCGGTCATTGCTGCTCCCGACTCTGCGGCGGCACGAAGGAGTGCTATGGGGCATTCAGGACATTTCCGAGATTATCAGGCAGGTCGTCGGAGGGGCGGGGGACTCGCGTCAGCTCCCGCTCGGACTCGGCTCGGACCGGGTCACCGGGATGTCGAAGACGTGGCCCGGGGTCACGATGCGGGTGATGGCCCGGCCGAAGAGCGTGCTCGGTTCGTTGCCGTCGTGCAGCACGTCCGTGTTGAGGAGCACGACCAGGGTGGCCCTGGCCTCCGGCAGGTAGATCGTCAGCGACTCGTAGCCCGGCAGGGAGCCGTTGTGGCCGATCCAGCCCTGGACGTCGAAGATGCCCATGCCGTAGCCCGATCCGGGGAGACCCGTGGGGTACGTCTTCAGCCGCTCGGCCTGTGTCTTCGGCGTCAGCAGGGTGCCGGTCGCGACCACGCGGGCCCAGGTGCGCATGTCCTGGAGGTCGGAGATCATCGCGCCGGCCGCCCAGCCCCAGGACGGGTTCCAGTCGGTGGAGTCCTGCAGCTCGCCCGAGGCGGTCTGCACGGT
Organism: Streptomyces sp. NPDC053513; assembly: GCF_044544765.1. NCBI lineage: Bacteria > Bacillati > Actinomycetota > Actinomycetes > Kitasatosporales > Streptomycetaceae > Streptomyces > Streptomyces sp. NPDC053513. The sequence continues at coordinate 184,855 of NZ_JBITXP010000006.1, forward strand.
GTAGCCGTGGGCGTGCGGGCTCGGGAAGGCGGCGTCCGTCGGGAAGTACGTGTGCCGCAGCCCCGCCGGCCGGATGACGTTCTTCCTGACGAACTGGTCCAGCGGCGTCCCGCTGACCTTCTCCACCACCAGGCCGAGCAGGATCAGGTTCGTGTTGCAGTAGTCGAACTCGGCGCCCGGCTGGAACTGGACCGGATGCTTGAACGAGTACGCGAGCAGCTCCTGCGGTGTGAACGGCCGGTAGGGATCGGAGGTGAGCGCCTTGTAGAAGCCCTCGTCCGCCGAGTAGTTGAAGAGGCCGCTGCGCATCGAGGCGAGGTTGCGTAGGGTGATCCTGTCGCCGTTCGGCACGCCGTCGACGTACTTCGAGATCGGATCGTCCACGCTCAGCTTGCCCCGGTCGGCCAGTTCGAGCAGGGCCGTCACCGTGAACGTCTTGGTCTCGCTGCCGATCCGCATGTAGAGCCCGGGGTCCATGGGCTGTCTCGTGGCCTTGTCGGCGACGCCGAAGGAGCGGATGTACGTGCCCTTGCCGGGCGCCGAGAGACCGACCGTGACGCCGGGAACGCCCGCCTCCTTCATCACGTCCTGGACCGCCCGGTCCAGACGGGCCGCGACGGCCGGGGTGAGTTCGGGGAAGTCCGACGCCGCCGACGGGGAGGGGGACGTCGTCACGAGGGCGGCGGGTCCCGGGGGTTCGGCGGCGAAGGCCGCACTCGTGCCGAGCGGGGCGGCGAGGACGCCGAGGGCGGCGAAGGCCGCACAGACGCGCCGGCCCCGTGTGTGCGAGTACCTCACGGCGGGCCTCCTGCCGGCCGGGGACAACACTCCGGTTCCAGGCTAGGTCGGTGCGCACGCCCTCGCATCGCGACCCGGCCCGTCTGTTAGCTTGCCGTTCTCCACGCCCAGGCCGAGAGGAACGAGCACACACCATGGCCGTCATCCACCACACCACGATGCAGCCCACCAAGCTGGAGCTGCTCGCCGCCTGGCTGCCCACCCGCGCCTGGTACGCCGGTGGGGCCGGGGAGCCGCGGCCGGCCAAGGCCGGCGGCTTCCGGCTGGACGACCCCGCCGGCGAGGTGGGCATCGAGTTCATGGCCGTCACCGACGGCACCGGACCGGACGCGGTCGCCCACCTGGTCCCGATGACCTACCGGGGCGCGCCCCTGGAGGGCGCCGAGCACGCCCTCATCGGCACCTCCGAACACGGCGTCCTCGGCACGCGCTGGATCTACGACGGCGCCCACGACCCGGTGCTCGTCGCCCAGTTGTACGCCCTGCTCGCCGGCCGGGCCGAGGCGCAGCACCAGTCCCTCGACGACACGACCGACCCCACCGTCTCCGCCTCGCTCGCCGCCGCCGGGACCGGGGCGGAGCTCGTACGGGTCGTGGAAGGCCCCGACCACACCGACGTGGAGGTGCGGGAGACCGGGGCGGACGCGCCCCTGACGCTCCGGCTGCGGCGCGTCCTGCGCCCCGGCGCGGACGACGCACCGGCCCGCGGCAGGGTCACGGCCGAGTGGCGCCGCCCCGACGGGACCACCGCCCGCGGCACGTTCACCGTCGCCCTCGCCGGTCAGGCGTAGTTCAGACCCAGTTGACCTCCGCCTTCTCCAGCAGCGGGTCCTCCACCAGCTCCCAGAGCGGGACGGCGAAGTTTCCCGTGCGGTAGCGGCCGCCGAAGTGCAGCCCGAGGACCCGGTGGTCGGCGAGGTCGAACACCGGGGAGCCGCTGTTGCCGCCGAGCGTCGAGCAGTCGTGCTTCATCACCAGACCGCCCGGCGTGAACTCGGTGGCCGCGCCCGGCTGGAGGCGCTTCACGTTGTAGACGTCCATGAAGATCCGGCGCATCGACTCGGGCTCGTTGCGCCGGCCGTCCCAGGCCGGGTAGCCGATCACGTACACCGGGCGGCCCGGCAGGCTCGCCGGCGCGTCCGCGGCGACCGCGAGCGGCGTCGGCAGGCCGTCCTCGGTCAAGGGCTCGACGCGGAGCAGGGCCATGTCGACGTCGGGGTGGATACCGATGACGTCGGTGATCTCGTACGGCACCGAGGGCCCGGGCGGCTCACCCTCGACGGGCAGCTCCTCCGCCGGGTCGACCCGCGCCGACATGCCGAACTCCAGCATCCAGCGCTCGCCCTCCAGGCGGCTGAACTCCGCCGCCACGTGACGGTTCGTCATCACCGTGCGCGGGCCGACCAGGAACGCCGTGCCGATCCAGTCCAGACTGGGATGCCCGGTGACCTCGACCCGGCCGACCCGCGCCAGCGACTCCCGGATAGCGGGCCGCTGCGGCTCCAGGACCGCCCACTCGTCGTGCTGCGGGGCGAAGTCCTGGCGCTGGACCAGGATCGCGGGCCGGCCCTCCAGGAGGACGATCGCCTCCACGCCGAAGGCCTCGCCCTCGTCGAGCTCGTCCTCGCGGTGCCCGGCCAGCTTCTCCAGACCGCTGACCCCCGCCTCCAGCACACGGGCCCGCTCGTCACGGGCGAAGCGGGAGATCTCGGCCGCCGGCGCCGCGCCGGCGGGCAGCTCCAGCGCGGACTCGGCGATCTCCGCCTCCAGTTCCGCGCGCACCCGCGCGGCCACCTCCCGCAGATCACCGAAGATCCGCTCGGCACCGGTCGCCACCGGCGACACGCTCCGTGGTCCGTTCGGCATGGTCGCTCACCTCGGCTTCGCGTTCGCTTCCCCCCGGACGGGCCGCCCCGACTGGGCCGCCGTGATCTCCTCGTACAACCCGGGCCGAAACTCCCGCAGATGGGCCAGGATGCCGCTCATCTGGGTGCCCACGTTCACGAACCGCGTCCGGGCGCCCTGGAACTCGACCTCGTCCACCTTCCGCGTCCCCCGGTGCAGCCCCACGACCGTCCAGTCGTCGAGGCAGACCGGGGAACCGGAGGAACCGCCCCGGGTGTCGGTGAAGTACAGGATGTCGTGCTCGTCCGCCCGGTAGACCAGGTTGTTGCGCAGCGCGACCCGCTTCGGCAGCCCGCCCGGGTGCTGGATGATGTTGACCGGGACGCGCTGCCGCTCCCGGACGAGCAGCGGCCGGGTGGCGATCCGGAGCGTCGGCCGCTCCTCCTGGCCGGCGGAGAGCCGCACGATCGCGTAGTCGAGCGCCGCGTCCCAGGCCTCCAGTTCGCCGGCCGTCGCCTCCGGCGCGGTCGCCGCGTCCTCGACGAAGTCGAAGCGGGAGCGCGACATCAGCGCCTGGAGCCGCAGGTCCTCGTCGCTCACGTACGGCCGGACGCCCGACTCCCACGAACGGGCCATCACCACGTGGTGGTTGGTGATCAGCAGCCCCGGGGCGATCATCCAGCCGGTGCCGCCGTGCGGGTACGAGGGGAGGAGCGGCGCACCCGACTCGTACGGCGGGATCCGCAGCAGCGCGACGGAGGCACCGGCCCGGATACCGGCGCCCAGGAACCCGTACGGCACCGTGTCGTCCTGGAGGACGATCTCCTCCTTCATCTCCCTGGGCATCATCTCCGCCGGGAGCTCCGCCTCGCCGGTGATCGCGCGGGCCACGGTGTCCAGGGCGCCCTGGAGCACAGCGCGCGGGCCCGGCTCACGGGTCTGCTCGATCGCGTTGTGCAGCCAGATCTCCAGCGGCACCAGGCCGTCGAGGAGCCGCTCGACCCGGTTCATCGCGTCGAGGTCGGCGTGCGTCTGCTCCCGGGGGTCCTCCAGCGGTTCGAGCGTGGCCGTGAAGTAGCCCGGGACGCCCTTGAGCAGCGTCGGGCGCAGGGCCCGGTCGGCGAGCCCCGCCTCCATGGCGGCGTTGCGGACCCGGACCAGCTCCGCCTGCGGCAGGAACGGCACCTTGCGGAGCGCGGCCCCGGCGGCGTTCGGCGGCGGCCGGGTCCACAGGCCGGTGCCTCCCTGCCGGGGCCGGGCCCATCGGTCGGCGCCCCCTCCGGACGGAGGCGGTGGGGGAGGGCCGGCTCCGGGCGGGGCCGGGCCCGCGTCCATCGCGGAGGCCACCCCCACCAGCAGGGTCCCGCTGCCGTCCCGGAGGGCGAGCACCTGCCGGGCGACGCCGTCCAGCGTGCCGCGCCGTCGCGCCTCCCGCAGGGCCCGCTCGACGCCCTCCAGATCCGGACGGTCCTCGTCGAGGAAGGCCCCGGACCCGGCGGCGGACTCCAGGACGCGGGTCAGCGGTCCGCGCAGGCGGGGCTCGTCGGTGAGGGTGGCGTCGATCCAGCGGGCCAGCTCGGTCACCACCGCCTCCTCGTCCGCCGGGAGCCCCACGAGCCGCAGCGTGTGCTCCAGGAGCCGGGGATCCGCCCGGTACGCCGCGGCCGCCGCCGTACGGGCCAGGGAGGGCTGCCGGGCCAGGTCCGCGTCCGGCATCCCGCGCAGCGTCCGGGCCAGGCGCTCCTCCGCCGGGGCGGCGTCGACGTCCGCGAGCGCCGCGAGCCGCGACCGGGCGACCAGCACCCCCAGCGACTCGTGGCGCAGCCCGAGCCCCGCGGCGATCTCCTCCGCCTCCTGGAGGTCGCGGTCCGCCCCCGCGAAGTCGCCCGAGTCCTGGGCGAGCCGGGCCGACAGCTGGAGCAGTTCGAGCTGGGTCTCCGCGCACCCGGCCTCCTCCGCCCGGTCCACGGCCCGCCCGGCACCCTCGCGCGCCTCCGCCGTCCGCCCGGAGCGGGCGAGCGTCTCGGCGAGCAGCGCGTGCAGCCTGCTGCACGGCGTCCACGGCCGCCGCTCCGAGAGCCGCTGGTCCGCGGCCTCCACGTACCCCTGGGTGAGCAGGTCCTCCACCTCGCGCGCCGCGATCCGCTCCCAGTCCTCCTGGTCGGCCTCGGTCATGATCTGGTCCGGCACGTGGCCGCCGATCCGGCCGAGGAGGAACGCCGCCGAGCGGTGCGCCATCTCCCGGTACGTCGAGCCGCCCAGGTGGGGCGCGACGCCCGGTTCCCAACGGGCCTCCACCGTACGGGGGTTCTCGCCGAGCCGGAGCCGGTGGTAGATCTCCTCGGCGCGCTCCCGGGGCCCCTCGCGCGCCGCGTAGTACGCGACGGCCCTCCGGTCCACCGCCCGCATCAGATCGGTCCGCGCGCTGTCCGACAGGCGCAGCATGATCGCCCGCAGATCGGTCCGGTGCCGGATGGCCTCGGGTCCCGCCGACTCCATCAGGTCCACCCGGGAGGTGAGCAGCCCGTAGAGCCGCCGGGCCTCGCCGGGAGTGTCGACGTGCAGCCCCGCCGGCTCGGCCAGGACCTCCCGGATCAGGTCGGGGGTGATGAAGCGGAGGGCCAGGCCCGCCTGCACGAGGGCCCGGACGTCGTCCTCCGCGATGTGGTTGAGCAGCCGGTCGTACAGCGTGCCCTGGATGAGCATCTGGTCGACCTGCCGGTCGAAGTAGCGGCGCCGGGAGGGCAGTCCGCGCAGCAGCTCGCCGAGCGAGGGGGAGCCGGCGCCCAGGGCGACCGCCGTCCGCGCCGCGAGCTTGAGGCTCAGCGGATGGCCGCCGATCCGGTCGACGAGGTCCTCGGCGAGCGGCTCGTCGGTCACCCCGGAGGACATCAGCAGGTCCACGGAGGCCTCGTGGTCCAGCTCGGTCAGCTCCATCGTGCGCGGGGTCAGGACCCGTGCCGGATGGTCGATCGGCGCGCGCCCGGAGACGATGAACCGGAGCCGTGAGTAGGCCGCCCGCAGGGCCGTCCAGACGGCCCACATGCGGGCGATGACGGGCGAGCCCCGGTACTGGGCCTCCTCGAAGGAGTCGACGACCACGAGCAGCGGGGGCGGCGCCTCGCCCGGCGCCGGCCGGACGGCCTCGGCGACCAGGGACGCGACCCGGTGGGCGAGCTCCTGCTCGCGGGCGCTGGCCCGGGCGTGGAAGTCGGAGGAGTAGTCGCGGCCGAGCGTCGCCCGGGTGCCGGCCAGCCGGTGGAGCTCGTCGAGCTCGTTGCGCTCGCCGCGCTGGAGCGCCGCCGTCCGCTCGCACTCGTCGGCGAGCTCCTCGAAGGCCGCGCGGTGGGCCGGGTGGTGGACGCCCAGCTGCCGGGCCGTCTCGGCGAGCACGGTCGCGGGTTCGTGGACGGAGAGCGTCGGGCGGGCGAAGTCGATGTGGGCGAAGGGGAATCCGGCGGGGCCCGCGGCGTCGAGCGCGTCGACGAGGAACTTGGCGAGCAGGGTGCTCTTGCCGATCCCGCCGACGCCGTGCAGGAGGACGGGCGGCTCCGCCGGCTCCTCGGGCAGCGCGAGATAGGCGTGCAGGGCGTCGAGTTCGGCGGTGCGGCCGTGGAAGGTCCCCCGGATCAGCCGGCGCATCGGCTGGAGGAGCCTGGCCACCTCCAGGCGGTGCTGCACCTCGTCGACCTCGGGCAGCCCGGTCACCCCCGGGATCCGGCTCAGCCAGAGCGTGGCCTGGAGGGCGTCGGAGAGCGCCTCCACCTCGTCGTGGGGGTCGGCGCCCGGGCCCGCCGGTTCCGCCCCGGTCGGCCCCGTTCCCACCGGCTCCGTTCCCGCCGGCTCCGTTCCCGCCGGAGGCAGGCCCGCACCCGTCAGCAGGGCGAGGGCCGTGCGCTCGGGGCCCGGGCCCTCGGGCCGGAGGCCGATGTTGGCCCGCAGGGCGCGCAGGGCGGCGGCGGGTCCCGCGAGGCCGGCCAGCGCCGCGTCGCGGACCTCGGGCTTGAGCGTCCAGACGGTGGCGTCGAGGGGCGTCAGGGCCGTGCAGTCGTCGACGAGCTCCAGGACGGCCCGCCCGGTGGCCTGCTCCTCGTCGGCGATCCGGAGCCGGGCGGGATCGAACTCCTGGAGCAGACAGGCGGCCTCGCGGTAGGCCCTGCGCAGACCGGGCAGCGGGGCGGGGGCGGCGGGACCGGTGCGCAGCGCGTCCCGCAGCACGTGACCGGCGTCGCCCGGCGGCGACGTCGGAAGCGCCCGGTGGAGCCGTACGACGTCCTCCACGGCCGTGCACAGCCGCCGCATGCGACTGTCCTCCGAGGAGGGCGACTCGACGGCCCGCAGCACCTCGGCCACGGCCGTCTCCGTGAGCTCGCGGACGGTCTCCTCCTGCCCGGCGGGGACGGTGTCGGCGAAGAACTCCCGGAAGAACGACCGCAGGTCGTCCTCGTCGACGGGGCGGGTCGTGTCCCGGCACTCGTTCTTGCGGATCTCGTACGGGAGTTGGCGCATGGTCGTCGCGTAGCCGAGCAGGACGAGACGGGGCACGGTCTCGGCGCGGACCGGGGTGTGCTCGTAGATCGCCCGCGCGAGGACGCCGATGCAGTCCCACACGTCCGAGTGCGGGTCGAGCCGGTCGCAGTCGTCGAGGACCAGCCAGAAGCGCTCCTCGGCGGCGGTCGCCCGGGCGACGAGCCGGTGCGCGGCGTCCTCGAGACAGGGCAGTGGATCGTTCAACCGCGTGGGGTCCCAGGGGACCCGGTCGCCCTCCGGGCCCGCCACGAAGGCCGAGAGCCGCTCCATCAGCCGCGCCGCCGTGGACGTGCGGGAGAGCGTGACCCGGACCGGGCGGAAGTCGCAGTGCTGGCCGAGGTGGCGGATCAGCTCGTACGTGTAGGAACGGCCGCTGTCCGGGGGCCCGTCGACGACGAACACCGTCTGTTCCGGGTCGGCCAGGAAGTCCCGGAGCTTCTCGCGCAGCTCGCCCCGGTCCAGGAACGCCTCCGTGCCGTGCTTCAGGAGCGTGCTGCGGAACGGGTCCCGGGGGGAACGGCGCAGCCGCTCGTCCTCCCGCAGCCGGGTCAGCAGGTTCCGGGCCTCGGCGCCCTGCTCGAAGCCGTGCGGGTCGTCGATCGCGGCCAGCGCGTCGAGCCCCGCGAGCACGGAGAGCAGCCGGCGCTGGTGGGCGATGTCCCGGCGGGCCGCGGCGACCACCAGCAGGGAGTTCCGGCCGGGGTCCGGGGTGAGCGGCAGGTCCTCGACGAAGCCGGCCGGAAGGCCCGCGCGCAGCAGCCGGTCCCGCGGCTCGGGGGTGTCGAGGAGGTGGTCCCGTACCCAGCCGGCGACCAGCCCCCACTCCGTCTCGGTGAGCGGCATACCGCACCTGCCCGGCGCTCTTCGCGCAGCGCCGGTCGCTCCGGCGCCGGACCTGACGAGATCAGTCGTGACCGGACGTGACCGGTCGAGGCCAGACGAACTGGCTGATCTCTCTCATCGTTCCACCGGGCGGGAACGGTCGCAATCGCTGCCAGGGCCTGTCGGACCCGCCGGCGTCAGGGATGCAGCACCATGTCCGCGTACGACTCCAGGCGCCGCCAGCGCTCCTCCGGGGCGCGGAAGACCGGCATCACGTCCACGTCCGGCAGCGGACCGAACTCCAGCTCGGTGATCTCCGCGACGTCCGACACGGGCACCTGGTACGTGCGGAACGGGCCCAGCGGCGGCGGCGCGCCGGCCGTCGCCCCCGCCAGGGCCCGCTCCGCGTCCCGGCTGAGGTCGGGGCTCTGGTCGAGGACGTACGCGGCGGCGGCGAGCGCCCCGTCCTGCATGAACGCGGCCACCTTCCAGAACCGCAGCGGCACCTGGAGGCCCCGGTAGGGCGGGTCGGAGTCCTGGAGCACCGGGCCGGTGAGGACCGTCAGCTTCCGGTCGTACTCGGCGGCGTGGTCGAGCAGGTAGTTCTCCAGGCCCTGCCAGAGCTGCTTGCCCTGGTTGAAGACGTCCGCCTGGGGAGCGGCGTTGGTGAAGTGGAAGGTGTCCGTATTGGCCAGGGCCGCCACGGCGGGCGCGCCCCAGACCGGATCGAGCCGGCGGACCAGATGGCCCCGGTCGAGGCTGTTGTTCCGGTAGATCTCGTCGCCGGCCTGCTGCTCCTCCGGCAGCCGGGGGTCGTACTCCCAGACGTCCTCCCGGGGCACGTCCTCCAGGAGGCTCCCGCCCTCGATGCAGACCGCGGTCGAGGCGGCGAGCCGCCGGTCGGGCCGGAAGACCACGGTGAAGTGGGTGTACGGCAGGATCACCGTCTCGACCGTCTCCCGGACCGGGAGTGCCAGCGGGACGACGGGGCCGAGGAAGGTCTCGTCGTAGCCGGTCCGGCCGGCGAGGGCGGCACGCCGGGCGTCGGGTCCGGCGACGACGGGAGACGCGGGAGGGGGCGGAGGTTCGGAAGGGTTCATACGATGTAAGTACCGCGTGGAGGGGGTCGTGCTCGGCGCAGGAGCACAGGCCACTCGATCAGCCGCCCCGACGGCACCGGGCCTCCGGCTCCCCGGCTCCCCGGCGTCCCCCGCCCCGGCATCCCTCCCTTCCGCACGAGGAGGCACCCCATGGCCACCGGACTCTCCCTGCACATCGGACTGAACCGGGTCGACCCCGCCCGATACGAGGGCTGGGACGGCACCCTGGTCGCCTGCGAGAACGACGCCCGCGACATGGCACGGCTGGCCAGGACCGCCGGCTTCGAGGCCACCACCCTGCTCACCCCGGAGGGCACGGTCGCCAACGTCACCTCGGTGCTCGACGCCGCCGCCGCCCGCCTGGCCCCCGGCGACATCCTGCTCCTCACCTACTCGGGTCACGGCGGCCAGGTCCCCGACGTCACGGGCCCCGACGACGAGCCCGACGCCCTCGACGAGACCCTCGTGTTCTACGACCGCCAGTTCCTCGACGACGAGCTCGCGCAGGCCTTCCGCGCCTTCGCCGACGACGTGCGGATCGTCGCCCTCCTCGACTGCTGCCACAGCGGCAGCAGCATCGAACTCCCCGGCGGCGGACCGGACGACAGCACGGGCCGCTACATGCCGGAGCCACGGCAGCGGCAGCTCTACGAGCGCGACCGGACCTACTTCGAAGAGCTCCAGCGGACCCTGGCGAAGGACGCCCCCGCCGAGGGGACGGCGGGCCACGACGCCCTGCTCGTCTCGGCCTGCCAGGACAACCAGGTCGCCTCCGACGGCGACGTCAACGGCGCCTTCACCGAGGCCCTGCTCCAGGTCTGGGACGGGGGTTCCTTCCGGGGCGACTACCGCGCCTTCCACCGGCGGATCCAGCACCGGCTCCCCCCGACCCAGAGCCCGAACCTCTATCTGACCGGCACCCCGGACCCGGACTTCCTGAACCAGCGTCCCTTCACGATCTGAGCGGCCCGAGGAGGGCGAAGGGCCGAAGGGCGAAGGAGGAGGAGCCGAAGGGCCGGAAACGAAAAAGGCAAGGAGGGACACCCTCTCCTTGCACTCTCAACATATAGCGCACAGGGGGCCTTGCGGCAAGGCCCCCTCTCTGCCGCAGAATCTCCGCTCTACGCAAGGAACCGAGAAAAACGGGGCTGTTGATGATTGATGTGATCGTGGTCGGCGGTGGACCGACCGGTCTGATGCTGGCGAGCGAACTGCGGTTGCACGACGTGCGGGTGGTCGTCCTGGAGAAGCTGGCCGAGCCGACCCGGGAATCCCGCGGACAGGGCCTGCACGCGCGCAGCGTCGAGATGATGGCCCAGCGCGGCCTCCTGGAGCGGTTCGCCGCCGTCAGCGAGCAGTTCTCGGTCGGCGGCCTCTTCGGCGGTGTGATGAAGCCGTGGCCCGAGCGGCTCGACACGGCCCACCCGTACGGCCTCGCCACGCCGCAACCGGTCAGCGAGCGGCTGCTGAACGAGCGGGCGCTCGAACTCGGCACGGAGATCCGGCGCGGCACCGAGGTGGTCGGGATCGACCAGGACGAGGACGGGGTGACCGTCGAGCTCGCGGACGGCACCTCACTGCGCTCCCGCTACGTCGCCGCGTGCGACGGCGGCCGCAGCACCGTGCGCAAGCTGCTCGGCGTCGGCTTCCCCGGCGAGCCCGCCACCGTCTGGACGCTCCTCGGCGACATGGAGGTGACCGCCGACCCGGAGACGGTCGCCTCCGTCGTCGCGGAGGTCCGCAAGACCCAACTGCGCTTCGGCGTACAGCCCTTGGCGGACGGGCTGCACCGCGTCGGCGTGCCCGCCGACGAGGTGGCCGAGGACGGCGCGACCGCGCCGACCCTCGACGAGTTCAAGCGGCGGCTGCGGGCCGTCGCCGGCACCGACTTCGGCGTCCACTCGCCCCGCTGGCTCTCCCGCTTCGGCGACGCCACCCGGCAGGCCGAGCGCTACCGGGTCGGCCGGGTGTTCCTGGCCGGAGACGCGGCGCACATCCACCCGCCGACCGGCGGACAGGGCATGAACCTGGGCATCCAGGACGCGTTCAACCTCGGCTGGAAGCTGGCCGCCGCCGTCGCCGGCTGGGCGCCGGAGGGACTGCTCGACACGTACGAGGCCGAACGGCACCCCGTCGGCGCCCGCGTCGTGAAGAACACCCGCGCCCAGATGGCGCTGCTCGGCACCGACGCCGGCGCGACCGCGCTGCGCGAGCTGTTCTCGGAGCTGATGGACTTCGAGGAGGTCAACCGGTACATCACCGGCATGATCACCGCCGTCGACGTCCGCTACGACCTCGGCGAGGGCCATGAACTCCTCGGCCGGCGGCTGCGGGACGTGACGCTGAAGCGGGGGCGGCTGTACGAGCTGACGCACGGCGGCCGCGGACTGCTGCTCGACCAGACCGGCCGCCTCTCGGCGGAGGGCTGGGCGGACCGCGTCGACCACGTCGTCGACGTCAGCGAGGAGCTGGACGCGCCCGCCGTGCTGATCCGGCCGGACGGCCACGTGGTGTGGGTCGGCGAGGACCAGGAGGACCTGCGCGGCCCCCTGGCCGAGTGGTTCGGCGCCCCGGCGGCCCGAACCACGTGACGGCGCCCGGGGCGCGGGTCCGGGAGACCGGATCCACGCCCCGGGCGCTCCGGCCCGGGCCCGGCCCCGGTACGGGCGCCGGCCCGCCGGACGAGGGCCCGGAGCCGTTCGCACGGGCCGCGGACCTGCCGGACGCTCCGGCGCGGACCTGTCGTGGGGCGGGCCCCGGGGGGTGCGGAGTGGTGGGCCCCCGGGGGAGGAGCCGGTCGTGCGGGCTGCGGGGGCGCCGGGTGCCGGGGGCGGCGTATCGGCGTCGCCCGGAGACCTCAGGGGCGCAGGGCCGTCGCCAGCTGGGCGCGGGAGCGGACGTCGAGCTTCTGGTAGATGCGGGTCAGCCGCGCCTCCACCGTCTTCACGCTCAGGTACAGCTTCGCCGCCGCCTCCTGGTTGCTCGCGCCCTGGCCCACCAGGCGGGCGAGCCGCAGTTCCGCCTCCGTCAGGGAGGAGAGCGCGGGCACCGACTCCTCGACCCCGCCACCGGGGCCGGCGCCCTCGCCGGCCGGCGTCTCGCTCGCCAGGGCCAGCCATGGAGCCGCCCCGGCCCGCTCGAACACCGAGGCCGCCTCGTGCAGGGCCGCCTGCGCCGCCGACCTGCGCCGACGGCGGCGCTCGACCCGCGCCAGGGCGATCAGCACCCGGCCCCGCTCCAGCGGCAGCCCGGCCCGGCCGAAGCTCTCGGCCGTACGGGTGAGCAGCTCGGCCGCCTCGTCCGTACGCCCCTCCGCCGCCAGGCACAGCGCGTACGCCCGGTCGCAGCCCAGCAGCACCGTGGACCGGCCCAGGCGCTCCGCCACCGGCCGCACCTCCGCCAGGAGCGCCAGCGCCTCGTCGGCCGCGTCCTGGGCGAGCAGCGCCTCGGCCAGCTCCTCGTGCCAGCGCAGCATCGCGGGGTCCACCGTCGACTGGGCGCGCTCGTCGGCCTGCACCCGCCGCAGCGTCTCCAGGGCGGTGGCGACGTCACCGGTGATCAGCTGGACGCGGCCGAGCGCGTACCGGCTGCGGGAGAGGAAGACGCGGTCGCCCTCCTCCTCCGAGGCCTGCACGCTGCGGCGGGCGTAGCTCGCGGCCCGCGCGAAGCTGCCGCCGGCCGTCTCCGCGAGCGCCAGCGTGTACCAGGCGGGGCCGGGGGAGAGACCCGCCTCCAGGGTGAGCGCGAGCGCCTGCCCCGCGTGCGAGAGCGCCGCCGCGCAGGCGCCCCGGCGGGACTCGATCGCGGCCAGCGTGGAGAACAGCTCGATCGTGTCCTCCACCGAGCCGCGCCGCTGGACCAGGGGCAGGAGCGCGTTCAGCTCGTCCCGGGCGTCGTTCAGCCGGTCGTCGTAGAGGGCGTGACGGATCGTCAGGATCTGGGCGGCGTTCCGGATGCCGAGCGGACGCTCGGCCCGCTCCAGGCCGCGGGCCTGCGCGAGCACGGCCTCGGCGTCCGGGTTCCCGAGGGCCCGCTCCATCCGCGCCTGCACCGTCAGGGCCTGTGCCGCCAGCCGGGGATCGCCCATCGAGGAGGCCAGCGCGGCCGATTCGACCGCCGCCGTCCGTGAACGCTCCGGGTCGCCGTCCGCGAGCACGTACTTGAGGGAGAGCCGCAGCTGCACGGCGGCCCGCAGGGCGGTGTCCCCCTCGGAGTCCTCCATGGCGTGGACGTACATCTCGTCGAGCCCGGTGAGCCCCTGACCCGCCGTGTCGAGCACGGCGAGCCGCGCCCTGACCCGGTCGGACGGTCCCGCGTCCCGGGCGAGCAGATCGGTGGCGGCCCGCATCGCGAGGTCGGCGCGGGCGGCGTGGACGGCCTCCTCGGCGGCGTCGACGAGCCGTGCGATCCGCCGCGTCCCGTGCCGGCCGGGGGTCGTCTCGGCGGCGAGCAGCGCCAGTTCGGCGGCGAGCGCGCTGTTCCCCCGCCGCCGGGCCAGATCGGCGGCGGCCGCGACCTCGGCGGCGAGCTCCTCGTCCGGCCGCTCGGTGGCCAGCGCCCGGTGCCGCACCGCCTCGACGGGGTCGTCCACGACCTCCGCGAGGGCCGCGTGCCCGGCGCTCCGCTCGGCCCAGCAGGCGTCGTGCACCAGGGTGGAGGGCAGCAGTCCGGCGGTGAACGTCACCGAGCCGTCCTCGGACAGCGACACCAGGTCGGCCCGCTCGGCGGCGGCGAGGTCGGCCTCCGCGCTGGGCCGTCCGGCCCGCCGCACCAGCGTGGCGGAGGGACGCAGCGCGAGCGCCGCGAGCAGCAGCGTCTCGCGTACGGCGGGGGGCGCGGCGCCGAGGAGCTGGCGGGCCAGGTCGCGGGCGCGCCCGGAGAGCGTCAGCGCCTCCGCGTGGTGCACCGGGGTCCGCGCGTCGGCGAGGGAGCGGCCGACGGCGAGCGCGAGGCGCGGATTGCCGCCGCTCGCGCGGTGGATGCGGCCGGCCATCCGGGAGGGCAGCCGGTGGTGGATGAGGAGTTCGGCGATCTCGTCGGCCTGCAGCGGGGGGACGCGCAGCACGTCCGCCTCGGACGGCACCCAGAGGTGCGCGGCGTGCGGGTCCTCGGGACGGTGGCTCTCGCGGTGCGGCTCGTGGGTCTCGGCGTACGGCTCGGGGGTCTCCACCGCCACCACCCGCAGCGTGGGCGGGGCCAGGTGGAGGGCGAACCGGAGCAGGTCCGCGCTGTCCGCGTCGATGTGCTGCACCCCGTCGACGACGAGCAGGACGGGGCCGCGACAGGTCAGGGCGCGCAGGATCCGGGCGATGCCGAGGCGCAGCGCGATCGGGTCCCAGCCGCAGGCGTCGATCGGCGCCTCGCGGCAGAGCATGGCGACGGCGGTCCGCTGGGGGCCCGGCAGCTGGTCGAAGACGCCGGAGGAGAAGATCCCGGCGTTGAGCACGCCGGAGGTGAGGGCCCCGGAGGTGAGCGCACCGGGGTCGAGGGGGCCGGGGACGAGCGCGCCCGCCGCGGCCGGATCGACTCCGGACATGCCGGTTCCGGCGGTTCCGGCGGCCGCTCCGGCACCGTACGGCTCGGTGGTGGCGGCAGCGGTGGCCGTGGCGTGCGGGGCGGGCGGTTCGGGGCGGCTGGTGCCGAGCCCCGGCCAGGTGACGGTCGCCGCCACCGAGGCGACGAGCGCCGCGGCCGCGGCCCCGGGTATCTCGCGGTCGGACGGCAGGGTCGCGAGCCAGAGCACGGTCTCGCCGCGCGCCTCCGCGCGGGCCGCCTCGGCGAGCGCGACCTCGGTCTTGCCGACGCCGGCGGGACCGGTGAGCAGGGCACGGCCCCGGATGTGGAGGGCGCGCTCCAGACGGGTGAGGAGTTCCTCCCGACCCACCGGAGCAGGGCTCTGCGGAGCTGTCGTCACTGTCCACCACCTCCGGCCCCTCGGGGTCCGGCCCATGGACCCCGTGCGCAGAGGATACGGAGCGGACCGGCACAGTCCAGGCCTCCTGTCCGGCATACGGACAGGAGGCCTGGGGCGGGCGCGCTCCCACGGTGCTCCCGCAACGCCAGAACGCGCCAGTGGTGTAGACCACAGGCGCGTCGCTGACCAGCAAAGATGCTGATGTGGGGGGTGGTTCAGGGGTGGTGCGGGCGGTGCGTCAGAAAGTGAGGCTCCACGAGTCGATGTAGCCGGTGTCACCCGTGGCCACGTCGCGGACCTGGAGCTTCCAGGTGCCGTTGGCGACCTCGCTCGACGCGTCGACCGTGTAGGTGGCCTGGACGTTGTCGGCGCTGTCCGAGGAGGACGAGGTCTTCAGGTTGCGCACGGTGCCGTCGGGGGCGACCAGGTCGACGACCAGGTCACCGCGCCAGGTGTGCTTGATGTCCACGCCGACCTTGAGGGTGGCGGGGGCGTTGCCGGCGAGGCCGGTGACGGCGATCGGGGACGACACGGTGGTGTTGTCGGGGATCGCCACGTCCGTCGAGTTGGTGAAGACGGTGCCGGTCGGCGGGGTGGTGTTGAGGACCGAGTCCACGGCCTTCGCGGCGTCGGCGATGCCGGTGCCGCAGCCGCCGGTGCAGGTGCCGGGCAGCGGGCGGGCGGTGTTCTTGATCGTGGACTCGATGTCGGCCGGGGTGAGCGTGCTCTTGGCCGACTTCAGCAGGGCGGCCAGACCGGCGATGTGCGGCGCGGCCATCGAGGTGCCCTGGTAGGGCTTGTACGTCTCGGTCGACTGGACCGTGGTGCCCGAGTTCAGCGTGGAGTAGATCGCGTTCTCGGGGGTGGTGACGGTGCCGGGCGTGTCGGTGGCGTTGCGGGTCTCGCCGCCGGGCGCGGCCACGTCCACGATGGTGCCGTAGTTGGAGTAGTACGACCGGGCGCCGGCGCGGTTGGTCGACGCCACGGTGATGACGCCGGAGCAGTTCGCCGGGGTGAAGCCGGAGGCGTTGGCGTTGCTGTTGCCCGCGGCGACGACGACCGTGGTGCCGCGCGAGACGGCGCCGTTGATCGCGGTCTGGTAGACGCTCGGGCAGGTGGAGCTCGCGCCGCCCAGGCTCATGTTGATGACCTTGGCCGGGTTCGGGTTGGCCGGGACGCCCGGCACGGAGCCGCCGGAGGCCCAGGTGATGGCGTCGGCGATGTCGGAGGACGAGCCGCCGCACTTGCCGAGCACGCGCACGGGCTGGATCTTCGCGTTGTACGCGATGCCCGCGATGCCCTTGGTGTTGTTGGTGACCGCGGCGATGGTGCCGGCCACGTGGGTGCCGTGCCAGGAGGAGGTGGAGGCCTTGGAGCCGGTGCCGCACTCGCCGTCGGTGGCGTTCCAGTCGCCCTCGTCCTTCGCGTCCGCGTCGCGGCCGTTGCCGTCGCGGGCGTCGGCGGAGGTCGAGATGAAGTCGTACCCGGCGATGACGTTGGACGCCAGGTCCGAGTGGGCCGCGTAGCCGGTGTCGATCACGGCGACGGTGACGCCGGAGCCGGTCGTCTTGTCCCAGGCCGCAGGAACGTTCATGCCGCCGGTGGCCTCGAAGAGGTCCCACTGCTTGGCGTAGTCGGTGTCGTTCGGGGTGACCGCCATCGCGTAGGCGCGGACGTCGGGCTCGACCGAGGCGACGGACGGGTCGGCGCGGAACGCGTTCATGACCTCGGTCACGTCCTGCTTGGTCGCCTTGCCGCCCAGGTTCACCAGGGCGCCGCCGCCGGCGAGGCGGCGCTCGAAGGAGAGCTTCTCGCCCGTCTTCGCGGCCTTCTCGGCCGTGTCGCTCTTCGCGGCGGCGTTGGAACCGGCCTCGGCGGTGCGGCTCTTGTAGGTGACGATCACCTTCTCGACGGGGGCGCTGGGAAGCGCCCGCATCGCCTGCGAAGCCGGAACCGGCTTCGGGGTGGCAGCGACCGGGGTGGCGGCGAACGCCCCGGAAGTCATGGCAGCGGCACCGAGGATCGCGGCGCTCGCGACCACGGATATGACTCTCCGCCTGGAACCGTTCAAGGTGTGGCCCTTTCGAGTACGACGTAACTGCGGAGCAGTGGCGGCGGCGCGGGAACGCGCGGGGCGAAGTGGGGTCGCGTCCGAGGTTCCCTGGGCTTGGGGGGCCCGTGCGCCGCCACCGGCGCGACGGCCCGGGTCAAGGCCGCCACCGGCGGACAGCACCCTCCGCATGCACCTGTCATGGTGCGCTCGGGGGATGATATCTGCCGGTGCGGAGGACAGTAGGGAACGGGGGGGTGAACCCGATACGGGGAAAACCCTTGTCACCCCTCGGGGGGTGGTGGGGGTGCGGGGAGGGGAGGGGGCGGCCCGGGGCCGGCCGGGGCGGAGGACGGGCGGTCGGGCCGGCCGGATCAGCCGAGTTCGAGCGTGGTGACGCCGAAGACGCGCTCCCGTGCCACGGGGCGGACCGGGCCCGTGTACATCCGGGCCGTCTCGAACGTCGGCTCCAGACCGCGGTCCTGGGCCAGCCGGGCCGCCGCCGGGTTCGCCTCCGGCATGTCGACCGCGATCCGGGTCGCGCCGAACTCCCGCGCCTCGGCGGCGAGGCCGTCGAGCAGGGCCGCCGCGTCCGCCGGGGTGTCCGCGAACAGCGGCCCCACCCGGGCCTCGTCCTGGGCGGGACGAACCACGCCGTATCCGGTCAAACGGCCATCGGTCACGCGGGCCAGCGCCCGATGGCCGGGAGTGGCCAGCCAGGTGCTCAGGAACCGTGGCCGGTCGGCGTGGTGGCAGACGGCGTCGTACGCGGCGAGGGCGGCCGGATCGATCTGCCCGGCGGCCACGACGCCGGCCACGGGGCGCTCGGGGGCCGGGACCTCGCCCACGTACCGCGCGGTGCGATAGGCCGTGGTGAAGCCGGAACGGCGGTAGTTGTCCTGCTGGGCCGGCACCCCGTCGAGCCCGACGGCCCGGCCGTCGGCGTGCGCGAGCGCGGCCCGCCAGGTGGCCAGTCCGTGCCCGAGGCCGCGGAGTTCGGGGCGGACGAGGTAGAAGCCGAGGAAGGCGTAGGAGTCGTCGTAGTTGACGACGGAGATGGCGGAGACGGGTTCCCCGTCGACCCGGCCGAGGAAGAAGCCGGCGGGGTCCTGGGCGAAGAAGGCCGGAACGTCGGAGAGTCCGGGATTCCACCCCTCCTCGGCGGCCCAGGACCGCACGAGCGCCCACTCCTGCGGGGTGGCGGACGAGACGGAGAGGGAACCGGAGGGGGCGGAGGTCATGGGGTGTCCTTCGACGGCCGGGCGGGCGGACCCGAGTGGTCGGAACCCGGGCAAAGCGCGCCGAGCATAACGCCGCGCCGCCCTGCCGCCGCCCCTGACCGATCGATTCCGGCCGCCCCCGCGCGGAGCCCGCGCCCGGCGGGACGGCACCCCTCCCACACCTCCGTGCGGGGCCCGCGCCCGGCAGGGCGTTCGCCCCTGCCCGTGCGGGCCGCGCCCGCGCCCGGCTGGGCGGCTCCCCTTGCCCGTGTGGGCGTCCATCCTGCGGGGCGGTGCCCCCTGCCCGTGTGGGGCCCGCGCCCGGCTGGGCGGTGCCCTCGCCCACCCCCGTGTGGGCAATCGTCCCGCTGGGGCGGGACGGGTGGGCACACGGGACGGCGCCCATCAGCGGCGCCTCCGCGTTCCGCGCCTGAACCCGCACCACGAGCCCGGTGCACCAAGGGGTGCGGGTCAGGGCGCGACAGCCTTGGGCGCCGGCAGGGCGCGGGTCCGTTGTGCCCACCCGTTCCGCCCCAGCGGAACGACTGCCCACAACGGGGCGGCGGGAGCACCGCACCAGTGGGCGCAGCCCACGACGGGGGTGGGCGGGGGCACCGCCCCAGTGGGCGCAGCCCGCAGCGGGGGCGCGAGGGGTGGGCGTCGTGGGTCAGTGCACCAGCCGGAGGCGGGAGGCGGCGACGGCGAGGCGGACCGTCTGACCCCAGGTCAGTTCGAGGGCGTCCGACTCGACCCCGTCGCCGAAGGCGACCAGCCGGTCCGACTCGACGGTGAGCCGCAGCCCCCGCCCCGCCTCCAGGAGGCCCTCGACGCGGCTGGTGCCGGTCGTCGGTGACGGCCAGGCCTCGCGGACGAACCAGGCGAGCCGCGCGTCCACCGGCGCGGGCAGGGTGAGCGCGCTGGAGCGCTGCTCCCACAGGGAGCGGAGCCACCCCGTGGCGCCCGTGCCGGTGCCGACCAGGACGCCCGAGGAGGCCTGGGGCTCGGGCGGGACGTCCGTGCCGTCGAGTCCGAGCGCGTAGCGGGCGGTCTGGTGGCCGGGCGGGCCGACGTAGATCTCGTTCAGCGCGAGGAGCCGCTGCGCGTCGTCGGTGACGGCCTCGACCATCGTCAGCTCGTCGACCGCCGCCCCCGCCCCCGCCGCGTACGGCAGCAGCCGTCGCGCCCGCTCGGGCCGGTGCCGGACCAGGACGCCCGGATTGCGCCCGGGGTCGGCGTCGATGCCGATGACCGGCTGCCCGGTCAGGTACTTCGCCGCGTTGGCGACCAGGCCGTCCTGTCCGACCACCACGACGACGTCCTCGGGCCCGAACAGGAACCGGTCCAGGTCGGCGCGCTCGACCCGCGTCTGGCGCCACGTCAGCGGGACCGCGCCCGCCACTTCGGCGAGCGCCCGCCGGGTCCGCTCGTGCCGCTCGCGCACCGCGTCGACGGAACGGCCGCGCGCGGCGAGGAAGAACGCGGCCTGCCCGTGCGTCCCGTGCCGGGCGAGCAGCTCCTCGTACTCCGTGGTCCGGTGCACGAGCACCGCGCGCGGTGCGAGGCTCACGGCCGCGTCCCGCCCTCGCCGCCGCCGAGCCTGGCGAGCAGACCGGTCAGCACGTCCGGGGAGAGCGTGAGGTGCTCGACGCGCGGCAGGTTCTCCGCCGCCCGGGTCACGGCCAGGGCGTGCAGGACCGCCGGCTCGGCCTCCGCGTGCGCCCGCAGCCACGCGGACTGCGCTCCGGCGCGCGCCTCGCCGACCTCCCGTGCCGCCTCCGCCTCGGCCCGGGCCAGCCGGACCTTCCGCGCGGCCTCGGCCTCGGCCCGTACCGCGTCGGCGGCCGCGTTCTCCTCGGCCTCGCGGCGGGCGTTGGTGCCGCGCTGCTCGACGAGCCGCTCCTCCTGCCGGGCGAGCTCGATCTTGCTGGCGAGTTCGTTCTCGGCGATGGCGCGTTCCCGCTCGACGGCGACCGCGCGCCGCTCGTACGTGGCCCGGTCGGCCTCCTGCTGGATCTGTTCGCGCGCGGGCGTGCGCAGGGCGCGTTCGACCTCGGGCTCGGGGCGGATCGCGACCACGCGGACCGCGACGACCTCGATGCCGGTGTCCGGGAGGCGCGGTTCGGCGGCGAGCCCGGCCGCGATGCGGTCGCGTACGGCCGCCACGCCGTCGACGAGCGCGGCGGCGAGCGCGGTGCGGGCGAGGACGTCGAGGGCGTGCTGCTGGGCGGTCTCGGTGAGGAGGGTGGCGATCTGCTCCAGCGGCGTGCCGCGCCACGCGCCCGTGTCGGGGTCGATGGAGAAGTCGAGCCGGGTGGCCGCCGCGGCGGGGTCGCCGATCCGGTACGTGACGGTGGACTGCACGCTCACGTCCTGGAAGTCCGCCGTGCGGGCGTGGAAGGCCATCGCGAGTTCGCGGTCGTTCACCGGCACCTCGGAGAGGGCTGCGGTGAGCGGCCGGAACCAGAAGCTCAGCCCTTCGCCGTCGTGGACGAGCCGGCCGCGGCGTTGGTGGCGGATGTGGGCGGTGGGCGCGGAGCGCAGATGGCGCCAGCCGGCCCGCCGGGTGATGTCGGCCATGGAAACCCCCTTGTCGTCATGTTGACGATAGGGGGCGGGGTGGTTGTCGTCAAGGTGACGAATTCGGAGGTCCTTGCATGCGGAGGGGCGACGGCCGTGTGGCCGTCGCCCCCTGGGGCCGGTCGGGGCGGCCGCCGCGCTCACCCCGCGACGGGTGTCGGCAGCGGCTCGCTCTCGGGCGCTCCGAGGCCGGTGGCGCGGGGCGCCGGCGCCGGCCGTGACTCCGGGGCGAGGGGCGGTGCCGGAACGGCCGCGAGGAGCGCCTCTCCGACCGCCGGGACCGACGACGCGACCGCCGGAACCGGTGAGGCGACCACCGGGACCGACGACGCGACGGTCGGGACCGGTGAGACGGCCGCCGGGCTCGACACCGCAGCCGCAGCCGTAGCGGCCGCCGGCGCGGGCTCCGCCGCCGTGGCTCCCCCCTTCGTCAGCAGGACCACTCCCCGCGCCGCGACCAGCGACGCGCCGGCCGCGATCAGCCAGCCCCAGGCGCCCGCGCGGAAGGTCTCGCCGAGCAGGGCCACGCCGATCACCGCGGCGGCCGCCGGGTTGGAGAGGTTGACGACGGCCAGGGGCGCCGCGAGCCCGCCCCGGTAGGCGGTCTGGGACAGCAGCAGGCCGCCGGTGGCGAAACCGGATATCAGCACCGCGAGCAGCGCGGTCTGCCACCAGGTCGGCTCGGCGCCGGGCAGGTCGAGCGCGAGGGCGGCCGTCAGCGTCTGGGTGAGCGCGGAGGCGACGCCCGAGGCGATCCCGGAGGCCGTGGCGTGTCCGAGCCCGCGCGCGGCCGGGCCGTCGGCCCCGCGCTGCTCCCGCCCGCGCAGCCGCCCGGAGGCCAGTACGGCGATCAGGGACGCGGTCGCCGCGGCGACGATCAGGGACTCGCGCAGGCTGAGCGCCTCGCCGGGGGCCGTGGGCCCGGTCACGGCGACGAGCCCGACGAGTCCGCCCAGGGTCCACAGGGCCCCGCGCCATTCGGTACGGGTGACCCGGCGCCGTGCGCAGTACGCCCCCAGCGGCAGCGCCGCGACGAGCGTCAGCGCGCCGAGCGGCTGGACGAGCGTCAGCGGCCCGTAGTGGAGGGCGGCGACGTGGGCGAGGGCTCCGGCCGCGTTGAGGCCGACCGCCCACCACCACTGTCCGCGCGCGAGCAGGGCGCGCAGCGCGCCGCGCCCGTCGGGAGCGGCGGGGGAGGCGGCGGCGAGCCGGGCCTGGGCGACGGCGGCGAGCGCGTACCCGGCGGCGGAGACGAGGGAGAGGAGCACCGCGAGCGCGGTGCCGGCGGCGGGGTTCATCGCAGGGCTCCGACCGGGAGGGGCGCCGCACCGGGCGGGCGGGGGGCGGGTGGGGGTGCCGTCGGGCGGCCGGGCGCGCGGACGGCGAGCAGCGCGAGGCCGAGGAGGGCGGCGGCGGCGAGCGCGTCGAACCAGTAGTGATTGGCGGTGCCGACGATGACGAGCAGGGTGAGCAGCGGGTGCAGCAGCCAGAGCGCCCGCCAGCGGGACCGGGTGGCGGCGATCAGGCCGATCGCGACCATCAGGGCCCAGCCGAAGTGCAGGGACGGCATGGCCGCGAACTGGTTCGCCATCGAGTCCGCCTCCGGCGTCGCCCCGTACACGGAGGGGCCGTAGACGCGGGCCGTGTCGACGAGTCCGGAGGCGGCGAGCATCCGGGGCGGCGCGAGCGGGACCAGGAGGTGCAGCGCGAGCGCGGCGCCGGTGACGAGGGCCAGCACCCGGCGCGACCACAGGTAGTGCGCGGGGCGGCGCCAGTACAGCCAGGCGAGGAAGGCGATGGTGGCCGGGAAGTGCACGGCCGCGTAGTACGTGTTCGCCGCGTGGATCAGCGGTTCGCCGTGCAGGAGCAGTCGCTGGATCGTTCCTTCGCCCGGCAGGTGGATCGCCCGCTCGGCGTCCCAGACGCGGTCGGCGTTCCGGAAGGCGCGGGTCTCGTGGCCGTTGGCGAAGAGCCGGCCGAACTTGTAGACGAGGAAGAGCGCCGTGACCAGCAGGAGCTCGCGCAGGAGCGGCGGCCGGGCGGGCGCGGGCGGCGCGGTGGACGCGGGCGTGGGCGCGGGTCCGAGGCCCGGCTCCGCCGCCACCGTCACCGTCGCCGTCTCGGGCCCCGGTTCCCGTCCTGGTTCGGATTCCGGTTCCGACTCCGGTTCGGGCTCCTGGTCGGAGGCGGCTCCCGCGCCCTCCTGGCGCCCGATGCGCCCGGCGCGCCCGGCGGCGTCCGGGGTGGGGAGCACCCCCGGTTCCGCAGGACGTGGTCCTGGTATCCCGCGTATCCCGACAGCCATCGTGCGGCCCTCTAATCCGTCAAATCGCCAGCAAACGGAGCGAGCCTAGATCCGTTTTCATCGAGACGCAAGCGTCTCGATACGTTTGCGTCTCGATTGTGCGCCCCCTACTCTCGTATGTGCAGAGTCAGAGGTGTCCGGGAGGACCGATGTCCACAGAGGCCGCGACCGCCGCAGCCCGTCGCAGCAAGATCACGCCGGAGCGCGAGACGGAGCTCTACGACGCCGTGCTCTGCCTCCTCCGTGAGGGGGGCTACGACTCGGTGACCATGGAGGGCGTCGCCGCCCGCACCAAGTGCGGCAAGGCCACGCTCTACCGGCAGTGGGGCACCAAGCCCCAGCTCGTGACCGCCGCCCTCGCCCGGCGCCGCTGCGTCGTCTTCGCCGGCATCGACACCGGCACCCTCGCCGGCGACCTGCGGGAGGCCGCCCGGGTCGCCGCCTCCCGGCGCGAGCGGGACGCCGAGCTGATGGAGGCCGTCGCCCAGGCCTACATCCAGCACCCGGACCTGCGCGCCGCCCTCCGCGAGACCGTCATCGCCCCCGAGGTCGCGGCCCTCGACGCCGTCGTCGCGCGGGCGGTCGAGCGCGGCGAGGTCGACGCCGACAACCCGGCGATCGGATTCGTCGCCCCCTGTTTCATGGGCGTGCTCCGCATCGAGCGGCTCTTCGAGGACCGGTTCGCGGACGCCTCGACCATGCGCACCTTCGTCGACGCCGTGCTCCTCCCGGCGCTGCGCGTCGAGGGCTGAGACCACCGGTCGGCGGGTCGCCCGGAGCGGGCGCCGCCCCGCACGCCCCCGCCCCGCGCGTCGGGGAAGGCGGGGCCCGGTTCCGTCCCGCACCCTGGAGCCATGGCCGCCGCACGCACCCCCGCCGTCCGCGTCCGCCGCGTCTACGAGGAGCCGTCACCCGACGACGGGGTGCGCGTCCTCGTCGACCGGCTCTGGCCGCGCGGGCTCAAGAAGACGGACGCCCGCGTCGACGAGTGGCCCAAGGCGCTCACCCCGTCCACCGAACTCCGCCGCTGGTACCACGGCCCCGAGGGCGAGTACGAGGAGTTCTGCCGGCGTTACGAGGCCGAGCTCGACGCCCCGGAGGCCGCCGCGGCGCTCGACCGGCTCCGGGACCTCGCCGCCCGGGAGACGGTCACCCTCCTGACGGCCGCGAAGGACCCGTCCGTGAGCCACGCCTCCGTACTGCGACGCGAACTGGCCGGCTAGGGCCTGGCGAACCTCGGACCGCGAACCGGCCGGTCAACGGCTTCCGGTCCGCAGCCGGGGCGCCTCCGTCGCCGCGTCCACCGCCCCGCCCCCGCCCTCCGTGCGCTCGGCCAACCCCCGCGCCCACGCCACGAGACCGGCGACATCGATCCCGTACGCGTCGGCGGGAACGGGGCCCGCGCCCGTCAGTCGGCCGGCGCCCCGGCGCAGCAGCCGGGCGCCGCCCGCCGCGTTGCCGCGGGCCGCGTGCGTCAGGCCGACGGCCAGCTGGGCGAGCCCCTGCCACAGGTCCCGCTCCGCCTCCGGGCCGGACTTCCAGGCGTCCTCGAAGACCTCGTGCGCGTGGAAGGGCATCCCGGCGTCGAGCAGCCGCTGCGCCTCGCGCAGGGTCTCGTCGGGGCGGCGCACGACCCCCTCGGGCTGCCGCGGCACCCCCTCCGCCCCGTACGGCAGCGGACGCCCGAGCCCGTCGCGCGGCCGGGCGCTCCGGGCGCGTCCCGTCCCGTCGCGATCCCTGCCGCCGGCCCCGCCGCGTCCCTCCTGGTCACCCGTTGTCCGGTTCACCCGTCCATTGTCGCCCCCCGGACGATCACGAGCGCTAGGCTCGTCGGTCCGGCACTGTTCCGATCCGCGCGGGTGGTGCCGGACGCGTCATGCCAACAGTTCGTGTGTGGGGAGTGAGTCACCGGTGCCGACGGAACCCGAACAGTCGCCGCCCGCAACGCCGTTCGCGCCGGACGTCTCCGACGCGGAGCGGGGCGGGCTGCTCGAACGCGGCCCGGAGCTCGCCGCGGCCGCCCACGCCGTCGACGAACTCGTCGCCGGCGCCAGAGCCGGAGGCCCCGGACGCGGCGGCATCCTCGTCTACCGGGGCGACGCGGGCATAGGGAAGACCGCGCTCCTCGCCGAGATACACCGCACCGCCCGGGACCGGTGCACCGTCCTGACCGCCCGCGGCGGCGAGACCCTCACCTCCGTCCCCTTCCACCTCACCCGCCAACTGCTCCAGCCCGCCCTGGACGGCTTCGACGACGAGGAGGTGCGGCAGCTCTTCGGCGACCACTTCGACCTGCTCGCCCCCGCGCTGGGCATCGCCCCGCCGTCCTCGGACGTGCCCGCCGACCCGCAGGGCGTCCTGCTCGGCCTCGCCCGGCTCCTGGACCGCCTCGCGGACCGGCTGCGGGACCGGCCCCCGGTGCTGCTCGTGGACGACGTCCACTGGGCCGACGCCGAATCCCTGGCGTGGCTCGACGCCTTCACCCGGACCCGGCACGACGGCAGGCTGCCCGCCCTCGTCGTCCTCGCCCACCGCCCCTTCGTGCGCGAGCCGCAGGGCCCCGGCCCGTCCGCGACGCTCGCCGCGCTCGCGAGCCGCGCCGTCCTCACCCTGGGCCTGAACGCCCTCACCACCGGGGCCACCGCCGCACTCGCCCGGGAGACCCTCGGCGAGCACGCGGACGAACCGTTCTGCCGCGAACTGTGGACGGTGACCTCCGGCAACCCGTACGAGACGGTCGAGTTGCTCGCCAAGGCCCGCGACCGGATGCTCGAACCCGTCGCCGGTTCCGCCCGCCTCCTCCGCGACCTCGGCGCCGGGAGCCGCGACGGCGGACTCGTCGCCCGCCTTGAGGAACTCGGCAGCGGCCCGACCCAGCTCGCCTGGGCGACGGCGGTCCTCGGCACGGACAGCACGCCCGAGCTCCTCGTGTCCCTCACCGGCATGAGCGCGAAGCAGGTCGCCGAGTACACCGAACTCCTCCGGGCCGCCAGGATCGTGGCGGCGCCGCCGACCGGCCGGAACGGCCTCGCCCTCGTGCCCGTCCCTCCGCTGGAGTTCACGCATCCGCTCATCGCGACCGCCGTGTACGGCTCCGTGCCCCCGGCGAGGCGGACCGCCATGCACGGGCAGGCGGCCTGGGTGCTCACCCAGGCGGGCCACGGAGCGGCCGCCGTCTCCCGCCACCTCCTCGAAGTGCACCCCGACGACGACCAGGACGTCGTGAGCCGGCTGCGGGCCGCCGCCGTCGAGCACCTCGCCGTCGGCGCCCCCGACGCGGCCCGCCGCTGCCTGGAGCGGGCCCTCATCGAACCGCCCGGCCCCGACACGTACGCCAGGGTCCTGTACGAACTCGGCTGCTCCTCCCTGCTCACCGCGCCCGCCGCCACCGTCGGCCACCTGCGCTCCGCGCTCGAACTGCCCGGCCTCGACGACGACCTGCGCCTCGACGCGACCTTCAGGCTCGTCCAGGCCCTCGCCCACAACAACCAGCTCCAGGAGGCCGCGCGGACCGCCGCCGTCGAGCACGCCCGGACATCGCCCGGCACCGGCCGGCGACGGCTCCAGGCCGCGCACTTCATGTACGAGGGGTTCCAGGCCGCCGAGGCGGACGGCCCGGACCGCTCCCGCCGTCTCGCCGAACTCACCGCGGGCTTCACCGGGGCCGACAACTCGGAGCGGGCCCTCATCACCGTCCGCGGCTTCGACGCGATGATGCGCGGAGAACCCGCCGCCGAGGTCGTACGGCTCTGCGACCGCGCCCTCGTCGACGGCGCGCCCGCCCGGGGCCTCAGCTGGACCGATCAGGAGTGGGGCTTCGAGATCCCGTCCCTCACCGGCATCGCGTACGCCTTCTCGGACCGCCCCGACCGGGCCGAGGCCCTCTTCACCGAGGCGGTCCGGGCCTTCGAGATCTCCGGCTGGAGCGGCGCCCACCTCGCCTTCGCCCACACCCTCCTGGGCCTGGTCCACCGGCGCCGGGGCAACCTGCCCCGCGCGCAGCACCACCTGGAGGAGGGACTCCGGCTGGCCGACCGCGTCGGAGACGGCCTCCCCGTCCACTGGGACACCGCCTGCCTCCTCGTCGACACCCTCGTCGCCCGGGGCCGTACCGCCGAGGCGCGCGCCGTCGCCGACCGGTACTCCTTCGGCCCGCCCTGGCCGGGCGCGATCGTGCTGCCGGACGGCCCCAGCGTCCTCGGCCGACTGCTGCTCGCCGAAGGCCGCGTCGAGGAGGCCGTGTCCACCCTGGAGGGCGCCGCCGAGGCCCTTACCGTCCGGGGTCGCCACCACATCGTCTGGGCACCCTGGCCGCTCGACCTGGCCCGCGCCCACCGACCCGGACCGCGCGGCCCGGATCGCCCAGGAGGCCCACGCCCACGCGGAGCGCCTCGGCACGCACACCGCCCTCGGCGAAGCCCTCCGCTGCCTGGCCCTCTTCGCCGACCCGTCCGAGTCCCGCCGCCTCCTGGAGCGGGCAGTCGAGCACCTCGCGGCGTCGCCGTCCCGCTACGAGGAAGCCCGCGCCCGCCTCGACCTCGCGCACGCCACCGGCTCCGCCGAGGCCCTCGCCGAAGCCACCGCCCTGGCCGCCACCTGCGGCGTCGACCCCCTCACCCCGCAGGCCGTGACAGCCCGTGTGTCATCCCACCCGCCGGAGTGAGGTAATGTTTTCCCTGCACGGCGACGCGGGAGAAACCCCGCGGAGACGAGCACCGGGACGTGGCGCAGCTTGGTAGCGCACTTGACTGGGGGTCAAGGGGTCGCAGGTTCAAATCCTGTCGTCCCGACTCGAAAGAGTCGCAGGTCAGGGGCCGTTTCAGAGCAATCTGAAACGGCCCCTCGATCGTTTTCGGGGACCAGCCCGGCTCGCGCGCTCGATGGCGTGGCCGAGGCGGGGACATCACGGCGCCCTCATTTTCATCTGCTGTACGTGGAACGGCGGTTCCGCTTCACCTGTTCTCCTCTGGAGCGGTGGAAGCAGGGCACCGGCACCGGTGGTGCGCCCACCTGGTCCTCGTACGCGGCCGAGGACGGGCAGTGCACCGATGCGGAAGAGGCCGTTTCGGAGTGATCCGAAACGGCCTCTGGAGCGTGGGCGCGGAAGGTCAGGACACGGTGACCCGGGCCAGGGCCCAGGAGGTGTGGTCGTAGGACGTGCGGTTGTTGGCGTCCTCGACCACCAGCCGCAGGACGCGGACGCCGCGCACGTCCAGGTCGACCCGGACCGGGCCGGTGGCCGCCGTGAGGGTGGAGGTGGTGAGGAGCAGGCGGTCGTCGCCGTAGACCTTGGCGCGGGTGGCGCCGAGGGTGCTCTGCTTGGCGGAGAAGTCGTCGATGCCGACCAGGGACGTGAACCGTACGCCGCCGCCGCCGAGGTGGTAGGCGATGTCGCTGGGAGCGTGGACCCCCAGACCCTTGGGGTACGTCGTACCGCCGAAGGCGATCGGCGGGCCGTCTCCGGCGGCGTTCTTGCCGTTGGAGGCGTCGAGTTCCACCGGCCCCCAGCCGTTGGTAGCGCTGATCCAGGTGAGGTCGGAGAGGTAGGAGTCGCGCGTGGGGGCGGGGGGCGGGGTCGGGACGGTGCCCGTCGCCGGGTAGCGGACCGGGCCGGCCGCAGTGAGGGCGGTGCCCTCCGCGGTGAGCTCCCACGAGGTCGCGGGGGCGGCGTCCACGGGCGGTGTGACCTGCCAGGAGGCGGTGAGCCGGGCGCCGACGGCGAGCTCCTCGGCCGTGGACGGGGAGGCGGAGGTCACGGTCCATCCGGCAGGGGCGCGCAGGCCGAGCGCCGCGGTGGTCCAGGGCCGTGCGGACCCGTTGTCCAGGGTGGCGGTGACGGTGAACGCCTGGCCGGGGACGGCCAGGCGGGGCAACGTCAGGCGGGTCCCGAACGGTGTGCGCGGATAGGTGTCCTTCCAGGAGGAGCGCATCAGCGCCACCAGTTCCGCGGCCTTGGAGGGGTTCTTGTCGATGACGTTGCGGGTCTCGCCGAGATCGGTCGCCAGGTCGTACAGCTCCACCTGCCACTTGTCGTCGGGGAGGTCGTGGTCGCGTTCGGGGGCGAAGCGCACGGCTTTCCAGTTCTCCCTGCGGACCGCCTCGGCGAGCCAGGTGGCGCGCTTGTTGTCCTGGGCGTTGGCCCGGCTGGTGACCCCCAGCTCGTCACGGAACCAGTACAGGTGTCCATGGCGCGCCGAGTCGGGGCTGCCGGCGAGCAGGGGAGCGGCGGAGAGCCCGTCCACGTCGGTGGGGGCGGGGGCGCCGCCGAGCTCGGCGAGGGTGGGGAGGACGTCGGTCAGCGGGGTGGGGCGGTCGCTGGTGCCCTGCCGGACCCGGCCGGGGCCCCAGGCGACGAGGGGGACGCGTACGCCGCCTTCGTAGAGGTTGCGCTTGTAGCCGCGCAGCGGGCCGTTGGCGTCGAACAGGTCGGGGTTGACCCCGCCCTCCTCGTGGGGGCCGTTGTCGCTGGTGACGAGGACGACGGTGTCCTGCTCCAGGCCGAGGGCGCGGAGCCGGTCCACCACCTTGCCGACCAGTGAGTCGAAGTAGGAGACCTGGGCCGCGTGCCCCTTGTTCGCGGCCGTCCAGCTCCGGTCGGCGTAGGCGCTGGTGTCGGGGATGTCGCTGGGCGCGTGCGGGACGTTCGGGGTGAGCAGGAGGAGGAACGGTTCGGCTGCGTGGGTGTCGATGAACTCCAGGGCGCGCTGTTCGAGGAGGTCGGGGGCGTACACGGCCTTGGCGCCGCCGGCGTTGGCGGGGATGGGCTCCTTGACCGCGTTGTGCCAGAGGTACTCGGGGTAGTACTCGTGGGCGTGGGTGTGGTCGATGTAGCCGTAGAACTCCTCGAAGCCGCGGGCGGCCGGATGGCTGTCCTGGCCGGCGGCCTCCGGTCCGAAGCCCCACTTGCCGATCACGGCGGTCCGGTAGCCGCGCGCCCGCAGCACCTGGGCGAAGGTGGTGTCGGTGGCGGTGAGCGAGCCCTGGCCACCGGAGGAGGGGTTGGCGCGGACCGTGGAGTGGCCGGTGTGGAGTCCGGTCAGCAGGGAGCAGCGGGAGGGTGCGCAGACGGCGGCGGTGGAGTAGGCGTCGGTGAAGCGGAGCCCCTCGGCGGCGAGCCGGTCCAGGCGGGGAGTGGAGATCAGCTTCTGGCCGTAGGCGCCGAGTTCGCCGTAGCCGAGGTCGTCGGCGAGGACGACGACGATGTTCGGCAGCCGGGTGCCGGAGCCGTCCGCGGTGCCCGGGACCGCCACCGCGGACACCGCCTGTGCCGACCCGGCGGCGGTGGCGGTGACGGCGGTCAGACCGAGTGCCGTGGTCGATGCGGCGAGGAAGGTACGGCGACTTGGCATGGGGGACTGCTCCTCGGGTGCGGGTGGGCCTGGGCGGGGCGCCTGCCGATCATGCGCGGGGGAGCCGCACCCGGACCATGCACGGAGCATGAAGAACGTGTGACAGTAGTCGACTTGACGAACCCTCGGCGCGAACGCGACCTCCCGGTCCCGGTGAAGCACGGAAAGCCCGAGGAGCGGGCCCGGCCCCGTCGAGGCGAAGGGGCCGGGCCCGGGAAACCGCTCGGGGGCGCGCTGCGCCGCGTCACGGACAGCCGATCTCGGATCAGCGCCCCTGCTCGACCTCCTGCCCCGTCAGGAGCCTGTACTCGACGGCTGGGAAATCGGGTTCGGCATCATCCGGCGAGGTGATGCTGCCGAGCCAACCGAGGAAGAAGGCCGCCGGCACGGAGAACAGACCCGGGGTCTGGAACGGGAACCAGTCGAAGCTCGCCTCCGGCCACAGCGCATAGGCGGTTCCGGAGACGCTGGGCGAGAAGAACATGAGCGTGGTGCAGAGCGCCAGTCCCCCGTAGACGGACCACAGGAGTCCCTTGCGATGGAACCTGCGCCAGAAGAAGGAGTAGACCAGTGGGGGGAAGACGCACGACGCCGCGACGCTCATCGAGAACGTGACCAGGAAGTCGACCGGGTAACGATGGGTGGCGGCGGACAGCGACAGGCCCACGACGCACAGGACGACAACGGTCAGACGGAGCGCCGGCACTTCTCCGGTGCCGGTGCGAAGGCGCTTGCTCCGGCCGAACACGTCGTGGGCGAAGGAGACGGCGGCGGCGAAGGCCACACTGGTCGTGGTCGACAGGACGGCCAGGAAGGCGACACACGCCATGGCGGTGATGAGCACGACGCGTCCCGTCGAGCCGTCACCGAGCACGCCCGAGGCCAGCAGGACCGGGGCGGACTGTCCGTTGCCGTCGACCGCGCCGATCACCCTGCTGCCCACCACGGCCGCCGCGGCGAAACCCGTCGTGATCAGGAGCAGGGCGAACACGCCGACCAGTCCCACGGCGATGCCCATGGACCGTCGCGCCGCGCGCCCGCTTCGGGACGCGCTGACGCGCAGGAGCAGGTGAGGCGCCACGGCCGTACCGAGGATCACGACCATGTGGTCGCCGAACGCGTTGAGCGGTCCGAGCCCCGCCGTGTACGGCCACAGCCCCGGGCTCATGTACGCGTCCGGCGCCACGCTGTTGTCCACCGCGGCGGCCAGCAGACGCCCGGGGTCCCACGCGAATCGATGGAGGGCCAGCAAGGTGAGCACCGCCAGCGTCACCAGCGTGACGGGCACCTTGACGACGTGCAGGAAGCTGGTGCCTCGCAGATCGGCCACCGCGGCGAAGCACGCGACGAGGCAGCCCACCAGTACCGTGCACGCCACCTGGGCCTCGTCGGTCGATATGCCGATCACGAGCGCCGTGCTGATGCCGACCGCGCGCAGTTGGATCAGGAGGAGGGGGATCGCGATGGTCATCGTCACGACGGTCGCGGCGATTCGGGGTGCCGTTCCCGATGCGCGCAGGGAGAAGAGGCCGCCGAGGGTGTACCGGCCGCTGTTGCGTACCTTCTGGGAAATGAGCAGCGTGACGCCGAGGGTGATCAGGATGTCGACGGCATACCCGAACCCGTCGTAGCCGAACAGGGTGATGGCCCCGGGAATCGCCAGCAGGGTGACGACCGAGATCTGCTCGCCCGCCATGGCGAACCCGTTGAAGACGGGGGAGAGGGACCGGTCGGCGATGTAGAGCTTTTCCGGGTGGTCCTCCTGTGTGACGAGGTGGAAGATCCACAGGAGGGAAAGACCGATGAAGACCAGGAAGGCGACGATCACCGGAGCTCTGGCATCGGCACCGATCGGGTCGACGTCGCCCGAGCTCAAGGTGTGCAGGGTCATCCGCCTCACCGCCGGGAGTGGGCGACGGAGGAAGCGTCCGACGTCCCGGCCCGGGGCAGGGTGGAGGTCAGGGACTGCTCGATGGGATCGCACAGACGCGTCGACCGACGCTCGTACCACCAGGTGGAGGCGACGAACAGGCCGCCTTGCAGGACGCCCCACAGCACGCCCGTCGTGAGCTGCCCGTACACGCGCGCCGAGGGAAGACCCGTGAAGGGGAACAGCACGATGCCGATGGCGAGGGGCACCGCATTGACGACAAGGAATCTGCGTTGGGTGCGATGCACGGCTGCGCGGAGACCTTCACCGCGGTACGACCGGGGGGCACCTCCTGAAGCATGGGGCGTCGGTGGGCGACCGGGTGGCGCCGGGGGGAAGTGAGAGTGCATGGAACCTTCCTGAGTTGCCATCAGATTTCGCGGTGCTGAGCACGGATGAACCCCGTCCTCTCACGGCCGCGTTTCTCGGCGACCGGCATGGCTCTCCGCCGCGTCCCGAGGCCATGGGGCGCGGCGGAGAGCCTGCTTGAGGGCCGCCCTTCGTCACCGGGCCCGGTCAGTTCACCGGGGCCGCGCCGCGTCGGGCGTTCCGCCGGCTTCCGTTGATCAGGTCGTTGAAACGGTCGACGGCCCAGATGGTCCGCAGCCCTGGAGCGCCCATCATCATGGGGCGCGGGAATGTGGACTTCTTCACCCAGAGCGCCTTCAGGTCCTCGTGCTGTTCTCCGTCCACGATGTGGTCGGCGATGAGCGAGCCGAGGTACGGTGCCTGGGCCAGGCCGTGGCCGTTGCAGGCGACCGAGTAGAAGATGTTCTCGCCGATCCCGCCGGCGAGCGGGAGCCATGACGAGGTGATCCCGATCCATCCGCCCCAGGCGCGAGCGGCCGCGACGTCGGCCAGCGCGGGGAAGCGGGTTTCGAAGCCGCGTGCCAGGTCGGCGACGACCGCCTCGTCCGGCTTCCTCAGAGGAAGCGGGTAGCTCTTCCCCCGCTGGATCCGACGGACGCCGAACACGATCGTGTTGCGCGAGGTGAGCCGGTAGTTTTCCATGAAGTTGTGCTGGGTGACCACCCCCGACCGGCTGGTCCAGCCGAGCGCGGCCAGGCGCGCGGGATCGATCGGCTCGGTCTCCACCTCGGTGACCCAGATCGGCACGGAGAGCCGCTTCGGAGCGATGGCGAACTCGCCGCCGAAGGCGTTCGTCGCGAGCACGAGCTTCTTCGCGCGCACCACGCCCCGGGGTGTCTCGACGGTGACGTGATCGCCGTCCCGCTTGATGTCGGTGACCCTCGTCCGCTCGAAGACCCGTGCACTGGACGAGAGGACGGCGCGGCGGATGCCCAGGCTGAACTTGCCGGGGTTCATCATCCCGCCGACGGACTCGCGGAAGCCGCCGAGGAATCCGCGGGGGATGCCCAGCTCCGCACTCGTACCGAGTTCGACCTTCCCACCGGCCTTCCGCAGGATCTTGGTCACGCGACGCACGCGGCCCATCTGCCCACGGGACACCGCGGCGCAGACGTTGCCGGTGGCCTCGTAGTCGCAATCGATGTCCAGCCGTTCGATCAGGCGCTCCACGAAGTGCGCGGAGTTCTCGGCGAACCGGACGATGCCGGGGAACTTCCTGGGGTAGAGGATGTTCAGGAACTGGATGTCGCCGCCCGGGGCACCCGCCAGCTGTCCGGCGTTGCGCGAGGCGGAGCCGTGGCCGCAGAACTCGGCCTCCAGCAGCACCACGTCCTGGCCGCGCTCGGCCAGCCGCAGCGCCGTCGACATCCCGGCCAGGCCGCCGCCCACGACCACCACCTCACAGGTGACGTCCTCTTCCAGGGCGGACCGGACGTCGCCGGGCGGGTCGACCCATCCGGTGAAGGTGGTGTACTCGACGTTGTCCGTCTTCATCTCACGGTTCCTTGCTCGGTGTTGTATGGGGCAGCGGCTCGGCTTCAGGCCAGCCGGCGCTTGAGGATCTTTCCGCTGCCGGTCATCGGCAGGCTCGACACGATCTCGACGATGCGGGGGCACTTGTAGGAGGCCATCTGCTCCCTGCCCCAGGCGACGAGCTCGTCGGCGGTGAGGGCGGCGTCCTTCTCGGGGATCACGAAGGCCTTGATCTCCTCGCCGTGGCTGTGGTGCGGGACGCCGATGACCGCCGCGAGGCTCACCGCGGGATGGGTGTGGAGCACCTCCTCGACCTCGCGGGGGTAGACGTTGAAACCGCCGCGGATGATGAGGTCCTTGGCCCGGTCGACGATGGAGTAGAAGCCGTCCTCGTCGCGTCGTGCGAGGTCCCCGGTGCGGAACCATCCGTCGCGGATCGCCTCGGCCGTCGCCTCCGGGCGGTTGTAGTAGCCCTTCATGACGTTGTGGCCCCTGATCGCGATCTCGCCGACCTCCCCGGCCCCGGTGACCTCCGTCCAGTCCGGTCGGATCAGCTTCAGTTCCACGCCCCAGATCGGAACGCCGATCGAGCCCGGTCGGGACGGGAGCCGGGGGTCGCTGAACGTGGCGACGGGCGACGTCTCGGACAGTCCGTACCCTTCGAGCACGGTGACGCCGAGGCGCTGCTCGACCCGGTTGATGATCTCGACCGGCAGGGCCGCCCCGCCGGAGATGCCGATCCGGAGGTTGTCGGCGATCCGACGGACGTCGACGTCGTCGGTGAGGGCGTTGAGCAGCCCCCACCACATGGTCGGAACACCCGCGAAGAACGTGATGACCTCGCGGCTCATGAGCTCGACCACCTCACGGGCGGCGAAGCGCGGCACGAGGTGCAGGGTCGCCGCGACCGAGAACCCCGCGTGCATCTGCACCGTCGCGCCGAAGGTGTGGAACAGGGGAAGGCACACCGCGTGGCTGTCGGTGGCCGGTTCGTTGCGGAACAACCGGTTGTTGGCCAGCACGTTCATCATCGTGTTCGCGTGGGAGAGTTCGGCGCCCTTGGGCTGTCCCGTCGTTCCCGACGTGTAGAGGATGACCGCGGTGTCGGTCGGCTCCCTGACCACCGACTCGAACACGGTGCTCATGCCGGCGAGTGCCTGACCGAGCGTCTCGGTTCCGGCGATCGGGCTGGGTGCCTCGTGGTCGGCGGTGATGACGAAGAAGTGCTCGACCGTCCCGACCTCTTCGAATCCGGCACGGCCCTCCGCGGCCATGGCCAGCTCCGGAGTTCCCTCGAAGCAGAAGTACGCCGAGACGTCCGCGTCGTCCAGGTGGTAGGCGATCTCGCGGCCCTTGAGCAGGACGTTGAGCGGGACCACGACCGCACCCGCCTTGAGCACGCCGTAGTAGACGATGGGGAAGGAGGGCAGGTTGGGGCAGCTGAGGGCGACCTTGTCGCCGGGCCGGACGCCCCGGGACACCAGTAGGTTGGCGACCTGGTTCGCCGCCTCGTCGACCTGGCGGTAGGTCAGCCGGGTCGGACCGAGCACGAGTGCGTCCCGGTCCGGGAACGTGCGGGCGGAGTCTTCGAGGAGGATCGAGAGGTTCAGCAAGGTGGTTCTCCAGCGGCTCTGGGTTCGGTCATCGGGTGTCCCGACGGATGGGTCGAAGACGTCAGCTCTCGGCCGCCGCGTCCTTCTCCCGCGTCCCGGACACGACAGCGGCGCGGTTCACAGCGGAAGGTCCGGCGAGTCGACTCCGACCACCCGGTCACCGCAGAACACGCGCACCGACTCGGCCGGGCCGTGACCGCCGATGCCGGACGGTCCCCAGAAGCTCTGCGCGGAATCGTCGCCGAGGTCGGCGACCTTGGCGCCGTTGATCCGCACCTCGCCGGACAGCACGCGCGAGCCGACCTCGATCGCGCGTTCCGTGTCGCCGCCGAAGACATAGGCGTCGAGTCCCGAGGGGTGGGCGTTCGCGAGGCGCAGCGCCTCCTCGTCGGAATCGACGGCGTGCAGGGACACCACGGGACCGAACAGCTCCGCGGTGGCCTTCGCCGGGTCGGCCCCGGCGGCGACGGTCGGCGAGAGGAAGAACCCGTCGAGCTCGGGCAGCCGGGCCGGCCGGTGGACGCTCGCCCCCAGGGCGCGCAGTCCTTCGATCCGGCTCTCCAGCGTCGCGAAGTGCGGCGCGTTCGAGATCGGGCCGACCTCGGTGCCCTCGTCGAGCGAGTGACCGATCACGACCTTGGAGATGCGCTCGGTCAGGGCTTCGAGCAGCGGCCCCACCAGGCTCCGGTGGGCGAGCACCTTGCCCGGTCCCTCGCACCACTGGCCGTTCAGCTTGGTCATGCCCTCGAAGATCCCGTCGGCGGCGACCTCGACGTCGGCGTCGTCCAGGACGAGCGCGGGGTTGTTGCCGCCGAGCTCCAGCTGGAGGACCTTGAAGTCCTCCGCGGCGGCCCGGGCGATCGCCCGGCCGGCGGCCGGACCACCGGTGAACGACAGCACCTTGACGCGCGGGTCACCGCTCAGTGCGGCACCCACGTCGCCCCGTCCGTGCACGAGCTGCAGCGCCCCGCTGGGCAGCCCGGCTTCGACGAAGCACTCGACGACGATCTGCGCGCTGCCCGGGGCGTGCTCCGACGGCTTCAGGATCACCGGGCAGCCCGCCGCGACCGCGCTCACGACCTTCGCCGCGGGGATGAAGCTCGGGCCGTTCCACGGCGTGAGGATCGCGGCCGGCCCCCACGGGACCTTGTACAGGCGGACGTCGCGGCCGCCCGCCGCCAGAGCCCGTACCCGGGGGATGTCCCGCAGGTCCGCCGCCGTCGCCCGGATCCTGGCGGGCAGGAACGCCGCCACCTTCCGGGTGACGCCGATCGGCACACCGCTGGTCAGGGAATCCGTGCGGGCGATGTCCTCGGCCCGGGTCTCGATGAGCGCGGCGACGCGTTCGAGCACGTCCGCACGCTCCTGGCGGGCCTCGTCGTCCCACCGGCCGACGCCGTACACGCGCTCGGCGTGCCGCAGCGCCCGCTCGACGTCTTCGGATCCGGTCGTGACCGCGCGGTGCACCGGTTCCCGGGTGTTGGGGTCGACGTTCCATTCGCCCCGGACCGTCTCGCAGTCGCTCCAGGCGTCCGCGATGTAGTTCACCGGCTGGGGGACCGGCGTCTCGCCGTTCGACATGTGGGTCACCTCTGTGTCTGTTGTCGGTCAGGCCTGGAGGTCGACGACGACGCGCGTCACGTCGCCGCCGCGCATCGCCTTGAAGCCCTCGTTGATCTCGTCGAACGGGATGACCTGCGTGACCATCTCGTCGAGCAGCAGCCGGCCCTGCTGGTAGAGGCGCGCGAGCTGGACGATGTCCTGGCGCACCTGACCCGATCCCATGTACGAGCCGATGAGGCGCTTCTCGCCGAAGAAGAAGTCCGACGCGGGCACCTTCAGCTCGGTGCCCTCCGGGGCGATGCCCACCAGGCACGCGGTGCCGGTCTCCCGCACCACCGAGAGCGCCGTGGCCGCGGTGCGCGCCGAGCCGACGGCCTCGAACGCGTAGTCGACCCCGTCGCCCAACAGCTTCCGGACCTCCGCGGCGACGTCCTCGGCGCCCCCGTTCACGACGTGCGTCGCGCCGTAGCCGCGGGCGGCCTCCAGTCGCGCCTCGTCCAGGTCGATCGCGACGACGGCCGAGGCCCCCGCCAGCCTGGCTCCCTGGACGATGGCCGACCCGACGCCGCCGCAGCCGATCACCGCCACCGTGCTTCCCGGGCGCACCCGGGCACCGCGGAAGACGGCGCCGACGCCGGTGATGACACAGCACGCCAGGAGGCACCCCACGTGCAGCGGCACCGCGTCGTCCAGCTTCACCAGCGCGTTCTCCCGCATGAGGGTGTGTCGCGAGAACGCGCCGACGTCGCCGAGCCGCTCGACCGGCTTGCCATCGGTCAGCTGGAACGCGGGACGCGGTCGACGACGGACCTCCGCCACGCGCCGACACTGCGTCGACCGGCCGGCCTCGCAGTTGACACACCGGCCGCACGACGGCGTCAGCGCCCCGACCACACGGTCGCCGACACGCAGGCCGGTCACCGCGGAGCCGACCGCCTCGACCACACCGGCCACCTCGTGACCCACCACCACCGGCAGGCCGATCGGCACCGTGCCGGTCATGTAGTGCAGGTCGCTGTGGCACAGGCCCACGTGCGAGACCGCGACGCGCACCTCGTCGGGCTCGGGATCGTCCACCTGGATCGCGGTCATCTCGAGCGGTTCGTTCACCGCGGTGAGCACCGCGGCCTCCGTGTCGATCACGTCTTCTCCTCTGTCGTTCGTTGCGGAAGGGGCCGTGCCGACCCGTTCGTTGCGGAAGGGGCCGTGCCGACCCGTTCGTTGCGGAAGGGGCCGTGCCGACCCGTTCCTTGCGGACAGGGGCCGTACCGGCCCCTGTCCGGAGCTACTTGCCGGTGCCCTTGGTGTTCCAGAAGCCTTCGACGCCCGCCCTGAAGACCCCGCTCTCCCAGGTCTCCCGCGCGGCTTCGTCCTCACGGGCGAAGGCCTGCTCGATCTCGTCGAGCCGCGGCCGCAGGAGCGCCAGGTGGAGCGCCGTCGTGTTGTTCTCCGGCGTCCACTCGACGACCAGGTCGACCGCGCGGTCGACCAGTTCGCCGGGCGCGACGATCTCGTCCAGGAGGCCGATCCGCAGGGCCTCCTCGGCACCGATCCGCGGCGAGCCGAGGACCATGCGCATCGCGTGGTTCCGGACGAGCCGGGTCAGCAGCAGGCTCGACGCGTTCGAGATCGTGATGCCCCGGCCGTTCTCCGGCTGGTAGTACTCCGCCGCCGGGCTGCCGATCCGTGCGTCGCAGCAGAGGGTGATCTCCGAGGCGCCGCCCACCGCGAGGCCGTTCACGGCCGCGACGACGGGGACCCGTGTCTCCACGACGGCGCGGGTGATGTCGTGGAAGGTCTCGAACGCCTCCCGCATCTCCTCGTACGAGGTGGGCGGCGCCTGGAGGTCCTCGCCGGCGGAGAACGCCCGGCCCTCACCCGTGAGCACGATGCCGCGCACGCTCTCGCCGGCCCCGAACTTCCGTATGACCTGGGCCAGTCGGCGTCGCGTGGCGACGTCCAGGGCGTTCAGCTTCTCCGGACGGCGCAGAGTCAGCACCGCCACGCCCCGTACGACGTCGACGTCGAGGACGTCCGTGGACGGGGTGGGGGACGGGGCGGCGGGTGCGTCGGCGGAGCCGCGCCGGGCGCCCAGGTCGAAGGTGACGCCGGGCTCGGCCGCGGCGCGGGCCTTGAGCGCCGGCTTGGACACGCGCTCGGACGGCGTCCGCGGGAAGTCGGTGACGAACTCGACGTAGCGCGGCACCTTGAAACGGGCGAGCTGTCGGCCGGCCCGGTCGACGAGCCGCGCGGCGGTCGTACGGTCGGCCGGCACCCCGGCGGCGAGTTGGACGAAGGCCTTGACCTCTTCGCCGAAGGTTTCGTCGGGTTCGGCGACGACGGCGGCGGCCACGACCTCCTCGTCACGTTCGAGAGCGGCCTCGACCTCGGCGCTCGCGACGTTCTCGCCGCCGCGACGCACCATGTCCTTGATCCGGCCGACCAGTTGGATGCCCCCGTCCGGCCGGCGGACGACGACGTCGCCGGTGTGCAGCCAGCCGTCCCGCAACACGCGGGCGGTGTCCTCAGGACGGTTCCAGTAGCCGAGCATCATCGGCCTGCCCGAGACGATCAGCTCGCCGGGCTCGCCGTCGGGCAGATCGACTCCCTGCGGATCGACCACCCGGACCCGCTTCGTCGGCACCGGAAGCCCCAGGCTCCCGCTCCCCACGGAGTTCGCGTCGTCGACGGAACCGAACAGGTCGACGCCGGTCTCGGTCATGCCGTAGATCTCCCGCCACGGCGCGCCCCAGCGTTCCTCCAACTGTGCGTGGATCCCGACCGGGATGCCCGAACAGAGCACCAGGCGCAGCTGGTTGTCCAGGTCGTCGGGGTGCGGCGGCTGCTTGAAGAGCAGCGTCGGCATGGATCCGAGCACGTAGAAGAAGGTGGCGCGGTGGCGGCGGACGTCGGCGAAGAAGCCCGACGCGGAGAACCGGGGCAGCACGACCAGCGGGGCCCCGGTCGTCAGGGCGAGCGCGGTGTTCCACTGCGGGTCCATGTAGGAGAACGGCTGAGCGGTGAGCAGGACGTCGTCGGACCCGAGGCCGGTCACCGCGGCGCAGGTCCAGCCCAGCCGCACCCAGTAGTCGTGGGTGAGCATGCAGGCCTTGGGGAAACCGGTGGTGCCCGAGGTGTACTGCAGGTTCGCCAGGGTCCCGGCGGTGGGGCGCACCGCCGGAGCGGTCGCCGGGAACGGCGCGGACCCGTCCGCGGCGACGTCGACGACGCGCAGGTCCGCCAGATCGGTCTCGGTGTCGGTGACCTCCTTCAGGAGACCCGCCCGCTCGTGATCGGTGAACACGACCCGGGCTCCCGAGTCCCGCAGGAGGAAGGTGAGATCGGCCCGCTTGTACGAGGAGTTGACCGGTACCGCCACCGCGTCGGCCTTCAGCGCGGCCAGCCACACGACCGGCCAGTGCACGATGTTCGGGAGCATGATCGCGACACGGTCGCCGGGCCGGACGCCGTCCACCTCGATCAGCCGGTGCGCCAGCCTGGAGGTCCAGGCGTCGATCTCGGCGAAGGTCCAGGACCCGTCGCCGAAGCGCAGGAACTCCCGATCGGGTGATCGCCGCGCGCGCTCGGCCAGCAACCCGGTCAGCGTCGCGACGGACGGGTCCTCTCCCATCTGCTCGGGCCCGACGGCTGGCTGCGGACGGCGAGGGGCCGCGCCTCCCTCTCGCGAGGGCGTTTCCTTCACGACCACGACTGCTCCCCGGCCCCGGCAGGGCTCTGCTCGCGTCGGTTCGGCTCCGCGTCGACCGACTCGTTGTGCCTGTGCAGGGCGCGGTAGGCGAAGTAGTAGGTGAACATCTGGAATCCCCAGGTGCTCAGCGCGCCGATGTAGAAGAGGGTGTGCGCCGCGTCGTCACCCGGAATGTGGACGAAGTCGTACGTCCAGGCGATGGCACATGCGGCGGCGGTCGCCAGGCTCACGCCGAGCGCCATTCCCTTCGCGCCGATCGCCCAGAGCCGCTTCGCGAAGTAGATCAGGAACAGGGTGGTCAGAACATTGACCACGATGAGGAAGATCGCGACTCCCACGCCGATCCGCTCACTGAAGAACAGCAGGAAGAGTCCGACCGCGGCGGCGAACACGAACACCCCGACGTCCGTCCGCACGGACGGCTTGTACCGGTGCGTCACCTGCATCAGGCCCATGACGAGGATCAGCGTGATGCCGACCGACCGGGAGAACTGGTCGAAGAAGTACGCGACGGTGTACATGGGACTCGTCTCGTCGGCGCCCGCGAGCGCGTAGACGAGGAAGTTCGACCCGGAGGTGGCGACGATGATCCATTCGAGGCCGAGAAGGTAGTTCTTGAAATTCCGGATGAATTTCCACCCGAAGGTGAACCCGACGACGATCATCCAGACGTCGGCGAGCAGGAAAAGAAGGTCTCTGAATGCCATTTTCCTCGGTTCCTTGATCCTCGTCAGAGCGTGGTGGGCAGGCCGGCGTCGAGGGAGGTGTAGTCGTCCCGCTTGAGCAGGTCCAAGGGGTCGGACATCTGGCCGGCGACCTCGGCCCAGCCGAGGTAGTGCTCCGACGACCAGTCGAGGGCTCGCTGGATCTCTTCCGGGAGCTTCCGGATCTGCTCCAGGTTGTACGTGAGGAAGTGGTTCTCCTCCGTGCGGAGGAAGGCGAGGTCCCAGCCCATCGAAAGCCCGAAGCGATGGCTGTCCGTGGTCGTGTTCTCGCCGCCGCCGTGATAGGTCGATCCGATCCAGATGAGCGCGGAGCCCGCCTTCATCTCGGTGGGGACCGCCTCCTCGCGCCGGGGCGCCCGGTGGTCGTCCCAGAGGTGCGACCCGGGGATCACCAGCGTTCCGCCGTTCTCGGCGGTGAAGTCGCTGACCGCGACCATGATCTGGACCCGGGCTTCGCGCCGGTATTCCGGGTGCCGCCACAGCCAGACGGAGTCGTCGCGGTGGAGCGGCTGCGCGCCCTGGCCGGGGCCGATCTTGATGGCCATCGTGCCGCCGATGTGCATTCCCGCGGGGTGCGGCACCGCTTCTTCTCCGAAGAAGACGTCGATCGGCTTGTTGAGGATGAGCTCGGCGACCCGGTGGTACAGCGGGTTCAGCGCCACGGTGACCATGTGCTCGGTCTTCGCGAACAGGCCGCTCGCCCGGCGCGTGCGGTTGCCGGCGAACACCTCGTCGTGGCCCGTGTCCACCGCGTCGAGCACGGGATCCAGATCGGCCCTGAGGCCCTGGACCGTCGCCTCGTCGAAGAGCCCTTCGACGATCACCCCGCCGTCTCGCAGGATGATCCCGACCGCCTCTTCGGGGGACGTGCCGGCGGTGATGCGAGCGAGTGCTGGGTTCGACATGGCCGATCCTCCAATCGATGCCGGGACGGCATCGGGTCTTCGTGGGGGTGAGAGTCATGCTGGTTTATCTCGGTCATGCGATCAAGTCATATGAACAAGTATTTCGGACGGAGCTGTGGAGTCCGTCGATGTGGACAAACCGCCTGGTAGCCTGGGTGTCGACTTGATCAAACGTCCAACTTCGACAGGGGGCAGATGTGGCACGCGTACCGGCGGCCGAGCGACGCAACGACCTGGTGAACGCCGCCATCCAAGTGATCGCGAGCCACGGCGTCGACGGCGCGACGACCCGCCGTATCGCCGAGCAGGCGAACGCCCCGCTGGCCACGCTGCACTACTGCTTCCAGACCAAGGAGCTGCTGTTCGCGGCCGTCTTCGAGAGGCTGACGGAGCGGTACCGCGAGGTTCTGATCGAGAACGACGTGCACGGCGACCTCGTCACGACCGCGCGTGCGATCCTCCGCGGACTCCTGAACTGGTACCTCGAGTCCGATTCGGAATTCGCGTCCGCGAGCTTCGAGCTGATCAGCTGGGCACAGCGTCAGGAAGAACACCCGGCGGTGACCGTCTACAACGAGGCGTTCAACGTCGTGCGGTCGATCCTCGCGCGAGCCGCCGCCGGACAGGACGTCACGCCCGGGACGATCGACCAGATCGGCTATGTCCTCAGTACCCTGACGGACGGCTTCGTCGTGAACTGGCTGACGTACGCCGACCGGGCCCGAGCCGCCGAGCAGGCGGAGATCGTCGTCGAGGTGTTCGACGCATGGCTGGCCGCGAAGCTCGCCTGATCACGGACCTCGTACGGTCCCCGACCGGACCCGAGCGGCGTCTGCCCGCCGGTGACGTGCCGACGCGCTCGGGTCGGCCTCGTCACCGCAGGCGTTTGGCGGATTCCTCGACGATCCACGTCATCGTCGGGTCGTCGCTCTCCATCCATTCCGGGTGCCACTGGACTCCCA
The DNA here is from genome assembly GCF_044544765.1 of Streptomyces sp. NPDC053513. NCBI lineage: Bacteria > Bacillati > Actinomycetota > Actinomycetes > Kitasatosporales > Streptomycetaceae > Streptomyces > Streptomyces sp. NPDC053513. The sequence goes on from NZ_JBITXP010000006.1 coordinate 228,614, forward strand.
GAACCGGTGCGTCCGGAAGCTCCACCGCCTCGACCACGCCGTCGGCCGTCCGGCCCGTGACGACAAGCCCCGCGCCGCAGCGATCGACGGCCTGGTGGTGCCACGAGTTGGTGACGGCCCGCTCTCCGAACAGTCCCGCCACGATCGAGCCGGCCCCGAAGGTCACGACGTGATCGTCCGTGCCGTCGGTGAGCGCGGCCTCCTGCGACAGGTGCCGCACCTCGCCGGGCGGAAGGTCGGCGACGAGCGTGCCGCCGAGCGCGACGTTGAGGACCTGCATGCCCCGGCACACGGCGAGCACCGGAATCCCCCGGTCGAGCGCGGCACGCACGAGCGCGAGCTCGTACCCGTCCCGCTCGACGTCGTGGACCATCGGGTCCGTACGCGGGTCGACGTCGCGGACCACAGAGGGATCCCCTCCCCAGCACGCCGGATGCAGGTCCTGCCCGCCGGTGACGACGACGCCGGCCAGCCAGTGGCAGACCGCCTCCGGATCCGTCTCGTACGCGAGGTGTACGGGGAGGCCGCCGGCCCGCGCGATCCGGATCGCGTAGTCGGACATGTAGCTGTCGGCGCAGCGGTCGCCGTACCGGCGGTCCGCACCCTTGATGAGGTCCAGCCGGATCCGTCGGCCGGTGACGCCGATCAGCGGCCGCACCGCGGTCGGCGCGTCGTCCGTGGTGCTCACGGCAGTTCGAAGTATCGGGCGGACTCCCACTCGGAGAGTTCGGAGAACGGGTCCCCGCCCGCGGTGTGGAACTGCATCCACTCCCACCGGCGCGTTCCGACCCAGTAGTCCACGAACTCGGCACCGAGGAGGTCGCGGAGGACCGGGTCCGCCTCGAGCGCGGCGGCGGCCTTCGTGATGGTGTCCGGCAGCCGGGTGATCTCCCCGGGCGGCATGCACCACGCCATCTCGCTGACCGGCTCCGGCGGTTCGATCTTGCGCTCCAGGCCCGCGACCACACCGGCCAGCACGCCGGCGAGCGCGAGGTAGAGGTTCGCGTCGGCGCCGGGGACCCGGTACTCCAGGCGGGAGTACGAGGGGTGTCCGCACACCGCACGGACCGCGGTGGTCTTGTTGCTGATGCCCCAGGTGGCGGTGACCGGCGGGCCGCTGAGGTCCACCAGGCGCCGGTACGAGGTGATCTGCGGGAGCACGAGCGAGGTGTTGCCCTCGATCGTCGCGAGCAGACCGCCGACGGCATGGCGCATCACCTCCGACGGCCCCTCCTCCGCGTAGAACGCGTTGACGCCGTCGCGCTGGAGGGACAGGTTGATGTGCGAGGCCTGCCCGTAGCCCGCGGTGGGCTTGGCCATGAAGGTGACCGTGTGGCCGAGGTCGAACGCGACCTCGCGCATGATCTGGCGGGTCCGCGCCCAGGCGTCGCAGACCGTGATCGGGTCGCCGGGCGCCAGGTTGATCTCGATCTGGCCGGCGGCGTCCTCGTCGCTCCAGGCCTCCCACTCGATGCCGACCGCGGAGAGCCGGTCGGCGACGGCGTTCATGTAGCCGGTCCAGTCCTTGGACTTCGCCAGGTGATAGGCCGTGCCCGCGCTTCCGCCGAGCGGGGTCAGGTCGCGGTATCCGCGGGCGCGCGCCTCGTGGACGGCCTCCTCGAAGACGGTCGCCTCGATCTCGACGGCGACGGTCGCGGTGAAGCCGAGCGAGGCGAGCCGGTCGACCATCTTCTTCGTCAGGTTGCGCGGACAGATGGGGACCGGTGTGCCGTCCTTCAGCCAGTAGTCGCCGATCACGGCGTCCAGGCCCGGCTCCCACTCGACCAGGGTCGACATGTCGGGACGGAAGTAGACGTCGTCCAGATGCCCGCGCCAGTCGGGATAGGCGAAGCCGAAGGCCGGGGCGTTGCCCAGGTCGAGGCCGAACAGGAGGTCGGCGAAGGCGAACCCCGAGTCCGTGCCCGAGGCGAACTTCTTCGGCGCCAGGGTCTTGCCGAGGAACGAGCCGTCGTGGTTCGTCGCCTCGATCCGAACGGCCCGGGTCGTGGCGTCGGGAGAGTCAACTCCCCTGGTGGATCGGGTGAGTTCAGACATCGTAACGAACCTTCCAGGAAGCGCCGACCATGACCGACAGCTGGGAGAGGGTGCCCTGGATGCCGAGCACACCCGTGGAGAGAACGGCGAGGAGGTCGTCGGCTCCGGAGAACACGCCGGCGAGCGTCTCGGGGGCTCCGGCGACGAGGTAATGGGTCGTGCCCTCGCCGAGCACGACCTGCTCCAGGCCGTCGGGGCCTTCGGTGACCGCGATGAGCACGTCCGGAATCCCCGGCACGGAGCGTGCGGCGGTCCAGAAGTGCTCGGCGGCCGTCTGCCAGTCCGGCACCGGCGGCGACAGCGCGAGCAGCGCGTCCGCGGCGAGCTCGGCGTCGCCCGACGGGGCGTCGGCGGGCGCGAACCGGGCGTTCAGGTCGACGGTGATCGTGGCATCGGGTTCGTCGAGGACTCCGTTCGAGACCTCGACGACGCCTCCGGCGAAGGTGATCGTCGCCGCCTGCGGCGTCTCGTGGGACCGGATCGCCACCGTGGCGGCCGGCTTCCGCAGCGCCTGGAGCGCGTGGCCCGCGCGGGCGGAGTCCCTCAGGGTGCGGCCGATCAGCCGGACGAGGGGAGTCGCGTCGTCCTCGATCCTTACGTCGACCTCTGTGGCCGTCGCTGCGCCGGACACCGCAGGGGCCGTCGTGGTTTCGGTCATCCTCCAGTCCTTTCGACTTCGGGAGATCACGCACGCCGCGAATCGGCTGCTTCGGATCTCGGATGGACCGTGATCATCATGGTCAATTGACTAGATCAGGTGACTAGGATGGTGGGGTACAGCTCGCCACCTGTCAATGACTTCGGGGAGGCCCCGCAGTGAATGAAGTGAATCCTCCGTACTGGGACCGGCTGGACGCCGATGCGCGGTACGCGGCACGCGTCATCGCCGGAATCCTCGAGAAGCCCGTACGGGAACTGGGTGCGGAGACGGCCCGGAAGCTCCTGGCGACCCCGCCGTCGGAGCAGCCGATCACCCCTCTCGACCGGGTCGAACGCCTGACCCTGCCGGCCCGCTCCGGCGAGCTCCGCGCACGCCTCTACCACCCGGACGGCACGCCGCCGTCGGCCGGACCGCGCCCGGCGCTGGTCTACCTGCACGGTGGCGGTTTCGTCCTCGGCACCCTCGACGGAGTGGACGAGGTCTGCCGAGCGATCGCCGCCCGGTCCGGGTGGGCGGTGTTCTCCCTGGAGTACCGACTCGCGCCGGAGAACCCCTATCCGGCCGCGCTCGACGACTGTCTCGACGCGTTCGCCTGGCTGCGCCGAGAGGCTTCCGGGCTCGGCGTCGATCCGCACGTGATCGCCGTCGGGGGAGATTCCGCCGGCGGCAACCTCGCCGCCGCCCTGTGCCTCAAGCTCCGTGATCTCGGGCTCGCCCGCCCCGTGTCCCAGGTGCTCGTCTACCCCGCCGTCGACGACTCGTTCGCCACCCCGTCCTGGACGGAGTTCGCCGACGCGCCCCTGCTGACCAGCGCGGACGCCCGCTGGTTCTGGGAGCAGTACCTCGGTCCGGACCACGGGGGAGCGGTCGATCACTACGCCGCCCCGATGCACGCCGCATCGTTGCGGGACCTCCCGCCCGCGCTGGTCCTCACCGCCGAGGTCGACCCGCTCCGCGACGACGCCGAGGCGTACGCCGAGAGGCTGCGGCGCGACGGCGTCGAGGTCACCGTGACCCGCTGTGCCGGTGTCTTCCACGGCTTCTTCACCGAGGTGGGCGTGTTCGCCAGGACGGACGAGGCGATCTCGCAGGTGGCGCGCCATCTGCGGGGCGTCGCCGGCTCCTGAGTGTGCGCAGCCGGCGCGAACCGGCGCGCGTTCGGCTGTTGACGGCACCCGGACCCATGGCTAGATTCCGTTGGTCATACGACTAAGTCGTTTGACTAATACCTGCGCTCTGATGCGCCGAGGGGCGAACGGCCCCCGCCGAGGCGAAGCCCTGACGGCCAGATGTCATCCGCATTTCGACTATCCGAAGGCACACGCATGACTGAGACCGCTCCACCCACCGCACCCGTCGTCGACCTCCTCTGTGTCGGCGCGGGGTTCTCAGGCCTCTACGCGGCCTACAAGGCCGCCGAGAAGGGCTGGACGTTCGCGGGATTCGAGCTCGCGCCCGATGTCGGCGGCACCTGGTTCTGGAACACGTATCCGGGTGCCCGGTGCGACGTCGAGAGCATCTACTACTCCTACTCGTTCAGCCAGGAACTCCTGCAGGAGTGGACGTGGAGCGAGCGCTTCGCCCCGCAGGCCGAGATCCTGAGCTACATCAACCACGTCGCGGACCGCTTCGACCTGCGCAGGCACTTCAGCTTCAACACCAAGGTGACCTCCGCGACCTGGCTCCCGGACGAGCGGCTCTGGGAGGTGACCCTCGACTCCGGCGAGACCCGGCGGGGCCGCCACCTGCTCGCGGCCTCGGGCGGTCTCTCGACGCCCAAGGACTTCGACGTGCCGGGCCTGGAGAACTTCACCGGCACCACGGTCTCGACGAGCCGGTGGAACATCCCGCTGAGCGACCTGGCGGGCAAGCGCGTCGCCGTGATCGGCACCGGATCGTCCGCGGTGCAGTGCATTCCGCTCATCGCCGAGGTCGCCGAGCACCTCACCGTGTTCCAGCGCACCCCCAACTACGTGTTCCCCGCCCGGAACGCCCCTCTGTCGGCGGACTACGTCGACGAGATCAAGAGCAACTACACGGCGATCCGCGAGGAGTGCCGCCACTCGCTCGGTGGCATCCCGGACCGCATCCCGGACGCCGCGGCGTTCGACGTCTCCGACGAGGAACGGCGCGAGCGCTACGAACGGGCCTATGTGCGCAGCGGGTTCAACGGCGTCGGCGGCGAGTTCTCCGATCTGCTGACCGATGCGAGGGCCAACGAGACCGCGGCGGAGTTCGTGCGCGAGAAGATCCGCCAGATCGTCCGCGACCCGAAGACCGCCGCCGTCCTCGAACCCCGCTTCCACCCGCTCGGCGCCAAGCGCAGCTGCTTCGGCACCGACTACTACGAGACCTTCAACCGGCCCGACGTCTCGGTGGTCTCCCTGCGCGACGAGCCGATCGACACCATGACGGGCGACAGCATCGTCACGAAGGGCGGCTCCTACGAGGTCGACGCCATCGTGCTGGCGATCGGGTTCGACGCCTTCACCGGCCCGCTGTTCGCGCTGAACGTCTCCACCCCGGAGGCCGGCAGGCTGCAGGACGCGTGGAGCGACGGAGTCCGGACGTACCTGGGCGTCATGACCACCGGGTTCCCCAACTTCTTCATGATCGCCGGACCGCAGAGCCCCGCGCTCGCGAGCAACGTCGTGGTCACGATCGAGCAGGCCGTCGACTGGATCACCGATCTGATCGGGCACGCCAAGGCCGCGGGGGCCGACGTCATCGAGCCGACGGCCGAAGCCCAGGAGGACTGGGTGAAGATCACCGAGGACACGGTGAACCAGACGCTCTACGCGACCGCCGACTCCTGGTACCGGGGTTCGAACGTGGCCGGCAAGCCGACGACCTTCCTCGGTTACGTGGGCGGTGTCGGCAAGTACCGCCGGATGTGTACCGAGCTCGCCAAGCGCGGCTACCCGGGCATCGAGCTCGACGGCGAGACCGTCGCCCGCCGCCTCGGCCGCATCGACAAGGAGATCGCATGAAGGTCGTGCACCAGCGCTACGTCGCCCACTCCGAGGCGCACTACGCGGGGAACCTCGTCGACGGGGCCTTCGGGCTGAAGCTCTTCGGAGACGCCGGAACGCACCTGGCGATCACCATCGACGGCCACGAGAGCCTGTTCGCCGGGTACGCGTCGGTCGAGTTCCTCGCCCCGGTCCGCGGCGGCGACGTGGTCGAGGCCGAGGCGCGCCTGGCGTCGAAGGGGAGGCGCAGCCGGACCGTCGACTTCGAGCTGCGGATCATCTGCAGGTCCGTCGACGACAGCGGCCGGGCCGAGGTACTGGCGGAGCCCATCGTGGCCACCCGGGCGCGAGGGACGGCCGTCGTGCCGGCCGACGCCGCGACGACGGCACCGTGACCGTCGGGGCCGGCGTCGGCCGGCGCCGACGGTCCGAAACGCATCACGACAGGTAGCCGGTCACAGCGGCTCGGAGCAGTTCACGGCGGTGGGCCCGAAGGTCCACCGCCGCACCGGCAGAGGCCGTCCGGGCATCGACGGGACCTGGTCCCGACCGGGCGGCTGCCGGATGCGTACGGCCCGCCGATTCCGGCGGCAGGCCGTACCGATGCATGCGTGGTCCCGCACACAACCACTTCGGAGACTGACATGACCGAGACCAACGAACCGATCGGCCTGGCAGGGGAGTCGAGACCGCGCAGCGCGCCGCGGAGAGGGGCGCTCATCGCGGTCGGCGCCCTGCTCGTCGTCCTGACCAACGCGATCATGTTCATCCTGCCCCCGCTCCTGCCGGTCGTCCAGGCGCAGTACGGACTCACCACCGTGTCCGCCGTCATGTGGATCTTCACTCTGCTCACGCTGGGGGGAGGCGCGGGCTACATCCTGCTCCCGCGACTCGCCGACGTGTCCGGCGATCGCAACGCGTCCGTGTCCGCCTCCGGTTGTCTCGCCGTCGGAGCGCTCGTCCCCGCCGTGGGCGACTCGTACCCGGCCCTGCTCACGGGGTCCGCGCTCATGGGCTTCGGCAGCGCGGCCCAACTGCTGCCCCTGGGCTTCCTGCGGCGGAACCTGGGGGAGGAGGGGATCATCACGGCGGTCCGCGTCCTGGTCGTCGCGTCGGGAATCGGGATTGTCGTGGGCATGATCGGCGGTGGGCTCATCGTCGAGACCCTGTCGCTGCGCACGTTCTTCTGCATCCTCGCCGCGGCGTGCGTGGCGACCACGATCGCCTCGTTCGCGGTCATCCCCCATTCCCCGCCGGCCGAGTCCGGCGGTCGCATCGGCCTGCTCGGCACGGTGTGGCTGATCACCTGGGTCGGGGCGGTGCTGCTGACCCTGACGCAGGGCCTGGTGTGGGGCGGCGCGGCCGTCATCCCGTTGATCGCCGGTGTCGTCGGTGGAGTCCTGTGGGCGCGTGTCGAGCGGAAGTCCTCGGCCGCGGTGTTCGACGTGGTGCTGCTGAAGTCGCCCCTCGTCACCGTGGCGTGTCTGTCGATGGCGGTGTTCGGTGCCGTGAACGCGGCCTTCCTGCTGCTGCTCAGCACGTACAGCCAGGTCGTCCCCTCCTCCCTCCCGCCCGAGGACGCGTACGGTCTCGGGCGCACCGCGCTGCAGACGGGCCGGCTCATGGTGCCCTTCGCGGTGATGTTCGTGGTGGGCGGCAAGGTGGTCGAACGTCCGGTCGCCAAGGGGCGCGGTGCTTCCGTGCTCGTGACGGGGGCGCTCCTCAGCGCCCTGGGACTCGCCTGGCTCGCGCCGGCCCACGACCGCCCGTGGCACTATCTCGTGGGCGCCGGTGTGATCGGCCTCGGGTGCAGCATGGGATACGCGGCCGGTTTCGGCATCGCCCAGATGGCGGTGCCCGAGGAGAAGGCCGGGATGGCCGCGGGCGTGGCCGGCACCGCCATGGCGATCGGCATCGCCTTCGGATCGGCACTGATCACCGGGGTGCTGAGCGCCTCGGTCGTCTCCGTTCCCGGAACGGGGGCCGAGGTCGCCGAGAAGAGCCTCTACGGTACGAGCTACTGGATCTCGGTCGGCCTGGCCCTGCTGATCGTGGTCGCCGTGCTCGTCTCGCGAGCGCGCAACGGCCGACGCGTGCCCGCCGCGGCGTCCTAGGGCCTGTCTGACAATTCCCGTCGGGTCCGGCCCGCCCGGCACGCACGCTCGCCGCACGGCCGAAACGCCCAAGTAGCTCCTTCCCCGAGCTCTCGGCTTCGCTCGAGCAGGGGAGACCCCATTCGAGGACGCCCCGGCCGCACGCCGATCGCACGCACCGGACGACCCGGCCTGATCCGACGCCAATTGTCAGACAGGCCCTAGCCCGACCGCGAGCGGCCTCCCCCACGCCCACCGGAAACCGGCGCGCCGTCGGCCCCGCTCTCCACGAACTCCAGTGTTCGGGGGTCGAGTTGATGCGTTCTGACCTATCTTCTAGGGGCCCGTCGCGGTTCACGGCTCGCCCTGGAGGTCCGATTGCAGCCCAGACGCATACGCGCCCTTTCCGGAGCGTTCCGACGTTCCGCCCTGCTCATCGCCTTCGCCCTCGGCTCGCTGCTCGTCGGACTCACCCCCTGGCTGGGAACGGCGAGCACGGTGCCGGGCGGCCGCGGCCCCACGCCCCCGCCCGGGGGCGTCGACCAGCAGACGGCGCAGCAGTCGCCGCACCACGGCGTGGCTCCGGCGAACGCCATGGAGCCGACGGCCCCCGTGCTCGACCGGACCGGGTGGACGGCGACGGCGAGCGACGAGGAGACCGTGCGGGAGGACGGCCGCGCGGCCAACGTCCTGGACGGTGACGCCGCCACCCTCTGGCACAGCAGGTACTCGGGGACCACCGCCCCGCTGCCGCACAGCATCACCGTCGACATGCACCGCACCACGGTGGTCTCGGCGCTCGTCTACCGGCCCCGCACCGTCGGGGTCAACGGGCGCATCGGTGAGTACAGCATCAGCGTGAGCACCGACGGCCGGAACTGGGGCAGCCCGGTCGCCACCGGCACCCTCGCGGACGACGCCGGCACCAAGACCCTCGGATTCGCCCCGCAGGGCGCGCGGTTCGTCCGGCTCACCGCCGTCACCGAGGCCGGCAGGCGCGGCCCGTGGACCTCCGCCGCGGAGCTCGACATCCTCGGTGACCCCGGGACCCCGGCGGCCACCGTCGACCTGCCCCGGACCGGGTGGACGGCGACGGCGAGCGACGAGGAGACCGTGCGGGAGGACGGCCGCGCGGCCAACGTCCTGGACGGTGACGCCGCCACCCTCTGGCACAGCAGGTACTCGGGGACCACCGCCCCGCTGCCGCACAGCATCACCATCGACATGCACCGCACGGCGGCCGTCTCGGCGCTGGTCTACCAGCCCCGCAAGGACGGCGTCAACGGGCGCGTGGGCACGTACACCATCACCACCAGCACCGACGGCACCACCTTCGGCGCACCGGTCTCCACGGGCACCTGGCGCGACGACGACACCGTCAAGACCGCCACCTTCCTCCGCCCCGGCACCGCCCGCTACATACGCCTGACCGTGACCCGCGAGGCCGGTGGCCGCGGCCCCTGGGCCTCCGCCGCCGAGATACGCCTGAGCGGACCGGCCGCCCCGGCCGTCCACGGCTCCTGGAGCCGGATCACCGGCTTCCCCCTGGTGCCGGTGGCCAGCGCCGTCCTGCCGGGCGACAAGCTCCTGGCCTGGTCGGCGTACGCGCTCGACCGCTTCGGCGGCAGCAACGGCTACACCCAGACCGCGATCCTGGACCTGAAGACGGGCAAGGTCACCCAGCGCCGCGTCGACAACACCGGTCACGACATGTTCTGTCCGGGCATAGCGATGCTCGCCGACGGCCGGGTCCTGGTCACCGGCGGCAGCAACGCGCAGAAGGCGAGCATCTACGATCCGGCGACCGACACCTGGTCGACGACCACCGACATGAACATCGCCCGCGGCTACCAGGCCATGACCCTGATCTCCACCGGCGAGGCCTTCGTCCTCGGCGGATCCTGGAGCGGCGCCGCGGGAGACAAGTCCGGCGAGGTCTGGTCTCCGGACACCGGCACCTGGCGCAGGCTCCCCGGCGTCCCCGCCGTCCCGGCGATGACGGCCGACCCCCGCGGCCCCTACCGCGCGGACAACCACATGTGGCTGTACGCCACCTCGGGCGGCAAGGTGCTCCAGCTGGGCCCGAGCAAGCAGATGAACTGGATCACGACCGGCGGGAACGGGAGCATCACCTCCGCCGGCACCCGGGCCGACAGCCAGGACGCCATGACCGGCAACGCCGTCGCGTACGACGTCGGCAAGCTGCTCACCCTGGGCGGCTCGCCCGCGTACGAGAACGTGCCCGCCACCCGGCGCGCGTACACCGTGAGCGTCGACGGCGACCGGGCCACGGCCGCGCGCACGGGCGACATGGGCCACGCCCGTTCCTTCGGCAACAGCGTCGTCCTGCCCGACGGCAAGGTCGCCGTGTTCGGCGGGCAGTCGTACCCCGTGCCGTTCAGCGACGCCACGTCCGTGCTGACCCCCGAGCTGTGGGACCCGGCGACCGGACGCTTCACCCCGCTCGCCAGCATGGCCATCCCGCGCAACTACCACAGCGTGGCGAACCTGCTGCCCGACGGCCGGGTCTTCTCCGGCGGCGGCGGCCTGTGCGGCGACTGCGCCACCAACCACTCCGACGGGGCCGTGTTCACCCCGCCGTACCTGCTCAACGCGGACGGCTCGCCCAAGCAGCGTCCCGTCATCACCGGCGGCGTACCGCCCCGGGCCGCCCCCGGCGCCTCGCTCACCGTCTCCACCGAGGGGCAGGTGGCCTCCTTCGTCCTGATGCGGGCCGCGGCCGCGACCCACTCCACGGACAACGACCAGCGTCGGGTCCCGCTGGCGTCCACGGCCACGGGGACCGGCACGTACACGGTGTCCGTCCCGGCCGACACGGGCGTGGTCCTGCCCGGCACCTACATGCTGTTCGCCCTGGACGCCCGGGGGGTGCCGAGCACCGCCCGGTTCATCACCGTCTCCTGACGGTACGACAGCGGCGCCCGCCCCCGGCCCGGAGCACCCGCCGGGGCCGGGCGCCGCGGCCGGGGCGGGCGGACCATCCGGATGCCGTGACGGCGCGGCCCGTGACGGCGGTCGGCGGCGGTCAGGAGACGAGGCCGAGGCGCGGGCCGCCCCCGTCGCGCAGTCGGCGGAAGAAGGCCAGCACGCCCGCGGAGCCGCCGGCCCAGGTGGCGCTCGGCCGGGCGAGGCCGGGATCCGGGAACACGGGCCGGGACCAGGTGCCGCCGCTGCGGCTCAGGACGAGCAGGGCGACCGTCTCGGCCGCGTCCCGGAACTCCTCGGACGCGGAGGCCTCGGCGAGGTCCACCATCAGCTCGCCCACTCCGGCCAGTCCGCAGCACTGCGTGACCAGCGGCATCCGCGGTGCCAGGGCGGCGCAGGCGCGCGCGGCCCGCCCGGCGAGGTCGAGGTACCGGGGCTCGTCGAGGCGTGCGGCGGCCCGGACGAGCACGGTCCCGATGCCGGCCAGGCCCCGGCACCACGAGCCGTAGCTCCGTGCCGCCCCCGGCTCGGCGGCGGCCGCGACGATGTCCGGCGTCACGGCGGCCAGGCGCGCGACGGCCTTCTCGGAGCGGCCGATCGCGTCCGGGTCCCCGGTCGCGCCGCCGTACGCGAGCAGGAAACAGGCGACGCCCGCCTCGCCGTGCGCCATGCCCTCGCGCAGCGCGGCGCCGCCGGCCGTGTCCGAACCGGCCGGGGACAGCCGGGCGGTGCCCGACGCCAGCAGCCGGTCGCAGTCGGCGGCGACGGCGAGGTGCCGGTCCGCGGCGGCGCGGTGACCGGACCGGAGGGCGTGCCGGGCGAGCAGCAGCCGGCCGAGGCCGATCCCGGCGGCTCCCGCGATCAGGTCGGCCTCCGGCGGTCCGCCGTCCGGTGCGCGCCCCGGCAGGAGGGGGTGCGCGGGCGGCGCGTCCGTCCCCGGTCCCGCTTCCGGGCCCGCCTCGGCGAGGAAGAGCTCGACGCCGGTGCGTCCCGTGTAGAAGCCGGGCGGCAGGTTCCTGGACTGCTCCGCCGTCCACCGCGCCAACGCGTCGACGGCGGAGCGCACGGGGGACCGGTCCGCGTGGTGGAGGAGTTCCAGTCCGAGGCCCGCGCTGCCGCCGTAGACGTCGATCGAGGTGGGGACGTTCAGCCGGGCGGCCCGCTCCGGGTCCACGATCGCGTGCGCCTCCTCGACGCAGTACGCGGTCGTGTGCTCGATGATCTCGTCCAGCAGGTCGCCGTCGATCCGGGGACGGGCGGGCCGGCGTGCGGTTCCGGCCGTGCCGGTGCGCAGGCGGTCGGCGGCGGCGGTCCGTACGGCCGGGTCGAAGCTCAGGAGGCCGGTGATCGTCGACCGGATCTCCCGGTGGGCGCGGCCGGGCAGTGCCCAGTCCAGGCAGGCCAGGGTCCTGTCCCGGTTGACCTCGTGGTCGGCGTCGACGATCACCGGGTCCATGCCGGTGGCGGCGAAGAAGAGGGTCGCGCCGAGGGCGTAGTGGTCGTCGGCGGGGGCGGCCGGTCCGGTCGCGCGCAGCACCGGTTCGCCGTATCCGGGGGTCGCCCCTCCCGGACCGGTGCCGTCCCGCTCGCTGATCCCGAAGTCGACCAGGTGGCAGTGGCCGGGGCCCGAGTCGTCGAGCACGACGTTGTCGGGCTTGAGGTCGCGGACGACCACGTTCCGGCCGTGCACCGCGTCCAGGATGCGCAGGAGGCGGGAGGCGAGGACGGACAGGGAGCGCGCCGGCCGGGTGCCGTCGTCCCGGTAGGGGCCGCCGCGCAGGACCTCCTTGCGCAGGTTCCGGTCGCCGCAGTCGCTCATCACCAGGTACTCGTCCGACCGGTGGGCGAAGTAGTCCAGGGAGCGGGGCACGCCCGTGACGCCGTCGAGCGCGGTGAGGACCGTGTGCTCGTTGCGCAGCCGGTGGCGGGCGTCCGTACCGGATTCGTCCTCGCCCACGAAGGCCCTCGCCTGTTTGACCACCACCGGCCGTCCGAGGGTGCGGTCGACCGCGCGGTAGACGTTGCCCCGTGCGGCGCGCGCGATGCCGGCGGTGAGCGTGTAGCGGCCGCCGCCGAAGCCGGGCGCGGACGGTTCGTCACCGGGTCCGGAGCCGGCCGCGAAGGGGTCCTCGGCCCAGGGCGGGCACCGGTAGCGGCCCACGGCCAGGCCGTCGAAGATCCGGCCGTCCGGGCCGGTCATGATGGATTCGAGCCGCCCGCTCCGGCCGGTCCGGTAGTCGCCCGTGAAGGGGCCGTAGCGGTAGTAGACCGGGGCCCTCGGGTCGACCTGCCGGTCGCTGACGATCCGTGGCCCCTCCCGGTCGCGCAGGACGGCGACGAGCTCCCGGGCGACCTCGACCACGGCGCCGGCCACGGGGTAGACGGTGATCGCCTTGCCGACGGCCCCGGCGCTCACCGACCCGGAGTTGAGGCGGCGCAGCGTCTCCGGGTCACGGGCGAACTTCGCGTGGCAGACGTGCCGGGACAGCACCGGGAGGACGAGCCGGATCACGGCGTCGAGTTCGCCGGGGCGCGCCGAGACGTGCAGTTTCCAGCCGTGCTCCATCGCCGGCATCCGCGGATCGTTCAGATACGACCAGGTGTCGTCCGACCAACCGCTGCGGCCGGCGATGGAGGCGGCCACCGCTACGCGTTCAGGTCACAGGCGAACCGGGTGGTGGCGGTCACCCAGGGGTCGGCGAGACACGCCATGTGTTCGCGGTCGGCGCGGTCGTCGTCCTCGAACGCGATCGCCTCGTCGTCGATCTCCAGCGGACCCGCGTCGCGGATTCCGTCGATCTCCAGAAGTTCCGGCATGGCTATGGGCATGTGACGCCTCCATGTCTTGTCGTGCGCCGAAGTGCAGGAAACGGCCCGGCGGGCCGGTGGGCCCGCCGAGCCGGGAACTCGCTGGACAAAGGTATGGAGGGGCGAACCCGCTGACAAGAGGACGGTGAAGGTTCTGTTTCCGAACGGTTCAGGACTGCGGCACGGTGTTGACGTGATGGGTGCCGGCGCTGTAGAAGCCGTCCACCGTCTTCTGGACGTCCGCCGGGGACAGGGCCTCGTCGGCCTTGTGGTAGACCCAGTTGACCTTCACGTCCCAGGTGCGTGTGCCACCGGTGAAGGGGAGGTCGACGAACCAGTTGCTGAAGTGGATGTCCATCTTCTCGCGCGGGACGTACTTGCCGGAGCTGGTGAACAGCTCCTCGCCGTCCAGGGAGTAGGTGACCTTCCCGTCCATGGCGGTGATCACCATGGTGTGCCAGCCCTCGAGCCGCCGGTTGAGCGTGTGGCTGACGCGGTCCGGCGGATCGGCCTTGTACCAGCTGACGTTGTCGAGCCGCGGGCCCACCGAACCCCAGCCGCCGTTCGGCAGGTACTCGAAGTCGAGCTCGCTGTACTTGTCCGAGGAGTCCGAGGGGGAGATCGGGAAGAAGGTCTGGACGACGTGGTCGCCGTTGCGGCCGCTCGTGGGCTTGTCGCTGAGGTGGACGCGGGCGGCGAAGGTCCCCGTGAAGAAGTTCTTGCCGGTGGTCTGCACCTCGACCTGCCGGGTGCCCTGCGCGGTGCCGTCGGTGGAGGACCGCAGCTGCAGGGCCCTGCCCCCCTGGGCGGTCGTGTCGGAGGGGAAGCCGACGCCGTCGGCGGACCAGGTGTCCTTGATTCCCGGGCCGCCCCCGCCGGTACGGATCTCCCAGCCGTGGGCGGCGAGATCGGGGTCGTCGGCGCCGCTGTAGTGGAAGTCGTCGAACAGGGTCCCCGGCGGGCCGGTCGGGGTCGGCGAGGCGTCCTGCGCGGGCGGGGCGGCGTCGGCGCCCCCGCCGGAGGCGGGGCCGGCGGAACACGCGGCGAGCACGCACAGGAGGGCGGGCAGCGTGAGCACGGTCCACGCGCGGCGACGAGGGGTGCGGCGAGGCTGGCTCACACGGGCTCCTTGGGGGCGTAGAGGCGGTACTCGGACACGCCCGTTGCATGAGGACCGATCGCTGATCGGATGAATCGAGCGGTCATCCTAGCGAAGGTTTCAAGCCCTCCCGTCTCGTGTTCACGACCCGGCCGGCCAGGGCGGGCGCGTGCCCGTCCGGAGGGCGAAATCGCTTGCTGACATACCGATCCGGTTACGACACCTGATCGGATCACGCCAAAAGCGCATATGGCACACCAATCGATTCAGGCCATGCGCTACGGTCCGCTCTACGCTTCAACGGTCTCCATACCCTGCACAAAAAGGCCACAAGAGATGCGTCACGTCACCACATCCTTCGGGCACGGGCCGGCATACCCGGCGCAGCCCGGCGTGTCCGGATCGCATTTCCCCGGTGTGCCCGATTTCCCCGGTATGCGCGAATCGCATGTCGAGGATCCTGATCCGGCGTTCGAGGATCCCGATCCGGCACCGGTGTTCGTCGACCAGTCGGGTCTGCGCAGCCGTCTGTTCCGACGCTTCGGCTGGCCGGTCTCCGTGGTCGGCGCGATCCTGGCGGCCGCCATGGGCAGCAGCCTGGTCGGCATGCAGTCGGACGCCCCGGCGATGGGGATACCGCCGAAGCCCTCCTACCTGCCCACCACGGGCCCGCTGTCGCCCTCCTGGCCCTAGAGGCGCGGTCCGCGACACCCCACCCGAAGAGTTCGGCCACCACGCCGAACCCCGCGACATTCCACGACGTACCGCGACCGTCGTGCCGCCGGAGCAACGCCTGAGGGCCGGCCGAGCGTGCCTGATCGTCCGCACCACCCATCTCCAGGAGCGCCCTTGTCCCGCCACCAGCGTCGTCGGCAGTCCCTGCTGAGGCCGCGCCGACTGGCTGCGCCGCCGCTGCGCTTCTTCATGCCGCTGTCCCTGCTGGCCTGCCTGCTCGCGCTCCTCGTCCTGCGCGGCCTCGCCACCAACGAGGCGTTCCACGACACCCGGATCGCGACCTCGGTCGACAAGACGACCGTGCCGGAGAACCTGCTCAAGGGCGGCCCGATCATCGACGCGCGCGGCGCCAAGAACCAGCGTCCGGTGAGCTATCGGATCCCCAACCACACCGTGGTCCTGAGCTTCGACGACGGCCCCTCCCCGGAGTGGACCCCGAAGATCCTGAAGCTGCTCGCGGACCACGACATCCGCGCGGACTTCTTCGTGACCGGTGCGATGACCACGCGTCATCCGGAGCTGATCCGGCAGATCGTCGCGGGCGGCCACGAGATCGGCGTGCACACCTTCACCCACCCCGACCTGGCCTACCAGTCCCACGCGCGGATCAGCTGGGAGCTGGCGCAGACGCAGTTGGCGCTGGCCGGCGTCGCGGGCGTCCACAGCGCGCTGTTCCGTCCGCCGTACTCCTCCGACGCCTCGGCGCTCGACGACTGGAACTACCCGGTGATCAAGTACGTGGGTTCCCACGGCTACCTCACCGCGTTCATCGACCGCGACACCGACGACTGGAAGCGTCCCGGCGTCGACGAGATCGTCAAGGCGGCGATGCCGCGCAAGCCCGGCGCGGGCGAGCTGGTCCTGCTGCACGACGCGGGCGGCGACCGTGCCGAGACCCTCGCCGCGCTGGAACAGATCATCGTGAAGCTGAAGGGCGAGGGGTACCGCTTCGCCACCATCTCCGAGGCGCTCGGCGCCACCGACGCCACCGTGCCGGTGCACGGCTACCAGCTGTGGGCGGGCAAGAGCTTCATCTGGGCCAGCCAGGCCGCCGTGCTCACCCTGCCGGTCCTGGTCGCCCTCCTCGCCGTCGTCGGCTTCCTCAACTTCGGCCGGTTCGCGCTGATGCTCGTCCTCGCGCCGCTGCACGCCCGGCGCTCCCGGCGGCGGAACGCGTGGGGGCCACCCGTCACCGAGCCGGTCACCGTCCTCGTCCCGGCCTACAACGAACGCGAGTGCATCGCGAACACCCTCAACTCCCTGATCGCCAGTGACCATCCGATCGAGGTCATCGTCATCGACGACGGCTCCACGGACGGCACCGCGGACATCGTCGAGGCGATGAACCTGCCGTTCGTCCGGCTGATCCGCAAGGTCAACGGCGGCAAGTCCTCCGCGCTCAACACCGGTATCGCGGCCGCGTCGCACGACATCATCGTGATGATGGACGGCGACACCGTCTTCGAGCCGTCCACCGTGCGCGAGCTGGTCCAGCCGTTCGGCGACCGGGGGATCGGCGCGGTCGCGGGCAACGCCAAGGTCGGCAACCGCGACAGCCTGATCGGCGCCTGGCAGCACATCGAGTACGTCCTCGGCCACAACCTGGACCGCCGGATGTACGACATGCTCAACGTCATCCCGACCATCCCCGGCGCGGTCGGCGCCTTCCGCAAGGAGGCCCTGCGACGGGTCGGCGGGATGAGCGACGACACCCTCGCCGAGGACACCGACATCACCATGGCGGTGCTCTGCGACGGCTGGCGGATCGTCTACGCCGAGCGCGCCCGCGCCTGGACCGAGGCCCCCGCCAGCATCCAGCAGCTCTGGTCCCAGCGGTACCGCTGGAGCTACGGCAGCATGCAGGCGATGTGGAAGCACCGGCGCGCCGTGATCTCCCGCGGTCCGGCCGGGCGCTTCGGCCGGATCGGACTGCCGCTCGTGGTGCTGTTCGGCGTGGTCGCCCCGCTGCTCGCGCCGCTGGTCGACATGTTCCTGCTGTACGGGGTGCTGTTCGCGGACGCCCCGATCACCCTCGCCAGCTGGGGCGGCTTCATCCTGCTCCAGGCCGTGCTGTCCTGGTACGCCTTCCGGCTCGACGGCGAGAAGCCCCTGCATCTGATCAGCCTGCCGATCCAACAGGTGGTCTATCGGCAGCTGATGTACATCGTCCTGTTGCAGTCCGCGATCACGGCGCTGACCGGTGGCCGACTGCGCTGGCAGAAGCTCCGGCGCACCGGCGAGGTCGCCGCCGCACCCGTGGAGGCCTGACCATGACCGCATCCTTCGGGTTCGGGGGCACCCAGGACACCATGCAGCTGCGGATCCCCGCCGTTCTGCGACAGGAGCAGGAGCAGGAGTCGGAGCCGTCGGCACCGGCCCCGCGCAAGGGCGGCCGGGACCGCTATCTCGACCTGCTGCGCGCGCTGGCGCTGTTCCGTGTGGTGCTCTACCACAACTTCGGCTGGTTCTGGCTGCCCATCGTCTTCCCTTCGATGGGCGTGATGTTCGCGCTGGCCGGGTCGCTGATGGCGCGCTCGCTCAGCCGTCCCGCCCTCGGCGTCATCCGGGGCCGTCTGCGCCGACTGCTGCCGCCGATGTGGCTGTTCGGCGCGGTCATGCTCACCCTCGAGATCGCCGACGGCTGGGGGCCCGACGCCGAGGGGCACCCCGACTGGTGGTGGGGCAAGCTGCTGTTCTGGCTCGTGCCGCTGAGCACTCCGCCGTACGCCGAATCGCTGAACGGTTTCGACCATCTCGTGGGTCAGGGCTGGGCGGTGCAGGTCATCGTCCCGCTCTGGTACCTCCGCGCGTACCTCTGGTACGTCCTGCTCTCGCCGTTGATGCTGTGGGCGCTGCGGCGGATGCCGGTGGTGACGCTGGCCGCGCCGATCGCGCTGGCGATCGTCATGAACACGTTCTTCATCGACCAGGAGTTCATCTACAGCCGGGTCTGGGAGACCGTCAGCGACTTCGCCACCTTCGGCTCCTGCTGGATCCTCGGCATGGCCCACCAGGAGGGCCTGCTCAAGAAGATCCCGCAGTACGTCGTGCCGTCCGTCGCGCCGCTGATCATGGTGGCCGGCTGGTGGTACCTGCAGACCCGGCCGGTCGACCCGACCGTGCCCACCGACATCGAGAGCTGGCCGATAGCCCAGGCCCTGTGGTCCTTCGGCTTCGTCGCCATCCTGCTCCACGTCAGCCCCTCCTGGGAGCAGTGGCCCAGGCCGCTGGAACGCTGGAACGGCCTGGTCAGTCTGCTCAACTCGCGCGCCGTCAGCGTCTACCTCTGGCACGAGACCGCGCTGGTGGCCGCCATCCCCCTGATCGACCCCCTCTGGTCCGTCGGCTTCTTCTACGAGCACTGCCAGTGGCTGCTGACCAGCCAGTGGTTCCCGTTGCTGGTGGCCATCCCGCTGATCGGGCTGCTGGTGCTGGTCTTCGGCTGGGTCGAGGACGTGGCGGCCAAGCGCTCCCCGCGCCTCTTCCCGTATCCGCGCCGTGTCCGCGGCAGGCGTCGGGCCGGCATCTGACGCGGCTGCGGCGGGCCGTTCCCGGCTGATCGAAGCCGCAGGTCAGGGGCCGTTCCGGAGACATCCGGAACGGCCCCTCCGGCGTTCTCGGGGCCACTCGGGCGACTGTGATGCTCGTCTCCCGTGATAGGGGGATTCGCGGTGATTCGCACCCCTTCGTGTTGCGGCTGCGTGAACGGAGAAACGTTCTGGAAATCCAAGGCAATCTTTCTCTGTGACCTTGGAATGTTGCCTATTGCTGCCCTCTCGATCTTCCTATCTAATGGCCGATGTCCGGAGCGGTGACCCCGTCTCCGAGGTGATCCAGGGCGTTCCTCCACAGATCGGCGCGCCCCGACGAATCGGGAGTACGGCAGCGTGGCAGCGGTATCGGTGAGGGGTGCGTTCCGGCGCGATCGGGTCGGAACCGTCTCGCTCTGCGTCGTCGGGTTCTTCGTGCTCCTCGCCCTCGCGGCGCCCCTGGTCACCGCCCTCTACGGCAAGAACCCCACCGAGCACTACGGGCAGAACGAGCCGGGCCTGCTGAGCCCGGAGGGCCTGCCCGTGCTGCCCAACGGCGGCATCTCGGCGCAGCACTGGTTCGGCATCGAGCCCGGCCTCGGCCGCGACGTCCTCGCCCAGCTCCTCCACGGCATCCGCACCTCGCTGCTGATCGCCCTCGCCTCGGCCGTCGTCGTCGCCGTCGTCGGCGTGGTCGTCGGGGTGGCCGTGGGCTACCTCAGCGGCCTCGTCGACAGGGCGTTCACCTTCGTCTGCAACGTCCTGCTCGCCTTCCCGGCCCTGCTGTTCCTGATCACGCTGGGCCCGGTCGTCCAGACCCGCCTCGTCGGACCGGGCGAGAACGAACCCGTCTGGATGCAGTTCACCGTCCTCGTCCTCGTCTTCTCCGTCTTCGGCTGGGTGCCGCTCGCGATGGTGCTGCGCACCCTCGTCCGGTCCCTGCGCGAGCGGGAGTTCGTCGAGGCGGCCCGCGCCCTCGGCGCGAGCCGGCGGCACATCGTCTTCCGCGAACTGCTGCCGAACGTCTGGGCGCCGGTCCTCGTGCACCTCACCCTCGCCGTGCCCGCGATGGTCACCACCGAGGCGGCGCTGTCCTTCCTGGGCGTCGGCGTCAACGAGCCCGTCCCCGACTGGGGCCGCATGATCTCCCGGGGCGCCGACGTCTTCTACGACGACCCCACCTACATGGTCTTCCCCGGCGTCTCGCTCCTCGTCTTCGTCCTCGCCTTCAACCTCCTCGGCGACGCCGTACGGGACGCGCTCGACCCGCACACCATCCGCTGAGCCCCGGGCCCCCACCCTTTCCCACCCGTCACACCCGCACGACACAACGGAGTTCGTCATGCCCGCAATCACCCTGCGCGCCGCAGCCGTCCCGGCTCTCGCCACCGCCGCCGCCCTGCTGCTGTGCTCCTGCTCCGCGGGCGCGGGCGCGGACACGGCCGCCGGACAGGGGAAGAACAGCACCGCCGCCAAGAGCGGCCAGAGGCTGACCGCCACCCTCGGCACCGCGAAGGACAGCCGGGGCCCCGCCCCCGAGGTCCCCGGCGCCCGCAAGGGCGGCACCGTCACCGTCGCCAACGAGGCCGACTTCTCCCACCTCGACCCGCAGAAGATCTACGCCGGCGAGAGGTACAGCACCTCGCTGCTGTGGGGCCGGCAGCTGACCCAGTACCAGATCGTCGACGGCAGGCCCCGGCTGGTCGGCGACCTCGCCACCGACACCGGCACATCCTCCGACGGCGGCCGCACCTGGACGTACCACCTGAAGGACGGCATCGCCTGGGAGGACGGCAAGCCCGTCACCGCGCGGCAGGTCAAGTACGGCATCGAGCGCACCTTCGCCCCCGGCTTCGAACTCGGCCCCACCTACTGGCCGCAGTGGCTCACCGGCTCCGAGGACCGCACCGAGGCGGTGAAGAAGTACGGCGGCCCCGAGAAGGACGGCGACCTCGCGGCCATCGAGACGCCCGACGACAGGACCATCGTCTTCCACTTCCCCGAACCGCAGTCCGACGTGCCGTACATGGCCGCCCAGTCCTCCTCCTCGCCGGTCCGCGAGGACAAGGACACCGGCACCGGCTACGACCTGAAGCCCTTCGCCACCGGGCCGTACCGGATCGTCGAGCACAAGCAGAACCAGAGCCTCACCCTGGAGCGCAATCCGCACTGGAAGCCGGAGACGGACCCGATCCGCCACGCCTACCCGGACCGCTTCGAGTTCACCTTCGGCAAGGCCGCCCTCAACACCGCGCAGGAGGTGTTCAACAGCCAGGGCGCCGGCGCGACCACGCTCACCACCAAGGACACGCTCCCGCCGGAGCTGATCTCGACGGTCGAACGCGACCCCGCCAAGCGGAAGCTGGTCGTCTCCGGCAGCCAGGGCGCCTACACCCAGGACCTGTACATCAGGAACGACCGGGTCACCGACCCCGAGGTCCGCAAGGCCATCCACTACCTCTTCCCGCGCGAGCAGGCCCGCCAGGTCCTCGGCGGCCGCTACGCCGGCGACCTCGCGACCACCCTCTCCTCACCGGCCGTCGTCGGCTGGAAGAAGTACGACCTCTACCCCGTCGCCCCCACCGGCGACGTCGCCAAGGCCAAGGAGCACCTGGCCAAGGCGAGGACGAAGGTCACCAGGCTGACGTACGCGTACCCCACCGAGAGCCCGCAGGACGACCAGGTCGCCCAGGTCCTCGCCGACGCCTTCGCCAAGGCCGGGATCGAGCTCGTCGTGAAGGGCCTCACGCCCGCCGCGTTCAACGACGTGGTCTTCGGCGGCGGCGACAACCCGTACGACCTGTTCCTGTCCACCAACTCCGTGGACTGGCCCACCCCGTCGACCCTGCTCCCCCTCGGCTACGAGAGCCACCTGGACGCGGTGTCCAACCCCATCCGCTACGGCAACCCGCGGGTGGACGGGGAACTGGCCCGCATCGCGAAGATCGGCGACGCGCGGAAGAAGGCCGAGGAGCTGATCGCCCTGGAGCAGACGGTCATGAAGGACGTCCCCCTGGTGCCCTTCCTCTACAAGAGCGTCTCCCAGTTCCGCGGCGAGCGGATCGGCGGCGCCGCCACCCACCCGATCTACGGCGTCCCGGCCCTGACCAACGTGTACGTCAAGAACTCCTGACCCCTGCGACCATGACCCGATACCTCCTCAAGAGGGTCGCGCAGGCCGTGGCGGTGCTCCTCGCGACCACCGCCACGGCCTTCGGGCTCTTCTACGCCGCCCCCTCCGACCCGGCCCGGATCGCCTGCGGCCCCAAGTGCACCTCCGCACAGCTCGCGGCCGTCCGCACCAGCATGGGACTCGACCGGCCGCTCGTCTCCCAGTTCACCGACTACGTCGGCGGCGTCGTCACCGGCCGCACCATCGCGGACGTCGACGGCACCCCGATCCCCTGCCCCGCCCCCTGCCTCGGCTACTCCTACACCCTCCACCAGCCCGTCCTCACCGCCATCGAGGACCGCCTCCCGGTGACCGCCTCCCTCGCGGTCGGCGCCCTCGCGGTCATCCTCGTCCTCGGCGTCGGCTCGGGCCTGACGGCGGCGCTGCGGCGGGGCAGACCGACCGACCGTCTGCTGTCCGGCTTCAACCTGCTGGGCGCCAGCGTCCAGATCTACTTCCTCGGCTACGTGCTCCAGTTCCTGCTCGTCTACTCCACGGGACTGCTCGCACCCCCGCGCTACGTCCCCTTCGCCGACGGCCCCGGCCAGTGGGCCCTGGGCCTGGTCCTGCCGTGGCTGGTCCTCGGCTTCGTCAACGCGGCCGTCTACGCCCGCCTGACCCGCTCGCAGATGCTGGAGACCATGCACCACGGGTACGTCCGCACGGCCCGCGCCAAGGGCCTGGGCACCCTGCGCACCCATCTGAAGTACACCGCGCGCGGAGCGGCAGGCCCGCTGGTGCAGCTCCTCGGCCTGGAGGTCGGGGCACTGCTCGGAGGCGCGTTCATCACGGAGACCGTGTTCGGGCTCGGCGGCGTCGGCAGGCTCGCCGTCGACGCGGTGACCGGCAACGACCTGCCCACGGTCGTCGGCACCGTCCTCGTCGCCGCCTTCTTCGTCGTCGTGTTCGTGGCCGTGGCCGACCTCGTGGTGGCCTGGCTGGATCCCCGAGTGAGGCTCGCATGACCGATCGTCCCGCACTGAGCGTCCGCGACCTGGCGGTCACCTTCCGTACGGCGCACGGCCCCGTCCCGGCCGTCCGGGACGTCTCCTTCGACCTCGCCCCGGGCGAAGTCCTCGGCCTCGTCGGGGAGTCGGGCTCGGGCAAGTCGACGATCGGCCTCGCCGCCCTGGCCCTCCACGACCCGGCGCGCACCCGCGTCGAGGGCAGCATCCGCCTCGGCGGCGACGGCCTCGAACTGGTGGGCGCGCCCGAACCGGTCCTGAAGGGGGTCAGGGGCTCCCGCGTCGCGATGGTCTTCCAGGACGCCCTGGACGCGCTGTCGCCGTACCACACCATCGGCGCCCAGGTCGCGGAGGCGTACCGCGTCCACCACCCGCGGGCCGGCCGCAAGGAGGCGCGGGAACGGGCGGCGGCGATGCTGGACCGGGTGGGCATCCCGGCCGCCCGCGCCGCGGACCACCCGCACCACCTCTCGGGCGGCATGCGCCAGCGCGTCGTCATCGCCATGGCGCTGGTCAACGACCCGGGCGTCCTGATCGCCGACGAACCGACCACGGCACTGGACGCCCGGGTCCAGCACCAGGTCCTCGACCTGATCCGCGAACTCCGGTCGGACGCCGGCACGGCCATGCTCCTCGTCACGCACGACGTGGGAGTGGTGGCGGCGACCTGCGACCGCACGCTGGTGATGCGCGACGGCGAAGTACTGGAGGAGGGCCCCACCGGACGCCTCCTCACCACCCCCGCCCACCCCTACACCAGGGCCCTCGTCGGAGCGGCCCCCACCCTGAGCACCGTGCCCGGCACCCGCCTCCCCACGGTCGACGACCCGGAGCCGAAGCCCCGCACCAGGGCCCGCCTCCGCGCCGCCCCCGACCCCGGGGTCCTGGCCGAGGTCCGCGACCTGCGCGTGGACTACCCGGGACGCCTCCGTGCCCGCCCCCACCCGGCGGTGCGGGGCGTCAGCCTGCACGTGGCACGCGGGGAGACCCTCGGCCTGGTGGGCGAGTCCGGCTCGGGCAAGTCCACCCTCGCGCGGGTCCTCACCGGACTGCGCCGCCCCACGAGCGGGGAGGTCCGCTTCGACGGCCGGGACGTCTCGGGCGCGGCGACGGACACCCGGCTGCGCCGCGAGCTGAGCCGCGACGTCCAGCTGGTCTTCCAGGACCCGTACGCCTCGCTCAACCCCCGCCACACGGTCGAGCAGATCGTCACCACCCCGCTG
The DNA here is from genome assembly GCF_044544765.1 of Streptomyces sp. NPDC053513. Lineage (NCBI taxonomy): Bacteria > Bacillati > Actinomycetota > Actinomycetes > Kitasatosporales > Streptomycetaceae > Streptomyces > Streptomyces sp. NPDC053513. The sequence continues at coordinate 252,873 of NZ_JBITXP010000006.1, forward strand.
CGCATCCACACGGACCTGGACCGGTCCGCGCGGCGGAGACGGGCGGCGGAACTCCTCGAACAGGTGGGCCTGTCCGCCTCGCACCTCTCCCGCCACCCGCACGAGTTCTCCGGCGGCCAGCGCCAGCGCATCGGCATCGCCCGCGCGCTGGCCGTCCGGCCGCGCCTGGTCATCGCCGACGAGCCGGTGTCCGCGCTGGACGTGTCGGTCCAGGCGCAGGTCCTCAACCTCCTCATGGACCTGCGCGAGGAACTCGACCTGTCGCTGCTCCTCATCTCCCACGACCTCGCGGTGGTACGGCACTTCTGCGACCGGATCGCGGTCCTGCGGAAGGGCGAGCTGGTGGAGACGGGCCCGAGGGACGCCGTCTTCGACTCACCGGCCGCCCCGTACACCCGGGAACTGCTGGCCGCCTTCCCGCAGGACCACCTGGCCGGGCGGTGAGGCGGGGGTGCCGAGGGGCAGCTCCGCGACCTCCAGGTGGCAGCGCACCCGGTGCCCCGCCCCCACCTCCCTTATCGGCGGCGGAACTTCGGCGCACAGCCCGGTGATCCGCCGGGCGCAGCGGTCGGCGAACCGGCAGCCGGCCGGCCGCGCGGACGACGGCGACGGCGCCCCGGCCCCCACCGGTGGTGCCGTCGCCCCGGACCCCCCGGCCGCCCCCACCGGTCGTGTCGCCGCCTCCACCAGGAGGGCGGTGTACGGGTGCGAGGGGCCGTGCAGGACGTCGGCCGCCGGACCCTCCTCGACGACCGCGCCCCGGTACATGACGGCGATCCGGTCGGCGAGGTGGCCGACGACGGCGAGGTCGTGCGAGATGAACAGGTACGAGGTCCCCGTGCGGTCGCGCTGCTCGGCGAGGAGCTCCAGGACGGCCGCCTGCACGCTGACGTCGAGCGCGGAGACGGGCTCGTCGCAGATCACCAGGTCGGGACGGCCCGCGAAGCCACGGGCGATCGAGACCCGCTGCTTCTGGCCCCCGGAGAGCCGTCCGGGGAGGCGGTCGAGCAGCTCCCGGTCGACGCGGGTGCGCTCCAGGAGGTCGTCCAGGGCGGCGGGCTCCCGCCCCGCCCCGGGCACGGCGAGGGTGGCCAGCGCCCTGCGCAGCACCGTACGGACGCGGTGACTGGGGTTGAGCGAGGCGTCGGGGTTCTGGAAGACCATCTGGACGCGCCGCCGTACGTCCGCCTCCCGCCGGGACAGCCGTGGGGGCAGCGGCGCACCCCGCAGGGCCAGGGTGCCCGTGCCGTCGGGGGCGAGGCCGGCGATCGCGCGGGCGAGGGTCGTCTTGCCGCTGCCCGACTCGCCCACCAGGCCGAGGACCTCGCCCTCGTGGACGGTGAGGTCGACGTGGTCGACGGCGACCGTCGCGCCGAACCTCCGGACGAGGTCCCGTACGTCGAGGAGGACCGCTCCCGCCTTCCGGGGCGCCGGCGCGTCCACGGCCGTCGGCGGCGCGGCCGGCGGGACCTCTCCCGGACGCAGACAGCGCACCGTCCTGTCCCGCGCCGCCCCGGCGACCGGCGGGGGTTCGGCCGCCCGGCAGGCGTCCTCGGCCAGGGCGCAGCGCGCGGCGAAGGCGCAGCCCCCGGTGGTCTCGCCGGGCAGCGGCAGCCGGCCGGGCACGGGCCGCAGCGGCCGGTCGCGGCGCGTGGTGCCCAGCACCGGGACGGCGGCCAGGAGGCCCGCGGTGTACGGGTGGGCGGGGGCGGCCAGTACCTCCCGCACCGGCCCGCCCTCCACGAGCCGTCCCGCGTACAGCACCCCCACCCGGTCGCACATCCGGCCGATCAGGCCCAGGTCGTGGCTGACGAGGACGACGGCGGCGTCCAGCCGGTCGCGCAGCTCGGCGAGCAGGCCGAGCACCTCGTGCTCCACGGAGGCGTCCAGGCCGGTCGTCGGCTCGTCGAGGACCAGCAGCCGGGGCTCGGCGGCCAGGGCCGCGGCGATGACGACGCGCTGCTGCTGCCCGCCGGACAGCTGGTGCGGGAAGCGGCGCGCCAGCCGTTCGGGGTCGGGTAGCCGGACGGCCCGCAGCAGCTCCAGGACGCGCGCGGCCGTCTCCTGCCGGGACAGGCCGCGGCCCCGCAGCACCCCGGCCAGCTGCCGGCCGATCCGCTTCGTCGGATCCAGGACGCCGGCCGCGTCCTGGTGGACGAAGGCGAGCCGCGAGGCCCGCCACTCCCTCAACTCCTTCCCTTCCAGGGCGAGTACGTCGATGCCGTCCAGGCGCACGCCGCCGTCGAGCACGCGCCCGCCGGGTGCGAAGTGGCGGGCCAGCGCGTACGCCAGCGTCGACTTGCCGCACCCGGACTCGCCGACCAGGCCGAGGATCTCGCCCGGTGCGACACGGAAGGACACGTCGTGCAGGACCCGGGCGGAGCCGTAGGCGACGCTCAACCCCTCGACGACCAGGCCTCGTTCACTCCTGCTCATGCCCTCCTCCTCGCCGGTCGGACCCGGTGCGTCCGCGCTCGTGCCCCGCCTCCCGTCGTCCGGCGCGAACCGTCCGCGACGAGCGCGACGCCGACCACCAGCGAGACGACGGCCAGCGCGGGCGCGAGGACGGTCCAGGGCGCGTTGGCCAGCCACACCCGGTTGTCGGCGACGGACGCGCCCCACTCCGGAGAGCCGGGCGGCAGGCCGAGGCCGAGGAAGGAGAGCGTGGCGGCGGCGAACACCGCGTCGCCGAGCCGCGAGGTGGCCTCGACGTACACCGTGGAGCGGATGTTGGGCAGGATCTCGCGGATCAGCAGCGACCACGGGGGCTCGCCGCGTAGCCGGGCGGCCTCGGCGTACGGCTTGTTCCGTTCGACGAGCGCGGCCGCCCGCACGCTGCGGGTCACGAGGACCGCCAGGGACGCCGCGACGACCAGCACCAGGACGGGCGCGGAGTGGCCGAGCATCGCCGCGAACAGCACGGCGACGACGAGCGCGGGGAAGACCACGACCGCGTCGACGACCCGCATCACCACCTCGTCCAGCCGGCCGCCGACGCCGCCGGCGAGCAGCCCCAGGACGGTTCCCGCGAGGACGGCGAGGGCGGTCGCCGCCGGCGCGACCTGGAGGACGGGGCGGGCCCCGGCGAGGGTGCGGGACAGGACGTCGCGCCCGAACTGATCGGTGCCGAGCCAGTGCGCGCCGCCCGGCGGCAGGAAACGGTCCCGGGGCCGCTGGACGTCGGGCGCGTACGGCACCAGATGCGGCCAGAGGACGGCGACCGCCGCCCACAGCGCCACGACGGACGCCCCCACGAGCCGGGCCGCGGGCGGCCGCGACCACGGGGCGACGGCCGGGAGGAGGGCGCTCATGCGGCGGCCTCCGAACGGATCCGCGGGTCGAGGAGCCGGTGGACGACGTCCGCGAGCAGGACCACCAGCATGTAGAGGGCGCCGAGCACCAGAGCGCTCGCCTGGAGCGTCGGCAGGTCCTTGTCCTGGGCGGCCCGCAGCAGCAGGGCCCCGGCACCGGGGTAGTCGAAGAGGAGCTCGACCACGACGATCCCGCCGAGCAGGTACTGCAGCTGGACCCCCAGCGCGCTGGTCGCCGGCACCGTGGCGTTGCGCAGCACGTGGCGGACGACGATCCGCGGGGACGACAGCCCCCGCAGCCGGGCGGCGCGCACATGGGCCCCCTCCAGCGCCGCGATCGTGCCGGCGCGCACATGACGGGCGACGTACCCGGTGCACACCAGGACCAGCGAGGCCGCCGGCAGCGCCAGGTGCCACAGCGTGTCGCCGAGCCCGTCGTGCCCCGGTCGAGGCTGCGCGGAGGCCGGGAACCAGCGCAGCCGTACGGAGAAGACCACGAGCAGCACGACGCCGGTGACGAACTCCGGTGTGGCGCCGAGCGCGAGGGTCGTCGAGGTGACGAGCCGGTCCAGGGCCCGCCCGTGGAACAGGCCCGCGAGCAGACCCAGGGCGAGCGCGACCGGCACGAGCAGCAGGAACGCGAACCCGGCCAGGAACAGCGAGTGCCCCAGGCGTTCCAGGAGCAGGGCGCGCACCGGCACGCGCAGGGTGTACGAGGTGCCCCAGTCGCCGGTCACGAAGTGCCCCAGCCAGCTCGCGTACTGCACGGCGAGCGGGCGGTCCAGGCCGAGGTCGTGGCGGAGCGCGCGGACCGAGCCCTCGTCGGCCTCGCGGCCGAGGACGGTGCGGGCGACGTCGCCGGGCAGCACCTGCGTGGCGAGGAAGACCAGTGAGGAGACGGCGAGCAGGGTCGGCGGGACGGCCGCGACCCGGCGCAGCAGGAAGCGTCGCATGTGGTCGGAGTCCTCTCCGCTCAGGCCCGGGAGACGGCGGAGAGGTCGACGTACTGGCTGGGGTGCGCCTCGATGCCCCGGAAGGAGCGGCGGGAGGCGCGCGTGTTGCCGTTCCAGAACCCGATGACGAGGGGCACGTCCTCGTGGAGGATCCGGGCGATGATCGCGGCCTGTCTGCGCCGCTCGGCGTCGTCGGTGGCGGCGTCGTAGGCGTCGGCGGCCGCGTCCAGGGCCTTGTTGGCGTACTTGGAGCCGTTCCACACGCCGCCGCTCCTGACCATCGGGTTGACCAGCTGGCTCGGCACGGGCCGCCCGGCCCAGTTGACCAGGTTGGCGTCCGTGAACAGCCAGGGCGTGTCCTTCGTCTGGTCCCCGCCGTAGAACTCCTTGGAGGTCCGCTGGTCGAGGTCGACGGTGATGCCGGCCTCCTTCAGCTGGCTCTGGAGGGTGACGGCGTAGTCCTTGTTGGGCGGGTCGAAGGTGAGCGTGAAGCGGAGGCTGTCGATCCCCGCCTGCTTCAGCAGCGCCGTGACCTTCTCCTTGTCCCTGGTCCGCTGCGGGAGGTCGGTGGGCGCGGAGCGGAACAGCGGCGCGAACAGGTGGTCGTTGCCGAGGTCTCCGAGGCCGCTGCCGGCGGCCTGGCGCAGCGCCGGTCGGTCCAGGGCGTGGGCGACGGCCTGCCGGACCTCCTTGCGGTCGAACGGGGCCCTGTCGACGCGGAGGGTGAGGACGGTCACCGCGGTGCTCCGGACCTCGTCGACGACCAGGTCGCCGCCGCCGTCGCCGAGCGGTTCGACGAGGGCGGCGCGGCTGAGGAACTGGGTGTCGACGTCCCCGCCCTGGAGGGCCAGCAGATCGGCCTGGTCGTCGGCGTAGAACTTCACCTCGACGCCGTCGAGGTGGGGCTTGGGGGCGTCCCAGTAGCGGGGGTTGCGGGTGAAGGAGGCGCCGGTCGAGACGTCGTAGGAGGTGAGGACGAACGGGCCGGTGCCGACGCCGTGTTCGGCGAAGTCGCCGGCGTAGTCCTTCTTCAGGACGACGGCGTTGTAGTTGCCGGCCGAGACGAGGTAGGGGAAGTCGGAGAAGGGCCGTTCGAGGGTGAAGACGACCTTCGTGGCGCCGTCGGCGCGGACGCCCCCGGCCTTGAGGACGGTGTCGAAGGCCGACAGGGCGGCGGACCTGCCCTTCGGGTCGAGCAGCCGGTCGAAGGAGGCCTTCACGGTGTCGGCGTCCAGCCGGGTGCCGTCGGAGAACACCACCCCCTCGCGCAGGGTGAACGTCCAGATCCGGCCCGTCCTGTCGGACGTCCACGCGGTGGCGAGCCTCGGCACCAGCTCGTAGTCCTTGTCCAGCCAGATCAGGTAGTCGGCGACCAGCTGGTAGAGGGCGATCGCGCTGCCGTCGTACGCGGTGACCGGATCGAGGGCGGTCGGCGGCGGGGGCGTTCCCACGCGGAGCGTGCCGCCGCGCCGGGCCGTTCCCGGGCCCGCCGTCGCCCCGGCGGCCGCGTCGCCCGCCGCGCTCGGCGCGCAGGCCGCGAGCAGGGCGGCGAGGGCGCCGCTCCCGGTGAGGGAGAGGAAGCGGCGGCGGGACGAGGCGGCGGGCAGCAGGTCCTGCCAGCGCTGCGGCAGGGCGTCGACGTCGGGTTCGGACACGGGGACTCTCCAGGGCCTTCGGAGGGGCGGAAGCGCGCCACCGGTCGGGCGGCGCGGAGCTCGTCGGGATGCCCGGCGCGATTCCTCCGGATCGGACGGGAAGGGGCCCGGCGATGAGCAATTCTGCGATCACGTCCGCTTCCCCGGGAGGGCTCGAAGGCACCTGCCACGCGATCGCAAAGCTCACGTCACACTCGCCCGCCCGGGGCCGGGCGCAACGGCCTTCCCGAGGGGCCGGAAGGGCCGTTCACGGGCCGAGGGGCGCTGCGGAGGGGGCCGGGGCGGGCCCTCTATCGTTGTCCCGCCGGGTGATCCGCGCCCGTACCGCACGGACCGCCCGTATCGTCCGTACCGCACGCAGCCCAGGAGCCCCCATGCACCGCTTCGATGTCGAGACGCTGACGGCGGGCCGGTGGCGCAACGGCGGGGGAGCCACCCGGGAGATCGTCTCGTGGCCGGTGGGCGCCGAGGACTTCCTGTGGCGGGCGAGCATCGCCGACATCGACCGGGACGGGCCGTTCTCGGCGTTCCCCGGGGTCGATCGGACGCTGACCCTCCTGGCGGGCGACGGCGTGCGGCTGACGGCCCCCGGGGTGTTCGACCGGACGACGCGCGCGGAGGAGCCCCTCGCGTTCCCCGGCGACCTGGAGCTGTCCGCCGAGCTGCGGGGCGGCGCGTGCCGGGTCCTCAACATCATGGTGCGGCGCGGCCGCGCGGTGGCCCGGGTGGAGCGGGTCACCGGGCCCGTCGTGCCGGCCGGCGGGCACGCCGGGGTCCTCCACGTGCTGCGCGGCCGGTGGCGTACGGAGGCGGGGGAGAGCCCGCTGACCCCGGGCCGGGGCGTGTGGTGGGACGGGAACGACGGGGCGCCGGGCCGGGCGGTCGTGCCGCTCTCGCCCGACGCCGCCGCCCTGTGGGCGGATGTCGTGCCGGTGGGATGAGTACGGATCGGCCGACGGGGGCCGTACGGCTCAGCCGACGGGTGCCGTCGGCCGGTCGCCGCCGTCGAGGGCGGCCGGGTGCACGGTCTCGGCGGGCGGGTCGGCGGTGCGCCGCACCCACAGCCAGTACAGCGCCGCCGTGACGGTCAGACCGACGATCCACGAGATGTCGGCGCCGTCGAGCCGCTTGGTGATCGCGCCGGTGTACAGCTTCGTGGCCAGGAACGGGACCTGCACGGCGACGCCCACGACGTAGCAGGTCAGCGCGGTGACGTTCCAGCGTCCGTAGCGGCCGTCCGGGTCGTACAGGGCGGGGACGTCCACGCGCTCGCGGGACACCAGGTAGTAGTCGACCAGGTTGATCGCGCTCCACGGGGTGAACACCATCAGGATCAGCAGCACGAAGTTCTTGAAGTTGTTCAGGAAGTCGGCGCTGGCGGCCAGCGCGATGCCGATCGACACGGCGGTGAAGCCGACGATGTAGGCGGCGCGGGCGGCGGCCGAGATCCGCGAGCGGCCGTCGAAGGCGGTGACGGTCGTCAGGATCGACATGAAGCCGCCGTACGCGTTGAGGCAGTTGACGGTCAGCTTGCCGACCACGATCACCAGGTAGATCAGGAAGGCGAGGGCCGCGGGCCCGGCCAGGTCGCCGAGGAAGCCCACCTGGTCGGGGAGGAAGGCCTCGCCCGCGACGGCCGCGGTGAGCGCCCCGAGGGTCATGGCCCACTGGGAGCCGATCACGGAGCCGGCGAACGTGGACCAGAACGTCGCGCGCGTGCCGGTGTCGCGCGGCAGGTAGCGCGAGTAGTCGGCGACGTACGGGCCGAAGGTCAGCTGCCAGCCGGCGCCGAGCCCGACGGCGAGCAGGAAGGTGGCCGCCTCGAAGCCCTTGTTCCCGACGTGCGCGCCGACGTCGTACTGGGTGAACAGCCGCACCAGCAGATAGCCGAGGCCGAGCACCCCGGCGACGGTGGCCACCCGGCCGGCGGCGTGGATGAGCCGGTAGCCGGTGACGGCGACCACGGCGGTCAGCACGCCGAAGACGAGGATGCCGACCCGGGCGTCGTCGATGTGCAGCAGCTCGGCCAGGGCCTGGCCGGCCAGCACGCTGCCGGTCGCGGCGAAGCCGAGGTACATGAGGATCACGAGGAGCAGCGGCAGGACCGCGCCGTGGACGCCGAACTGCGCGCGGCTGGAGATCATCTGCGGCACGCCGAGGCGCGGGCCCTGCGCGGAGTGCAGCGCCATGACGATGCCGCCGAGCACGTTGCCGATCAGCAGCGCCGGTATCGCCCAGAGCGCGTCGGCGCCGAAGACGACGGACAGGGCGCCGTCGACGATCGCGGTGATCTGCATGTTGGCGCCGAACCACAGCGTGAACTGGCTGCGCGGCGTGCCGTGCCGCTCGGCGTCGGGAATGACCTCGATGGTGCGCCTCTCCATCGCGAGTCGTTCCCCGGGGGCGTGTTGGACCGGCATGTTGAGACCTCTCCCGGCGGCGATTCCTGTGGATCCGGACGGACCGCGGCCGTCGACCGGCACCGCGGTGCGCCGAATCTCGCATAGAGGCAAACAGGGATCAATACTCTGAATGAACAATTTCAGCAGGTGGGACGCGGCCGGGCCCGCCGGGCGGCGTCAGGCCACGCCCCGTACGCGGCCGACGAGGAGACCGCCGAGGAGGATGACCAGGGCCGCTGACACGTACAGGCCCGTGTAGCCGCCGAGGTGGGCGATGACCGGCGACGCGAGGGCGGGGGCGAGGACCTGGGGGCCGGAATTGGCGATGTTGATGACGCCGAGGTCCTTGGCCCGGTCGGCGGCCTCGGGCAGGACCTGGGTGACCAGCGCCTGGTCGACGGCGAGGTAGACGCCGTACCCCGCGCCGAGGACGGCCGCGGCGACGAGCGCGGACGGCCAGGTGTGGAGCAGGGCGAGCAGGAGCGCGGCGGCGGCCATGACCAGCGAGCAGAGGACGACGAAGCCCTTGCGGCGTCCGGAGCGGTCGGACAGCACGCCCACGGGGACGGCCGTGAGCGCGGCGCAGAGGGTGTAGACCACCGTGAGGACCAGCACGCCGGTGCCGGGATCGTCGTGGTGGACGGCGTCGGCGAGGAAGTAGAACAGGTAGAGGGTGCCGAGGGCGTTGCCGAGGTTGATCAGGAACCGGGTGAGCCACGCCCAGCCGAAGTCGGGATGCCGCCGGGGGCTCAGCCGGAAGGAGCGGGCGAAGGCGCGGGCGTCGAAGGCGGGGCGCAGCGCCCGGGGCAGGGGCGGCTCGGTCTGGCGCAGGACGAAGGGGAGGGCGAGCACGACGGTGAGCAGGGCGAGCACGAGGTAACCGGACCGGACTCCGGTGACGAGGAGGGTGGTGATCAGTGCGCCCAGGACCAGGCCGACGGACTGGGTGAGGCCGGTCCAGCCGGAGACCTGCGCGCGCTGGGCGAGCGGCACCCGGTCGGCGATCGGGGTGGTGACACCGGCCAGCATCGCGTTGAGTCCCGCCTGCGCCAGGCACCAGCCGACGGCGACCCCCGCCACGGTGTGCTGGGCGGCGGTGGCCGCGAGGCCCGCCGCCCCGGCGAGGGCGCCGCCGAGGATCCAGGGCCGGCGACGGCCGAACCGGCTCGTGGTCCGGTCCGACCACGCTCCGGCGAGCGGGTTGGCGAGGACCGCGACGAGCGCGCCGAGGCCGGTGACGAGCGACAGCGCGGCGTTCTTGTGGTGCGGGTCGATGTGCTCCAGCTGGAGCGGCAGCAGGATCTGGATGGGCGTCATGAACGCCATGAAGACGGCGAGGGTGGCCAGCGAGAGGCCCGCCGTCCACCCGGCGCCGACCGGGAGGGTGGGCTCGGCGAGGACGGCGGCGTGGTCGGACCCGTCCTCCGCGCACGCCTCGGTCATGAGGGCGTGCGGCCCCGCTGGGAGGCGATCAGGTCGCGGTACCACGCGAAGCTCGCCCGGGGCGTGCGGCGTCCGGTGGCGAAGTCGACCTCGACCAGCCCGAAGCGCTGGTGGTAGCCCTCGGCCCACTCGAAGTTGTCGAGCAGCGACCAGGTGAAGTAGCCGCGCACGTCCACCCCTCGGGCCACGGCCTCCGCGACGGCGGCGAGGTGCCCGGCGAGGTAGTCGATCCGTGCCCGGTCGTCCGTGCCGGCCGGCTGCGAGCAGCCGTTCTCGGTGATCCACACCGGTGGGAGGGCGTCGCCGTACCGGTCCTTGAGGCCGGTGAGCAGCTCCGTGAGCCCGTCGGGGACGACCGGCCAGCCGAACGCGGTCCGCGCGTAAGCCTCCTGAGGCTCGGTCAGGTCGAAGGGCAGGCCCGCTCCGGGATCGGCGGGGGCGGTCACCCAGGTCGGGTTGTAGTAGTTGACGCCCAGTCCGTCGAGCGGCGCGGAGATGGCGGCGAGGTCGCCGTCGCGCACCACTCCTCCCCAGCTCGGGTCGCTCATGCCGTAGGCCGAGAGGTCGGGGTGACTTCCCGTCAGGATCGGGTCGTTGAAAAGGCGGTTGTGCAGGACGTCGTACGCCGATGCCGCCGCCGTGTCCGCGTCCGACCGGGTGTCCGCGCGCAGCCGTACGGGCGTACAGTTGTTGGCGATCAGCACCTGGCCGTCCGGGACGGCGGCCCGCAGCGCCGCGGTCGCGAGGCCGTGGCCGAGCAGCTGGTGGTGCGCGACGGGCAGGGCGTCGAGGAGCAGGGCGCGGCCCGGGGCGTGGACGCCGAAGCCGTAGCCGAAGGACATGTGCACGAAGGGCTCGTTCAGGGTGATCCACCGCTTCACCCGGTCGCCGAGCCGGTCCGCCGTCACCGCCGCGTACTCGGCGAACCGGTACGCGGTCTCCCGGTTCAGCCAGCCGCCCTCGTCCTCCAGGGCCTGCGGCAGGTCCCAGTGGAAGAGGGTGGGGGTGGGCTCGATCCCGGCGTCGAGCAGCGCGTCGACCAGCCGGTCGTAGAAGTCGAGCCCGCGCGGCTCCACCTTGCCCGCGCCGGTCGGCAGGACGCGCGGCCAGGAGACGGAGAAGCGGTACGCGTCGAGCCCGAGCCGGCGCATCAGCGCCACGTCCTCGCCGGACCGGTGGTAGTGGTCGCAGGCGACGTCACCGGTGTGGCCGTCGCGGACCACCCCCGGGCGCCGCACGAAGGCGTCCCAGATCGACGGCCCCTTGCCGTCCTCGTCGGCCGCGCCCTCGATCTGGTACGCGGCGGTGGAGGCCCCCCAGACGAAGCCGGCCGGGAGCCGCGGGAGTCGGGTGGGGTCGGTGGGGCTGCTTGTCACGGGCACCTGCCTTCACTGCCGGCTTGCCGTCCGAGGTGGGCCGCACCGTAACATGAACGCGCGTTCACGTTCTATGGCTCTGACGGCACGGATCCCCGGCCCCCGGCCTCACCCCTCCCCGGCCGTCAGCCGGACGCGCAGGTCCTCCCAGTAGCGGTGCAGCATCCGCTTCAGCTCGTCCACGGTCTCCAGGTCCGGCTCGCCGTCGCTCTTGAACACCTCGTGCAGCACGGCGTTGGCGGCCCACACCGCCATGCGCGTCGCCCGGCGCGCCCGCTCGTCGCCGGATCCGCCGGTCAGGTGCTCGACGATGCGCCGCAGGCCGTCGGCGACGAGCGCGTTGCTCGCCTCGTCGGCGCGGGCGAGCTCGGGGCTGAGGTGCCGGCCGGCCCACAGTGCCATGCCGCCCGGCTGCGACCGGAACAGCTCGGCGTAGACGTCCACCATCGTGCCCACCAGGTCGGTCAGTTCACCCGCGAGGGCCCGCTCGACGAGCTCGTCGACGGCCGTCCCGAAGGCCTCCAGATAGCGCCGGCCGAGCGCGTCCACCACCGCGCCCTTGTCGGGGAGGAACTGGTAGATGCTGCCGACCGGCACCCCCGCCTCCTCGGCGATCCGCCGCATCGTCAGCGCCTCGTACCCCTCCCGGGAGAGGATCCGGTCGGCCGCGCCGAGGATGGCCTCGACCCGGGCCCGGCTGCGCGCCTGCCGCGGCTGTCTGCGCACGCGCGCAACCGGCTCCGTCGCTTCCGTCACCACACGCTCCCGGTCCTCCGGCGGTCCCAGCGCCGGCCAGCGTACTCTCTATCGCCAATCCGCGTTGTTCCTAGAATGGCCCGATGGAGGACATCGACGCGATCGCGGTGCTGCAGGACCCTGTGCGGCGCCGCCTGTACGAGTACGTGGTGGCGCAGGGCCGCGAGGTCGGCCGCAACGAGGCCGCCGAGGCGACCGGAGTGGCACGGACCCTCGCCGCCCACCACCTGGACAGGCTGACCGGGGCCGGACTGCTGGAGAGCGGCAGCCGCCGCCTCTCGGGGCGCTCGGGGCCGGGGGCCGGCCGCCCCGCCAAGGTGTACACGCGGGCGCGGGGCGAACGGTCGGTCTCGCTGCCCGCCCGCGACTACCGCACCGCCGCCGAACTGCTCGCCGAGGCCGCCGAACAGGCCGGGCTCGACGCCGGTCTCTGCGCGGCGGCGCGCCGCCGGGGCGAGGCCCTGCGCGACCCGGCGGGACCCTGCGGGAACCTCGAAGAGGCCCTGGAGGTGCTGGCGGCGCGCGGCTACGAACCGTACCGGGAGGGCGCCGAGGAGGAGGCCGTGGAGGTCGTCCGGATGCGCAACTGCCCCTTCCACGCCGTCGCCGAGAGCTTCCCACCCCTCGTCTGCGGCATGAACCTCGCACTTCTCGAAGGGCTGTTCGGTACGGAGGGTCCCGTCCGCGCCCGCATGGACGCCCGGCCGGGGGAGTGCTGCGTGGTGGTCGAGGCGGCGGCCGAGGTGACGGCCGAAGCTTCTAAAAACAATCTTCATTGACATAGAAAAGCGGTGCGTGCTGGGATGAGGTCATGACCACGCCCCGGCACTCCGCCCACCTCGCCCAACTCAACGTCTCCCGGCTCCTCCACCCCCTCGACGACCCGCGCGTGGCGCCGTTCGTCGAGATGCTCGACCCCGTCAACGCCGCCGCCGACACGGCCCCCGGCTTCGTGTGGCGGCTCATCGGCGAGGGGGAGGCCGACGCCACCGGTCTGCGCCCGCTGGGCGACGACGTCATCGTCAACCTGTCGGTCTGGGAGACCCAGGAGGCCCTGTGGGACTTCGCCTACCGCAGCGGGCACCTGGAGGTCATGCGGAAGCGCCGCGACTGGTTCCACCGGCACGTCGAGGCGCACCTGGTGCTCTGGTGGGTCCCCGCCGGACACGTCCCCACCCTCGACGAGGCCGTCGAACGGCTGGCGGACCTGCGGGCGCACGGCCCGTCCCCGCGCGCCTTCACCTTCGCCTCCTCCTACACCGCCGCCGAAGCCGCCGGGCACACGCCGGACGCGGACCCGGCGGCGGTCTGAGGCCGCCGGGCGCATGCCGGTCGAGGACCCGGCGGCGGCCCGGGGCGGCCGTCAGCCGAAGTCGGGGACGGGGTGGGCCGGGGCCAGGGCGGCCGCGATGCGCCGGGCGATCGTGTGGGCCGAGTGGCCGGCCGCGGCGTTCGGGCCGTCCGTGGTCGACACCGCGATGGCCAGCCGCTCGGACGGCAGGTAGTTCTGGGACGCCGAGTACCCGAAGAACAACGGGTGCTGGGACACCCAGTCGCCCAGGACGAGCACCCCCAGGCCGTCGTGGGCGGCCTCCGTCTGCGCGAGGCAGACCTTCGCCGGGCACTTCTCGGTGGCGTGCCCCAGACCGACCGTCCCCGGATCCAGCAGTTCCCGGTACGACGACGGCGAGAGCAGCCGGCCCGAGCCGATGCCGGCGGCCGAACGCGCCAGGTCACAGATGTCGGTGGTCTCCACCGCGCCCGGGGCGGTGGTCCAGGAGGGGTTCCAGAACGTCGACTCCTCGTACGTCCCGCGGTCGGACGTGAAGGCGTGCAGGACGGGCGCGGGGACGTCGGGCGTGAAACCGTTGCGGGTCTCGCGCAGTCGGAGCGGGCCCAGGACCTCGCGCCGGAGCAGGACGTCGAGGCGCGTGTCGGTGATCTTCTCCAGCGCGGCACCCAGGAGGACGAAGTTGGCGTGCGAGTAGCTCCAGTTGGTGCCCGGCTCGTACCAGCGCTCCTTGCTCGTCGACAGCCGTACCAGTTCGTCGGCCGTCCACCGGCGGAACGGGTCCGCGACGACGGCCCGCTGGAACTCCGGCAGCCGGACGTAGTCGACGAGACCGGTGGTGGAGGCGGCCAGCATCCGCAGGGTGATCCTGTCGCCGTCCTTGAGCCCCGGCAGCCAGCGCGCCACGGGGTCGTCGAGGCGCACCACGCCCCGGTCGACCAGCCGCAGCAGCGCCGTGCCCATGTAGCTGATCGCGATGTTCCCGTTCCGGAAGTGCAGGGCGGGAGCGGCCGGAACGCCCGTCATCGACTCGCCGAGCGCGGCGGTGACGACCTCGCGGCCGTCGACGGTGACCCGCAGGATCACGGACTTGAGGTCCATCTCCGCCTTGGCCCGCTCGGCGATCCGCAGGACGTCGCGCGCCGGGCCCCGCTCGGGCGGCCGGGAAGCGACGCAGGGCCGGTGGGGGCGGCCGTCGGCCGCCGGGGCACCGGTCGCCGCGGTGGGGGCGCAGAGGGCGAGGAGCGCGGCGACGGCGGTGACCGCGGCACGGCGCGACCGGGGGACGGACCGGAGCGGCCCGGTCCTGGTGCGGAGTGGGCTCATGGCCGGAGTATTGGCCGGTGGGGGCGGCGCGGCGGCCCGGGGCGCCGCCGACCCGCGCGAACATCACCCGTCAGGCCCGCGCGGCCACCGGCTCGCGGGACCGCGCCGTCGCCGCCGCGTCCGCCGTACGGGAACGCGGCGGCGGTGCCGGTACGGGGACCGGGTCAGCCGGCGGTCTCGCGGACCGCCTCCTCGATCAGGTCGACGACCTCCTCCGCCCGGGAGGCCAGGGAGGCGTGGCTCGCGTCGAGTTCGACGATCCTGCGCGCGTTCGTGCGCCGGGCCATGCGGCGCTCGTTGTCCGGGTGGATCATGCGGTCCTCGGTGGACACCTGGTACCAGACCGGCTTGTTGCGCCAGGCCGCCGCGGTGACGTTGTCGCCGAAGGCGGAGGCGAGCGGCGCCTTCTGGGTGACGGCCATGACGAACGCCTCGTCGGGCGCGAGGTCCTGGGCGAAGCTCTCGTGGAACTTGTCCTGTCTGATCCAGAGGTAGCCGTCGGAGTCAGGGGCGAGGTTCTCGATGGCGGCGGGCGGCACCTCCTGGCTCAGCCCGCCCGGGCTCTCGCCCTCGGCCGGCGCGAAGGCGGCGACGTAGACGAGCGCGGTCACGTTCGGCAGGTCGCCCGCCTCGGTGATGACCGCGCCGCCGTAGGAGTGGCCGACGAGGACCACCGGACCGTCCACCTGCTTGATCATCTTGCGGGTGCGTTCGGCGTCGTCGGCGAGGGAGGTGAGCGGGTTCTCGACGGCGCGGATCCTGTCGTGGCCGCGCTTGTTCAGCTCGACGATGACGTTCGCCCAGTGGGCGGCGCCGCCCCAGAAACCGTGGACCAGGACGATGGTGGGCTTGTCGGCCATGCTTCTCTTCCTTCGTGCGGGGGATCGGTCCAAACGAGTCTCACGGGCGGTGACCGACGCGGCGCGGTGCGCCGTCCAGGGGAGTGATGGCCCCCCTCGGACCGACCCCACGGGGAGTACGCGCCGAGCCCACGGGGTAGCCGCCCGGGAGGTCCGGGAGGTGACGACCCCATGCCCGCCACGACTCCGCGGAGCCCCGCGCACCGGCCCCGGCCGCTCGGCGACTACGCGCTCCTCGCCGACGGCGAACGCGCCGCGCTCCTGGGGCCCGACGGGGACCTGGTGTGGCTGTGCGTCCCCGGCTGGGACGACCCCGCGGTCTTCTCCGAACTCATCGGCGGCGCGGGCGCCTTCCAGGTGTGCCCGGAGGAACCGTGGCGCGTGGCCGAGGGCGCGTACCACGACGGCTCCCTCGTGTGGACCGGCCACTGGACCCTCGAGGACGGCGTCGTCGAATGCCGCAACGCCCTCGCCGCACCGGCCGACCCCCACCGCGCGACGGTGCTGCGCCGCCTCCACGCCGTAAAGGGCGCGGCGGCCGTCACCGTACGGCTCGCCGTGCGCGGCGGCTACGGCGCGGACCCGCCCCTGCTGCCGCACCGCACCGGCCCCGACACCTGGGAGGCCTCCCGGGGCGGGCTGTGGATGCGGCTGCGCGGCCTCACGGACGCCCGCGTCGGTTCCGACGGCGAACTCACCGCCCGGCTGACCCTGCCCGAGGGCGCGCGGCACGACCTGGTCCTGGAGCTCTCCGACCGCCCCCTCGACACCCCCGTGCCCCCCGGACGGGCCTGGTGGAGCACCGAACGGCACTGGACCGCGGCGATCCCCGACTGCACGGCACTGCCCGCGACCCGTGACGTCCGCCAGGCGTACGCGGTCCTCACCGGTCTCACCAACCCGCGCACCGGGGCGATGGTGGCCGCCGCCACCACCTCGCTCCCCGAGCACGCCGGCTCCGAGCGCGACTACGACTACCGGTACGCCTGGCTGCGCGACCAGTGCTACGCGGGCCTCGCCGTCGCCGCCCACGGCCCCCACCCGCTCACCGACGCCGCCGTGGGCGTCGCCACCGCGCGCGTGCTCGCCGACGGCGACCGGCTGCGGCCCGCCTACCGCGTCGACGGACGGCCCGTACCCGACGAACGGACCCTGCCGCTCAGCGGCTACCCCGGCGCCGCCGACCGCGTCGGCAACCGCGCGGGAAACCAGTTCCAGCTCGACACCTTCGGCGAGATCCTCGAACTGCTCGCCGCCGCGGGCCGCCAGGACCGGCTCGACGCGGACGGCGTGAAGGCCGCGCACACCGCCGTCGCGGCCCTGGAGGAGAACTGGACGCGCCCGGAGGCGGGCCTGTGGGAGCTGCCGCCGGCGTGGTGGACGCACTCGCGGCTCGCCGCGGTGTGCGGGCTGCGGGCCGCCGCCAGGGACATCCGCCCGCCCGACGCGGACCGCTGGCGGGACCTCGCGGACCGGATCCTCGCCGAGACCCGCCGCCGCTGCGCCCACCCCTCGGGGCGCTGGCAGCGCGCCGCCGGCGACCCCCGTCCCGACGCGGCCCTGCTGCGGCCGCTGGCCTCCTCGACCTGGCCGCCCGGTGACCCGATGCTCACCGCCACCCGCCGGGCCGTGGAACGGGAGCTCACCGAGGACGGCTTCGTCTACCGCTTCCACGGCGACGACGCCACCCGGCTCGGCGACTCGGAGGGAGCGTTCCTCCTCTGCGGCTTCCTCATGACGGCCGCCTGCCGCGTCGAGGGCCGGCCGGTCGCCGCGGCGCGGTGGTTCGAGCGCACCCGCAGCGCCACCGGTCCGCCGGGCCTGTTCTCCGAGGAGTACGACGTCCGGCGCCGCCGCCTCCGCGGCAACCTCCCCCAGGCCTTCGTCCACGCGCTCCTCCTGGAGAACGCGGCCCGGACGGCGCGGGAGGAGACGGGCGGCGACGGAGCGGGTTAGAGGCCGGAGGCCAGAGCTCACGCCCCCGCCGCGTGACCCGCCACGCCCCTGCGCCGGTCCCCGTCACACTCCGGCGCCGGTCCCCGTCACGCGTCCCACCAGACCCGCTCCGTCAGTTCGTGCGTCAGCTTCATCAGCCGCTCGCGGGCCCCGGCGTCGTACGCCTGCTCATGGGCCCGCGCATCGGTGAACCGGTCGAAGTAACGGCCGGTGACCGTGGCCAGGTCCGGGTCCAGGAGCAGTCGTACGGTGGGGCGGACGCCCTCCTCCGTGGTGGTGACGGGTGCGAGGCCGTAGGCGCGGAGGCCGGGCGTGTCCATCAGGTGGGCGGGGTGGAGGGCGTTCACCGTGACGCCGGTGCCCTTCAGCTCGGCCGCCAGCTCGAAGGTCGCCATGATCATGGCCAGCTTGCTCCGGCAGTAGGCCCGCAGGCCTTCGTAGCCCCGCTCCAGCATCACGTCGTCGAAGTCGACGGCCTCCTGACCTATCGAGGCGACGTTGACGACCCGGGCCGGGGCCGAGGCGGTGAGCAGGGGCAGCAGGGCGCGGGTGAGCGCGTACGGAGCCAAGTGGTTCACCGCGAAGCGGAGTTCGTGGCCCTGGGCGCTCAGCTCCCGGACGAGCGGCTGCGCGCCGCCGCCCGCCACCGCGTTGTGGATCAGCCCGTCGAGGTGCGGCTCCGTCGCCCGGATCCGGGCGGCCGTCGCCCGCACCTGGTCCAGGTCGGAGAGGTCGGCGAGAAAGGTGCGGACCGTGGTGCCGGGCCCCGCGGCACGGGCCTCGGCGGCCACGGCCTCAAGGCGCCCGGCGTCCCGGCCGTGCAGGAGGAGGGTGCCGCCGCGGGGCGCCAGATCGAGCGCGAGCGCGCGCCCCATCCCCGTGGTGGCGCCGGTGATCAGAGTGCTGTGCTGGGTCATGGGACGACAGTGGCAGTGCCCGGCGCCCCGAGGGAGTGTGTGCCGCACCTGGTGTCCACACCACCAGGCAGGGCCCCGCACCCGCGGCGGCCGTTTCAGCCCGGCGCGCCTGGGCAGCCGCCGTGGATATCGACGAGAGCCGAGGGAGCGAGGCCGATGTCGACAGGAACGATTCTGGCCATCGTCATACCCGTCGTGGTGGTGATCGCGCTGATCGTGCTGGCCATCGCCCTGGACCGGCGGCGCCGCCGTCGGCTGCGCGAGCGCTTCGGGCCCGAGTACGACCGCGCCGTCGACGACGCCGGGAGCAGGCGGGCCGCCGAGCACGACCTCCAGGAGCGGGAGAAGCGCCACCAGGACCTGGACATCAAGCCGCTGTCGAGCGGGGCGCGGGAGCGCTACGCCCAGCAGTGGAGCAGCGTGCAGGAGCAGTT
Organism: Streptomyces sp. NPDC053513; assembly: GCF_044544765.1. Lineage (NCBI taxonomy): Bacteria > Bacillati > Actinomycetota > Actinomycetes > Kitasatosporales > Streptomycetaceae > Streptomyces > Streptomyces sp. NPDC053513. The sequence continues at coordinate 271,553 of NZ_JBITXP010000006.1, forward strand.
CGTGGACCGCCCCGACGGCGCGGTGCACGACGCGGACACGCTGGTGACCTCGCTCATGCGCGAGCGGGGCTATCCCACGGAGGGCTTCGAACAGCAGATGAGGGACCTCTCCGTGGAGCACGGCCGCACCCTGGAGCACTACCAGGCGGCGCACGAGATCAACGCCCTGAGCTCCTCGCGGCAGGCCACGACCGAGCAGTTGAGGGGCGCGATGGTCCACTACCGGGCGCTCTTCGACGAACTTCTCTCGAACGGCGACGCGTCCGGACAGGGCCGGAGCTGACCAGGAGGACGCGCCATGCGACGCGAGTACGACACACCGGCACGGGGCGGCGACGCCGAAGCGCCACCCGTGTACCCCGGGGAGAGCACCGACATCCCGCCCGACACGCGCGCCGACGAGGACGTGCGCGAGGCGGAGCCGCGCGAGGCCGACCGGCGCGGGGCCGAGCTGCGCGAGGCGGGGTCCGGCGCAGAGGTGGGAGCCGGTACCGACGCAGGGCCCGGTACGGACGAGGGGCCGGGTACGGACACGGGACCCGGCACGGACAGGAGGACCGGCGCGGACAGGAGGACCGGCACCGACAGGAGGACCGGCACCGGCACGGAGTCCGGCATGGGCACGGAGTCCGGCACCGGCGCGGAACCCGGCTCCGGCGATCAGCTGCCGCGCCTCCTCGACGCCGAGGCCGACGAGGCGTTCCGTACGCGCTGGCGCGAGATCCAGGGCCGGTTCGTCGACGACCCCCGGGGAGCCGTGCACGAGGCCGACGAGCTGGTCACCGAGGTGATCCAGCGGCTCGCCGCCACCTTCGCCGACCGCAAGAAGGACCTGGAAGGCCAGTGGAGCGAAGGCGAGGACGTCGACACGGAGGACCTGCGCACCGCCCTGCGCCAGTACCGCTCCTTCTTCAACCGGCTCCTCACCACCTGACGCCACCACCCGATGCCGGAAGAACGCCCCGGCCGGCCCGTGAGCCGGCCGGGGCGCGCCGCGCTCAGCGCAGGTCGAACCGGTCGAGGTTCATCACCTTGTCCCACGCGGCCACGAAGTCGCGCGCGAACTTCTCGCCCCCGTCCGCCGCCGCGTACACCTCGGAGAGGGCCCGCAGCTGGGAGTGCGAACCGAAGACGAGGTCGACGGGGGTGGCGGTCCACCGCACCTCGCCCGTGACGCGGTCGCGGCCCTCGAAGACGTTCTCCTCGGACGCCGAGGCCTTCCACTCCGTGCCCATGTCCAGGAGCCCGACGAAGAAGTCGTTGGTCAGCGTCTCCGGCCGGTCGGTGAAGACCCCGTGCCGCGCCTGCCCGAACCCGGTGCCCAGCACCCGCATGCCGCCGACGAGCACCGTCATCTCGGGAGCGGTCAGCGTCAGCAGGTTGGCGCGGTCGAGCAGCAGGGTCTCCGGCGACAGCTTCTCGCCCGCCCGGAGGTAGTTGCGGAAGCCGTCCGCCCGGGGTTCGAGGACCGCGAACGACTCCACGTCGGTCTGCTCCTGCGAGGCGTCCGTGCGCCCCGGCGCGAACGGGACCGTGAGGTCGTACCCGGCGTTCTTCGCGGCCCGCTCCACGGCCGCGCAGCCGCCGAGCACGATGAGGTCCGCGAGCGAGATCCTCGCCCCGTCCGCGCCCTCGAAGTCCCGGCGGATCCCGTCCAGGGTCTCGATCGTCCGGGCCACCTCGGGCGCGGAGTTGACCTCCCAGTCCTTCTGCGGCGCGAGCCGGATCCGCGCCCCGTTGGCGCCGCCGCGCTTGTCGGTGCCGCGGAAGCTCGCGGCCGACGCCCAGGCGGTGGTGACCAGCTGGGAGACGGAGAGCCCGGAGTCGAGGATCCTGGACTTGAGGGCGGCGACGTCCGCCTCCCCGACCAGCGGGTGGTCGACCGCGGGGACCGGGTCCTGCCAGATCTGCGGCTCGGGGATCCACGGGCCGAGGTAGCGCGAGAGCGGGCCCATGTCACGGTGCAGCAGCTTGTACCAGGCCCTGGCGAACGCGTCGGCGAGCTCGTCGGGGTTCTCGTGGAAGCGCTTCGCGATCGGCGCGTAGACCGGGTCCATCCGCAGCGCGAGGTCCGTCGTGAGCATCATCGGGGCGTGCCGCTTCGACGGATCGTGCGCGTCGGGCACGGTGTCCTTCGCCGACGCGTCCTTGGGGGTCCACTGCTGCGCGCCGGCAGGGCTGGTCGTCAGCTCCCACTCGTACCGGAACAGGTTGTCCAGGTAGCCGTTGTCCCACTTGGTCGGCTCGTTCGTCCACGCTCCCTCGAGCCCGCTGGTGAGCGCGTCGGCGCCCTTCCCGCTGCCGTACGAGTTCCGCCAGCCGAGGCCCTGCTGCTCCATGGGGGCGGCCTCGGGCTCCGGGCCGATGTACTCGGGGTCGACCGCGCCGTGGCACTTGCCGAAGGTGTGGCCGCCGATGATGAGCGCGGCGGTCTCCTCGTCGTTCATCGCCATGCGCCCGAACGTCTCGCGGATGTCCCGGGCGGCGGCGATCGGGTCCGGGTTGCCGTTGGGGCCCTCCGGGTTGACGTAGATCAGGCCCATCTGCACGGCGCCGAAGGGGCCGGTGAGCTCTCTGTCGCCGCTGTAGCGCTCGTCCCCGAGCCAGGTGTCCTCGGGGCCCCAGAAGATCTCCTCGGGCTCCCAGACGTCCGGACGTCCGAAGCCGAACCCGAAGGTCTTGAACCCCATGGACTCCATGGCGCAGTTGCCGGCGAAGACCAGCAGGTCGGCCCAGGAGATCTTCCGCCCGTACTTCTGCTTGACCGGCCAGAGGAGCCGGCGCGCCTTGTCGAGGCTCGCGTTGTCCGGCCAGCTGTTGAGCGGGGCGAAACGCTGGGCGCCCTGGCCGCCGCCGCCCCGGCCGTCCGCGATGCGGTACGTCCCCGCGGCGTGCCAGCTCATCCGGATGAAGAGCGGCCCGTAGTGACCGTAGTCGGCGGGCCACCAGTCCTGGGAGTCCGTCATCACCGCGATGACGTCCCGCTTCAGCGCGTCGACGTCGAGCTGCGCGAACTCCTTCGCGTAGTCGAAGTCCGTGTCCATCGGATCGGAGAGGGGCGAATGCTGATGGAGTACCTGCAGGTCCAGTTGGTTCGGCCACCAGTCCCTGTTGGTCTTGGGCCGGGTCTCGGTGGGGGTGGGCGAGGGGATCGCCGGGTTCTCGCTCTCGCTGCCGGGCACGTGGGTCCTTCTTCCGCTCATCGTGACGGTTTCGGCGTCCGTCATGGTCGCGTACGGCGGACCGTGCAGGGGTGATAACACGCAGAGCCCGCCCAACCGACAGGAATCATCGGAAGGAGTGACTTTCCGACCGAGGCGGCCGGGACGACCGAGACGGGCGGAAGGATCGAGGCGACCGAGGCGACCGAGACGGGCGGGTCGACCGAGGCGGCCGGGAGGGCCGAGATGATCGGGACGGCCGAGGCGATCGGGACGACCGGGAACGCGCCTACCGCGCGACCAGCGCCCGGGCGGCCCCGGCGACCTGGGTGCGGGAGATGCCGCACGCGTCGAGGAGTTCGCCGGTGGTGCCCGAGCCGGGCAGCTCCGTGACGGCGAGATGGGCGAAGGCAGGATGCGCCCCGGCCACGGCGAGGGCCGACAGGACGGCCTCGCCGAGCCCGCCCTCGGGATGGTGGTCCTCGACGACGACGAGCGCGCCGGTCTCCCGGGCCGCACGGGCGAGGGTGTCCACGTCGACGGGCTTGACCGAGTACAGGTCGACGACCCGGGCCCGTACGCCCTCGTCGGCGAGCTCCTCCGCGGCCGCCAGGCACTCGTGCAGGGTGACACCGGCGCCCACGAGCGTGACCCGGTCGTCCGCGCTCTCGCGCAGGGTCTTCGAGCCGCCCACCGGGAACGTCTCGTCGCCGTCGTAGAGGACGGGGTACGCCCCGCGAGTGGTGCGCAGATAGGAGATCCCGTCCAGGTCCGCCATGGTCGTGGTCAGGGCGGCCGCGGAGGTGGCGTCCGAGGGGTACAGCACGGTGGAGCCGAGGACGGCACGCATCATGGCGAGGTCCTCCACCCCCATCTGCGAAGGGCCGTCCGCGCCGATCTCGACCCCGCAGTGCGTCCCGCACAGGGCCATCGTGATCCGCGAGACGGCGGCCATCCGGACGAAGTCGTGCGCGCGGGTGAGGAAGGCGGCGAAGGTCGTGGCGTACGGGCGGAAGCCGCGCACGGCCATGCCCACGGCGTCCGCGATCATCTGCTGCTCGGCGATGTACGTCTGGAAGTACCGCTCCGGGTGGGCCTTCGCGAACTCCTCGGCATGGGTCGAGTTGCCGACCTCCGCGTCCAGGGCGACGACCTCGGGGCGGGCGCCGAGGGCGGCCAGGGCGGCGCCGAAGGCGACCCGGGTGGCGACCTCGTCGCCGACCTCGTAGCGGGGCGGCTCCACCGGGCCGGCGTGCCGGCCGTCGGGGTGCGCGGGGCCGGGGTGCCCGGGTGGGCGCGGGCCGCGCACCCGCAGGTCGCGGACGCCGCCGAGTTCGGCGACGGCGCGTGCGGCCAGGTCCTCGGGGAGCGCCTTGCCGTGCCAGCCCGCCTTGTCGGCCACCTCCGCCACGCCACGGCCCTTGACGGTCCTGGCGACGACGACGGTGGGCGCCCGTCCGTCGGCGGCCTCGGTCAGGGCCAGGTCGACCGCTTCGAGGTCGTGGCCGTCGACCTCGATCGCCCGGCAGCCGAAGGCCTCGACGCGGCGGGCGTACGCGTCGGTGTCCCACTCCAGTTCGGTGGGCCCGCTCTGGCCGAGGCGGTTCACGTCGAGCAGGACGGTGAGGTTGGCCAGCCGGTGGTGCCCGGCCTTGTCGAGGGCCTCCCACACGGAGCCCTCGGCGGTCTCGCTGTCACCGCACAGCACCCACACCCGGGAGGCCCGCCGCTCCAGGTCCCGGATCGCGAGCGCGATCCCCACCGCGTAGCCGATGCCCTGGCCGAGGGAGCCGGTGGCCACGTCCACCCAGGGCAGCTCGGGCGTGGGATGGCCCTGGAGGCGGTGGCCAAAGCGGCGGTACGTCGTCATCAGCTCGTCGTCGCCGATCGCCCCGGCCGCCTTGAACATCGCGTACAGCAGGGGCGAGGCGTGCCCCTTGGAGAAGACCAGGTGATCGCCGTCCGGGTTGTCGGGCGTCGCCCAGTCGTAGCGGAGGTGGCGGGCCATCAGGACCGCCATCAGGTCGGCCGCCGACAGACTGGAGGTGGGGTGGCCGGAGCCGGCGGCCGTGCTGGCGCGCACCGAGTCCACCCGTAGCTGCTGGGCGAGTTCGAAGACCCGGGAGAGGTCGCTGTCGGGGCCGAGCGTCGTGGGGGTGGTGGGTGCTGCGGTCATGACCGAGTCCTTTCCGGCCGTACGGGGCCTCGCGCCGCGTGCGGCTGCTCCGCCGCGCGGAGCCCGCCGGCGCGCCGACGGCCGTCAGTGCCCGAAACGGAAGTGGTGGCGGCGGGGGTTCCGTCCCCCGGCGGCCGTGGTCTCGTTCTCCGTACGGGACGTCACGTCCCGCTCCTCGTAGGGGTCGCGGTCCCGCGGACGGGACGGCGACCCCGCCGGCTCGTGGGCGCGGTGGCCGAGGGCCCGGCGGCGCCGGGACCGTGCGGCGCCCGCCGCCGTCATCGCGCAGGCGAGGCCGACGATCACGGCCAGCGCCATGCCGGCGAGGAAGATCGCGAGGCCGTTCATGGTGGCGATGCGGTGGTCCAGCATCATGACGGTCTGGTCGGGGCCTCCGGTGTTCTCCGAGACGGCCAGCCCGATGAAGGCGCCGGTCGCCCCGAGGAGCAGCAGACCCAGCAGGAACAGCATGGTCGTCCGTCCTTCCGCTGTCCGCCCCCGCGTCCGGCGCGTTCCTCCGCCGTCCCGCCCTCCTTCGGCCCCGCGTCTACCCGCGCGATCCGGCCCTCACGCGTACGCGCGCGGACGGCACCGGGCGTGATCCACGCGTACGGCACCGGGCACCGGGTAGTCGGTCGGGAGGAAGGACGGGACCGGAACCCCGCCCGCTCCTCGGGCCCGATCGGGAGAAGGCGGACCCGCTGCCCTGACTGCTCGTCCCGCACCGCGGAGGTCGGTTCCCCATGAACGCGTCGATGTCCCTCGTCCACGTCCCCGGCGGTCCCCTCCTGCTCCCCGCCGACGAAGTGACCCTCCTGCTGCGACACCTCGCGTCCCACTGGCTGGACTCGGCCGACGCCGACGACTCGGGCCTCGAACCGGAGACGGTCGAGGCGCTGGTCGGCGCGCTGACGGAGGTCGCCGACAGGATCGACGCCGAGTGCATCGCGCTGATGCCGCTCAGCGAGGAGGGGGAGGCCGGGCGCGACGGAGGCGTTCCACCACCCCTGTGAACCGGGGCGGCCCGAGGGCCGGAAGCGAGGAGGCCAGGACGCCGGAAGAGAAGACCAGGACGCCGGAAGGCGAGGAGACGAGGAGATCAGGATGAGTGAGCACCGGAAGCCGCGTGCGGACGAGCCGCTGCCCCGGGACCCCGAGGACCAGCAGGCCACGGCGGACGACCCGCTGTCCGTCCCCGTCCCCGACGGGCGCGACGGGGGGAAGGCGCCGGCCACCGACGAGGCGGGCACGGGCCCCCGGGGCGGGACGCGCGACGGCACCGTCCATCCCGAGCACCCCGCGCCGGGCGAGCCGGCCGACTGACGGGACGGGAAGCCCGCCCGGGAGCAGGGCCGCAAGCCCGCCCGGGAACTCCGGAGCCTCTCGAAGGCCGAGACGTACGACGAGGCGGCGGGCGCCGGGACACGGGGCCGCTCCACCATGACCCGCGACGTGCTCATCGAGGCCTTCACCGCCTGAACCCGCCGCCCGCGAGCGGCCACGGACGCGAACGCGCGAGTAGAATCCGGAACGGATCCACCCACAGACTCCGCACGCCCGCACCCAGGCGGGACGGAGGTCCACTTGACCGGTTCCGCAGAACCCACGGGATCCCCGTCCGCCGCCCGTGCGGACCGAGGCTTCCCCGCCCTCGCCGCCGAGAACCGCTGGCTGCGCGACCAGCTCGCCCGACGCCACCTGCTCGACCTCGCCGCCGGCGCGCTCACCGCCCAGCTGCGGCTGCCCCCCTGCGAAGCGGCCGAGCACCTCTCCGCCCTCGCGCAGGCGACCGGCCTGTCCGCGGAGGACCTCGCCGCGGACATCGTGAACGCGGCCGCGGGCGACGGGTCCGCCGTCACCGTCCCTCCGGAGAGCGACGGCCCCGCACCCGAGGACGGGCGGCCCGTGGAGGAGCGCCGGGCCCGCCGGGCGGCCGCCGCCGCGGAGACCGCCGACACGGTCGGCGAGGCGGCACGCACCCTCCTGGAGGAGGGCCTCGCCCCGCTCGGCGCGGACAGCCTCTGGCTGTGGCAGCGCGTCGACAGCGGCTGTCTGCGGCTCGTCGGCTCCGCGGGCGCGGGAGCCGCCGAGGCCGCCGCCTGGCAGTGGATCCCGCCCGCCGCCCCCGAGGCGTTCCGTGCCGTCCTCGCCGAGAACATCCCGCTCTGGCTGGAGGAGGGCCCGCCCGCCGGTGAACCCCTGCCCGGACCCACCGCCCGCGCCGCCCGCGCCCTGCTCCCGCTGCGCCGGCGCGACAGGACCGTCGGCCTCGCGCTCGTCGGCTGGCCGGGCCCGACGACGCTCGACGCGACGGCCCGCCGGGCCGTCACCGGGCTCGTGGGCGTGGCGGGCACCGTGCTCGACACCGCCGGATCGCCGTCGGCCGCCGCCCCCGTCCTCGTCGACGTGCTCGACTCCCTCGCCCGGCCGGCGATGCTGCTCGCCGTGCCCGACACGGCGGGCGAGCCGATCGTGGAGCACCTCAACGAGGAGGGAGCCGGCGCGCTCGGCGGCACCGCCTCGGGGAGGGACACCGCCCTGGCGCGCGCCTTCCCCCTCGTCCACGCCGACCTGGCGCGCATGGCGCGACGCGCCACCGGCACCGCGCGCACCCAGCGGGCCGCCCGCCTGCCGCTGTCCGCCGCGCCCGGGGACCCGCCGCCGCTCCTCGACGTGCGGGTGCTGCCGGCCGGCGGGAAGCACGCCGTGGTGATGTGGCACACCGTGGGCGCGACCGGGCTCGCCGCGGCCCGGGCGGTCGCCCGGCTGCAGAACACGGCACCCTTCCAGGACAGCCTGACCGGCGGCGGGACGGTGTGGTCGCCGGAGGCGTACGGCATCTTCGGCATGGCGCGGGACGAGCCGCCGGTGCCGCTCGCGGAGCTGCGCGACCGGGTGCGCCCGGACGACCGGGAGGCCCTCGCCGACCTGGTGGCGACGGTGACCGAACGGCAGACGGGCGGGCAGACGGTCCTGCGGATCGTGCTCCCCGACGGGACCGTGCGCCATGTGCGCGTGGCGGCCGAGCCGCTCATCGCGGAGGGCACCGTCACCGGCCTCGCCGGGGTGTACCAGGACGTGTCGGACAGCCGCAGGACCGAGGCCGCGCTCACCGCGACCTTCGACCACCTCACCGCCCTGCACGGCCAGGCGGAACTGCGCCACCAGCTGGCGCTCCAGCTCCAGCAGGCGATCGTGCCCGAGGTCCCCGGGCTCCAGGAGATGCCCGGGGACCTGGTGGTGGCCGCCCGGTACCGGCCGGCGGCGGAGGAGTACCGGGTCGGCGGCGACTGGTACGACGTGCTCGCGCTGCCCGACGGCAGGATCCTCCTGGCCGTCGGCGACATCGCGGGCCACGGCATCGACGCCGTCACCGGCATGGTGGCGCTCCACAACGCCCAGCGCGCGCTCGCCTTCACCGGCCGCTCGCCCCGGCGGCTGATGGAGTGGCTCAACGAGGTGACCCTGCGCACGAGCGGCGGCGTCACGGCGACCGCCGTCTGCGCCCTGTACGACCCCGAGGACCGCGGCCTGCTCTGGACGAGCGCCGGGCACCTGCCGATGGTGCTGCTCAGGGACGGCCGGGCACGGCTGCTCGAACCGCCCCGGGACCTGCTGCTCGGCGCGGTGCCCTCGTACGCCTACCACGAGCAGCGGATCGGGCTGCGCCCCGGGGACACCCTGCTGCTGTACACCGACGGGCTGATCGAGCGCCGCCACGACGGCCTCGACGAGGGCGTGGCGCGGCTCGCCGCCGAGGCGGAGCGGCTCGCGGGCCACGCGCCGGACACCCTCGTCGACGCCCTGCTCGCCACGGCGGCCGGGGACACCGACGACGACACCAGCATCGTCGCCGTACGGGTCCGGGCCCGACCGCCGGCCCGCTGACGCCCGCCGTCCGGGGGCCTGCGGCCGGTTCGTCGAGGCCCGCCGTCCGGGGGGGCCTGCGGCCGGTCCGTCGGCGCTCGCCGTCCGGGCTTCCGGCTTCCCTGCGCCGGTGGGCGCGCCCGCGGGTGGTTGTGTCCCCGCCTCAGCCGGTGAGCCAGTCGCGGATCTTGCCGATCAGTTCCTCCTCGTCGACCGGCTTCGACACGTAGTCGTCGGCCCCCGCCGCCAGGGCCTGGGCGCGGTCGCCCGGCATCGCCTTCGCGGTGACCACGATGACGGGGAGGCCCGCGCGGTCCGGCATCCGCCTGATGGCCTTGATGGCCGAGTAGCCGTCCATCCCGGCCATCATGACGTCCATCAGCACGAGCGCGACCTCGTCGTGCGCGGCGAGCACGTCGAGACCGGCCCGGCCGCCGTCGGCCGTGAGGACGTGGAGGCCGCGCCCTTCGAGGACGGCGGTGAGGGCGAACACGTTGCGCGCGTCGTCGTCCACCACGAGCACCGTCCGGCCCGCCGACCCGTCCGGGGAGCCCCTTCCGTCCGGGTGGACGGCGTCCGTCCGGACAGTGGGGGAGGAGGCGGGGACGGTCCGCGCCCGCGCGGTGGAGGCCGCGCCGGCCGCGGCGAGCTCCGCGGGGCGGGGCACCGGCAGGTAGAAGGTGAAGGTGCTGCCGCGGCCCGCGACGCTCCGCGCCTCGATGGCCCCGCCGAGGAGGCCGGCCACCTCCCGGCTGATCGACAGTCCGAGTCCGGTGCCCCCGTACCGCCGGGCGGCCGTGCCGTCGCCCTGCTGGAAGGCCTCGAAGACGTGTTGGAGCTGCTCGACGGGGATGCCGATGCCGGTGTCGGTGACCCGGAAGGCGAGGACCTGCCCGGCCCCGGCCAGGGGCGGCGGGGTCTCGGCGGAGGACGCGTGCTCGACGGCGAGCGAGACGCCGCCCTCCTCGGTGAACTTCAGCGCGTTGGAGAGCAGGTTGCGCAGGATCTGGCGGATGCGCGCCTCGTCGCTGTTCAGCGACTCCGGCAGGTCGTCCGCCAGGGTGACGGTGAACCGGAGGTGGCGCTCGTCGGCGACCGGCCCGAAGGTCGCCTCCAGGTACTCCACCAGCTGGCTCAGGTGGAACGGCTCCCGCCGGAGGTCCATCTTGCCGGCCTCGACCTTCGACAGGTCGAGGATGTCGTTGATCAGCTGGAGGAGGTCGGAGCCGGCCGAGTGGATGACCTCGGCGTAGTCGACCTGCTTCCCCGTCAGGTTCCCCTCGGCGTTCTGGGCGAGCAGCCGCGCGAGGATGAGCAGGCTGTTGAGCGGGGTGCGCAGCTCGTGGCTCATGTTCGCGAGGAACTCGGACTTGTACATGGAGGTGCGGGACAGCTGCTGGGCCCGGGCCTCCAGTTCCTGGCGGGCCTGCTCGATGACGAGGTTCTTCGACTCGATGTCCTTGTTGCGCTCCGCGAGGAGCGCTGCCTTCTCCTGCAACTCGGCGTTGGACCGCTGGAGTTCCTGCTGTCCCGTCTGCAGCTCCTTGGACCGGAAGCTGAGTTCGTCGGCGAGCTTGCGGTACTGCCCGAGGAGTTCGTCGGTGCGGAGGTTGGCGACCAGGGAGCTGAGGACGGCTCCCGCGCTGACGGCGAACCGGTCGAGGAACTCCCGCCGCAGGGGCGAGAAGGGGTGCAGCGAGGCGAACTCGACGGCGCCGAGCACCTGTTCCTCGACCACGAGGGGCAGGACGACCAGCATGCCCGGATCGCCCGCGCCCACCCCGGAGGCGATGGTGGCGTACCCGGGGGGCACGTGCTCGACCACGAGGGCGCGCCGGTCCCGGGCGGCCTGCCCGACGAGGGACTGTCCGAGCCGGAAGCGACGCGGTGGGGAGCCCGGGTCGTCCGGGGAGCCGTAGGAAGCGGTCATGACGAGTTCGGTGCCCTTCTCGTCCTCCCCCGCGAGGAAGAAGGCCCCGTACTGGGCGCCGACCAGCGGCGGCACCTCGGCCATGATCAGCTCGGCGATCTCGGGGAGGCTCCGGGTGCCCTGCAGCAGGCCCGTGGTCCGGGCGAGCGTGGTCTGGAGCCAGTCCTGTTCCTCGTTGGCACGGGTCGTGGCGCGCAGCGACTCGACCATCGAGTTGATGTTGTCGCGGAGGTCCCTGACCTCTCCGGGTGCGTCGACGGTGATCGACCGCGTCAGGTCGCCCTCGGCGACGGCGCTGGTGACCTCGGCGATGGCGCGCACCTGGCGGGTCAGGTTCCCGGCGAGCTCGTTGACGTTCTCGGTGAGCCGCTTCCAGGTGCCGGAGACGCCCTCCACCTCGGCCTGGCCGCCGAGTTTGCCCTCCGTGCCGACCTCGCGAGCGACCCGGGTGACCTCGGCGGCGAAGGAGGACAGCTGGTCGACCATCGTGTTGATGGTGGTCTTGAGTTCGAGGATCTCGCCGCGCGCCGAGACGTCGATCCGGCTGGTCAGGTCGCCCTGGGCGACGGCGGTGGTGACCTGGGCGATGTTCCGCACCTGGTTGGTGAGGTTGTCGGCCATGGAGTTGACGTTGTCGGTGAGGTCCTTCCAGGTGCCGGAGACGCCGTGCACCTGGGCCTGGCCGCCGAGTTTGCCCTCCGTGCCGACCTCGCGGGCGACCCGGGTGACCTCCTCGGCGAACGAGGACAGCCGGTCGACCATCGTGTTGATGGTCTCCTTCAGCTCCAGGATCTCGCCGCGCGCGTCCACCCGGATCTTCCGCGTGAGGTCGCCGCCGGCGACGGCCGTGGCGACCTGCGCGATGGACCGGACCTGGGAGGTGAGGTTGTCGGCCATCGTGTTGACGCCGGAGGTGAGCTCGCGCCACACCCCGCGCGAGCGGGGTTCGCGGATCCGGCCGCCGAGCAGCCCCTGGGCGCCGACCTCGTCGGCGACCCGGGTGACCTCGGAGGTGACCAGCGAGAGGTGGCCGACCATGTCGTTGTAGACGCCGGCGATCTCGCCGAGGATGCCGTCCGCGGCGACGGGGAGCCGGACCGACAGGTCACCCTCCCGTACGGCGGTCAGCCCGGCGAGCAGCTGCCCGAGGCCGTCCTCGCCGAGTTCCGTCTGCGGCACCGCCCCGTTCGGCGTGGAACCGTGCTCTGTCATGAACGACCTCGCACAGGGTGAGTGAACCGGACCCGGGCACGGAGTGCAGGCGGGTCCCGCGTCGTTCCTCCACTCTAGGCCGAGTGGGGCGTCTCGGTCGGTGCCGTCACCTCCACCTCGAACCAGACGGCCTTGCCGCGGGCCCGGGGGACGCAGCCCCAGGCCGCCGCCAGCCGCTCCAGGAGGTAGAGGCCGTGGCCGGAGGGGTGGTCGGCGTGGTGCCGCCCGTGGGGCCGGGGCCGTACCGGGTTCGTGTCGCTGACCTGCACCCACAGCCGGCCGTCGATGCCGTCGAGCCGCAGCTCGTACGGGACGCCACCGTGGGTGAAGGCGTTGGTGACGACCTCGGAGACCAGCAGCAGGGCGTCCTCGACGGCGACCTGCCCGGGCTCCCCGGCGGCTCCGAACCATTCGCTCAGGGCCCGCTGGGCGTGGTCGCGGCACTCCCGTACCACTCCGTCACCCTCCGCCAGCTCGTAACGGCGGGTACGAGTGGTCCCATGCCGGATGTGTGGGCCGGTCATGACGGGCTGCTTCCCCGGTCCCACCCGCCGAATCGCGCGGCGCGGAATCTTCCCCGAGCCGTTCTCCCGCGTCAGCTCCCGGCGCCGCTCTCCGCGAGGGCGGCGTCGGCGTCGTCGTACACCCGGAAGACGTTCAGCGCCCCGGTGATCTCGAAGATGCGGCGCACCGGCGGCCGCAGCCCGGCCAGATCCACCCGCCCTCCCTCGGTGAGCAGCCGCAGCCGCGTCCGTAGGAGCACGTTCAGACCGGTCGAGTCGCAGAACCGCAGCCCCGCGCAGTCGACGACGACGCGCACGGCGCCGGTGCTCTGCTGCAAGGCCGCCCGGAGGGGTTTCACGGTGTCGTGGTCGAGTTCGCCTTCGAGCGTCAGGACGACGGTCCCGGGATGTCCGCCGTGCCGGCTCACCACCAGGAGACGGTCCTCCCGTGAGGCCCTGGCCCCTTCCGTTCGGCTCGCAGCCTCCATGGGGCTCACCCGTCTCCTCGCGCGTGAATCCGGACACCTGTGACGCCGGGCACCTCTGACGCCGATGCCTCCCCGGCCGGAAGCTCCCGCTTCACCGGCCCCTACTTCACTTCTGCCCCTTTTATACCGTTTATGACATCCGGAGCGTGTCCGTTCCGTCGCGGCGTCTACGGCTCCGCGCCCGGGGTAGCCGCCGGGGTGCAGGAGGGAGCCGAGCATGGACGTCAAAGGGCGGGGCCGCCGTCTGGTGGTCGGGATCGACGGGTCTCCGGCCTCCTACGAGGCGCTGCGATGGGCGGTGCGCCACGCCCGGCTGATCGGGGCCGCCGTGGACGCGGTGGCGGCGTACGAGCTGCCCGGGATCGCGGGCTGGTCGGCCCCGCCGGTGGACGCGGGCTTCGACGGGACCCAGGCGGAGCGGGCGCTGGCCGACGAGATCCAGACCGTCCTCGTCGGGGCCGAGGGCGTGCGGCTGCGCGAGCACGTGGTGCGCGGCAACCCGGCCGAGGTCCTGACGGAGGCGGCGTCGGGCGCGGAGCTCCTCGTGGTGGGCAGCAGGGGCCGCGGCGGGTTCACCAGCCTCCTCCTGGGCTCCGTCAGCCAGCAGTGCGCCCTGCACGCGCCCTGTCCCGTCGCCATCGTCCGCCCGGACACCACCGAGAGGACGTGAGAACGTCATGACACCCTTCGAGCTGACGCGCGTGAGCCTGGCCCAGGAGGAGCGGGGGACGGCCGTGCTGCCCCTGGACGGGGACGGCGACCCCGTCGAGCTTCCGGAGGGCGGGACGATCAGCATCGCCCTCGCCTTCCGGGTGGGCGAGGCGGTCGACGGGCTGGTCTTCGAGGAGACCCGCAGATACGCCGGAAGAGTGATCGGCACCACCAGGACCACGCTCGGCGGATACCGGGCGGGCGGGCCGTACGAGGTCCACCTGCCACCCGAACGGCTGCCCGTCGGTCGCGGCAACTGCGGCGTCTACGAGGTCACGGGCCGCTTCACCGACGCCACCGGGCGGGTGCTCGGCCGGGAGCACCACCGCTTCCGCATCGTCCACCAGCCGGCCCGGCACCCGGTCCGGCCGGCCGGGCCGGAGCGCGCCGCGCCCCCGCCGCGTACGCCCGCCGCCCCGCCGCCCGCGACGGAGGCCCCGGACGGCCCCGTCCCCGTATGACCCGAGCCGTCCCCGCGTGACCCGAGCGATGCGTGACCCGAGCGAGCCCGCGTGGCCTCGATCCGGTCCGGGTCGAGTGCGGCGGGGTCGGCGGTGCGCCGGGACCGGCACGTACGGAAGCCCCCGGGCGGCGAGGAGCCCGTGACGGCCTCGCGAACGAGTCCGTGGGGCACCGCGTACGGGCCCGTGGCGGCGCTACGTGCGGGCCCGCGGCGGCACCACGTACGGACGGAGCCCGGCACGTCTAGACGTGCCGGGCTCCGTCCTCGTTCCCCTGGTCGGGCGGCGGCCCCTTCTCGAACCGCACCGCGTCGCGGCGCAGACGCCGGCCCGCCTCCCCGACCTCCTTGCGGATCCTGGTCGCGACCTCGTCCACCGACTCCTCGGGCGGTACCTGGGAGCGGTCGGGTCCGTCGTCCTCGTGCTGCTGCTTCGCCACGTGACGGCGGCTGCCCCGGATACCGGCACCCATTCTCCGGGCGGTCGGCCGATTCCGGGGCGAGCGCGGGACGGGCGGTCAGTCGTCCGGGCCGTCCGCCGCGGCGTCGTCACGGAGGAGGCCGTCCCTGAGTTCGCCGAGGATGCGCGTGAGCAGACGCGAGACGTGCATCTGGGAGAGGCCGATCCGGTGGCCTATCTCCGCCTGGGTGAGCTCCTCGCCGAAGCGGAGCTCCAGGATGCGCCGGTCGCGGTCGTCGAGGCGGGCGAGCAGCGGCCGCAGTGCCGTCAGCGACTCGATCAGCTCGTACGAGGGTTCCGCGCTGGCCAGGTGGCGGGCGCCCGCGCCGGGCGCGGCTTCCTCGTCGCCGGCGGGGATGTCCAGGGACCGGGCCGCGTAGCCGTGGGCCGCGAGCTGGCCCTCGGAGACCTCCTCCTCCGTGAGGTGCAGCCGGGCGGCCAGCTCCGCCCGGGTGGGGCGGCGCCCGAGGTCCTGTTCCAGGGCGTCGGCCGCCTTCGCGAGGTCGATCCGCAGCTCCTGGAGCCGGCGCGGGACCCGTACGGCCCAGCTGGTGTCCCGGAAGAACCGCTTCATCTCACCGACGATGGTGGGGAGCGCGAAGGCGGAGAAGTCGACGGTGCGGTCGGGATCGAAGCGGTCGATCGCCTTGATCAGGCCGATCGTGCCGACCTGGACGATGTCCTCGACGGGCTCGGCGCGGTTCCGGAACCTCCGGGCGGCGAACTTGACGAGGCTGAGGTTGAGCTCGACCAGGGTGTTGCGGACGTACGCGTACTCCGGGGTCCCCTCCTCCAGGGCCCGGAGCCGGGAGAACAGCGCGACGGACAGGGTCCGGGCGTCGTCCGTGGAGACGGCGGTCGGACACGCGGGCTCGGGCAGCCCGTCGAGCGCCGCCCGGCGGGTGGCGGCCCCCGTGGTGTCGGGGGCGGGTCCGGCGGTGGCGAGCAGGGTGTCGGAGCGTTCTCCAACGGTGGACATGAGGGCTCCTTCGACGGGGGGCGATGGGCCTGCGTCGTGGCGGGAAAGACCGGCGACGGGGTCCGTCGTTCGAGCGTCCTGAGGAAAGGATGCCCTTTTTGAGGCGGTTTGACACGAATAGCCGGGGAACACGCAGAGGCATGACGCGCTCACGTCGGCGCGCAGGGATCGGGAGGAGGTGTCCGCGATGGACGAGGCCCGGCTCTCGGCGCACGAGCGGCGCGTTCTGGCGGAGATCGAGGAGCAACTGAACCAGGACGCGTCGCTCGCGCGCCGTCTGCGCACGATGCGACGGACCCCGCGCCTGCCCGTGCCCTCGCTCGCCGGGATCCACCGCCGCCTGCCCTCCCTCGGCCTCGTGGCGCTCGGCGCCATGACCCTCGCCCTGCTCGTCCTCGCGGTCGACACCGAGGCCCCGGGACTCATCTGGGCGTTCGCCTCCGTGTGGGTCCTGACCCTGGTCACGGCACTGCTCCTGGCCCTTCGCCGGGCGAAGCGCCGGAGGGTGGAGACACGGACGGACGGGTGAGGCGAGGGCTCCGGCCCGGAACCACGCACCGCCGCCCCGGAGAGTTCCGGGGCGGCGGTGGCGTCTCGGGATCGCGGGTCCGCTCACCAGCGGTACCAACGGCCGCTGCCGCTCCTCAGCACGAAGCCGAGCACCCACACCACGAGCAGGGCGATGGCGATCCACCAGAGCACATCGAGGGCGAATCCCGCGCCGAACAGCACCAGGATCACGAGAAGGAGGAGAAGAAGGGGAACCATGGCTGCACCTCCGCTGCCTGCGGGGCCCGGCCGGTAGGTCTCGGCACGGGAACTCGGTAACAGCGCGGTTTCCCCCATCCTCCGAGAACATGCGGGCGATATGTGAGGTTTGCGGCGGCCGGTGCGGGTGAGGCGCAGGAGTGGTGGGGGCAACGACGCCGGAGAGGAAACGCATCGTGACGTCCGACCGAAAGACCGACGGAAAGCTCGACGGGAAGAGCGTTCTCGTCCTCACGACGAACTACGGGACGGAACAGGACGAGCTGCAGAAGCCCGTGGCCGTCCTGCGGGAGAACGGCGCCCGCGTCACCGTCGCCGCGCAGAAGGACGAGTCCGTCCGGACCCTCGTCTCCGACCAGGAGCCCGGAGCCGTCGTCCGGCCGGACACGACCCTGGCGGAGGCGACGGCGGACGGATTCGACGCCGTGATCGTGCCCGGCGGCACCATCAACGCCGACCAGCTGCGGAGCGACGACGAGGCGCGACGCCTCGTCTCCGCCTTCGCCGAGGCCGGCAAGCCCGTGGCCTCGATCTGTCACGGGCCGTGGCTCCTCGTGGACAGCGGCCTGGCCCGGGACCGCGAACTGACCTCCTACCCCTCCCTCCGACCCGACCTGGAGAACGCGGGCGGGACCTGGGTGGACCGGGAGGTCGTGGTCGACACCTCGGCGGGCCACACCCTGATCACCTCCCGCAGGCCCGACGACCTCGACGCCTTCGCCGCGGCGATCGTCGACGCCCTCGACGGTGCCGGGAAGGCGGCATGACCACCCCGTACACGAACCGCCCCGTGCATGACCATCCCGTGCACCACCCGATGACCCGACAGACCCAGCGACCTGACAGGTGATGGCCATGACCACCGCACGCGACATCATGACCCCGGACGCGACCTGCGTCCGTTCCTCCGAGACCCTCGTCGACGCCGCCCGGAAGATGGCCGAGCTCCACGTCGGAGCACTGCCGATCTGTGGTCCCGACGAGAAGCTGAAGGGCATGCTCACCGACCGCGACATCGTCGTGAAGTGCGTCGCCCAGGGCAAGGACCCGCAGCAGTGCACCGCCGGGGAGTTCGCCCAGAACGAGATCGTCACCGTCCGCGCGGACGACAGCGCCGAGCAGGTGATGAGCGTCATGAGCGAGCACCAGATCCGGCGCGTCCCCGTCATCGACGAGCACGTCCTCGTCGGCATCATCGCCCAGGCCGACGTCGCCCGCGCGATGTCCGACTCGCAGGTGGGCGACCTCGTCGGGACGGTCTCCGAGGACTCCTGAGACCGGAAGGCAGGCCCCGCACCACGGGGCGCCCCGCCGCCGTCCCACCGCGGCGGGGCGCCCCCGCACCTGCCCGGGGCGCCCCGCTCACGCGCCGTCGCGGCGCGGCAACACGTCCAGCAGTTCGAGCAGATACAGGAAGGCCTCCGCCATCGGCGAGCCCGCCGTGTCCTCGCGCACCCGCCCCCAGTCGACCCGCTCGCGCAGCCCTCGCGCCACCGGCAGCAGCGGGCCGAAGTCGCAGTGGTGCTCGGAGAGCGCGAGGAGCCGGCAGACCATGAGGTCGGTCGGCGCCAGCACCGGCATGTGCACCGAGTCCACCGGCAGCGTCGGGGCGCGGGCGAGGAGCTCCGCCGTGACCGGCCGCCCGGCGAGGGAGAAGATCAGGTCGATCTCCTCGCCGCCCGCGCGGGCCTTGACGAGCCAGTCCTCGGGCGGGTCCACGATCCGCACGCCGCGCTCCCGCAGGGCCTCCGTCACGACCTCGGCGTCCTCGCGCAGGATCGCGAAGTCCGTGTCGTGCTGGAGCCGGACCGGAATGCCGTGCGCGTACGCCGCCACGCTGCCGACCAGGGCGAACGGGCGGCCGGACGCCTTCAGCACGGCCCCGACCTCCTTCGTCGTCTCCAGGATCGCCTGCGTGTGGTCGGGAGGCAGGGCGGGGGAGGGCGCGCGGGAGGCGTGCGCGGGCGCGCCGTGCGGCGAGCCGTTCCGGGAGGATGCCGCTCCGCCCGCCTCCGGGCGTGCGGGCGGGCCTTCCATGAGGTTCATGGCCTGCTCCTCTTCTCGCAGCTGATCGCGACGGCCCTTGCGGAGGGGACCAGCGTCTACCCAACCCGGGGAACCCCATCCGCGCATGGCCGCCCGCCGGACCGGGCAGGCGCCACGCACCCCGACGAGAGGACACCGATGACATCCGTCCGTCGTGCCCGGCACGCCCCTCACCCCGCCCCCGCCCCGCGCCCCCGGCGCGCGGGTCTCGCCCTGGGGACCTTCCTGGAGGGCCTGGTCGTCATCCACGAGCGCCGGCGCGTGCGGCCGCCGATGGCCGGCCGGACCGTCGTCGTCACCGGCGCGAGCGCCGGCGTCGGCCGCGCCGTCGCCCGCGCCTTCGGAGCCCAGGGCGCGAACGTCGCGCTGCTCGCCCGTGGCCGCCGCGGTCTGGAGGCCGCGGCCGCCGAGGTCGAGGAGGCCGGCGGACACGCCCTCGTGGTGCCGGTGGACATGGCCCTGCCCAGCCGGGTGGAGGAGGCCGCCGACCGCGTCGAGAAGGTCCTCGGGCCCATCGACGTCTGGGTGAACGCCGCCTTCACCTCGGTCTTCGCCCGCTTCCCGGACGTCACCCCCGACGAGTACGCGCGGGTCACCTCCGTGACCTACCTCGGCTTCGTCAACGGCACGCGTGCCGCGCTCCGGCGCATGCGCCCCCGCGACTCCGGGGCCGTCGTCCAGGTCGGCTCCGCGCTCGGCGAGGCCTCCGTGCCCCTCCAGGCGGCCTACTGCGGCGCCAAACACGCGATCAACGGCTTCACCGCCGCCGTCCGGATGGAACTCCGGCACGAGCGCAGCGCCGTGGCCGTCACCGTCGTCCAGCTGCCCGCCGTCAACACCCCGCAGTTCTCCTGGGTCCTGTCCCGCCTGCCGCGCCGCCCGCGCCCCGTGGCCCCCGTCTACCAGCCGGAGGTGGCGGCCCGCGCCGTGGTGTACGCGGCCCGGCATCCGCGCCGCGCGGAGTACCGGGTGGGGGCCTCGACGGCGGGCACCGTCCTCGCCCACCGGTTCGCCCCCGCCCTCCTGGACCGCTACCTCGCCCGTACCGGATACGACGCCCAGCAGACCGACGAGCGGGCGCGGCCGGCCGCCCCGCACAACCTGTGGGAGCCCCTCGACGGCCCCGACGGCCGGGACTACGGCGCCGAGGGCTCCTTCGGGGAGGAGGCCGCCGAGCGCTCGCCGTACACGGTCGCGGCCCGGCACCCCCTCCTGCTGTCGGCGGCCACCGGGGCGGCGCTGGTCACGGCCCGTGCGCTGCGCACCCGGGCGGCACGGACCTGAGGCCGACGGGCCGGCCGGGCCGGGGGAGACGCCCCACGGCCCCGGTCGTGGCCGTGACGGTGGCCGGAGCGTCTCCGGTCGCCGTCGGCGCGGTGCGGAAGTCGAGCAGCGTCGGCCGGTCCGCCGCGAGGGCCGTCCGCCAGGCGTCCGTCACCTCCTCCGGGGACGACACCCCGACGCCGTACAGGCCGAGGGAGCGCGCGAAGGCGGCGTGGTCCGCGTCGGGCGGCGACGGCCGGCCGGACGGGCCGGGACCCCGGGTGTTCCAGACCGCTACCACCAGGCGCGGATCGGTCCACTCGTCCGCGTACCGCGCCGCCGTCGCCAGCTCCGAGAGCCCGCCCGTCCACGGCGCGCCGTCGCCCACCAGCGCGATCGCCGGACGGCCCGGGTGGGCGAACTTGGCGCCGACCGCGTACGGGACCGCGCCGCCGGGACCGGCGAGCGGCGCCGAGAGGGCGCCCCGCATGTCCTGCCGCAGCCTCAGGTGCCCCGCGTACCAGGCGGCGACGGGGCCCGCGTCGCAGGTGATCATCGCGTCGTCGGGGAGCAGCGGATCGAGCGCCCGGGCCACGTACTCGGGGTTCACCGGATCTGCGTCCAGGGCGGCGCGCCGGGCCAGCGCCGCCCGCCAGCCCCGGACGCCCGCCGCGACCCTCTCCTGCCACGGGCGTTCCGTCCGGGGCGTCAGCAGGGCCAGGAGCCGGCGCAGGGTGACGGCGGCGTCGCCGACGAGACTGATGTCGTACGGGTAGCGCGACGCCACGGGATCGGGACCGCTGTCGAGGCGCACCGCCCGGGCCTGCCCGTACGGCGGCAGGAACGCCGCCTGCGGGAAGCGGGAGCCGACGGCCAGGAGCGTGTCGCACTCCTGGACGAGATCGGAGGAGGGACCGGTGCCGAGGGGGCCGATCGCCCCCGTGACGTACGGCAGTTCGTCGCTGAGCGCGTCCAGGCCGGGCATCGCCTTCGCCACCCCGGCGCCGAGCCGTTCCGCCACCTCCTGGACCTCGCGCGCGGCCCCCGCCGCGCCCAGCCCGACCAGGATCGCCACTCGCTCGCCCGCCTCCAGGAGCGCGGCGACCCGTTCCAGCGAGCGGTCGTCGGGCACCGGCGCGGGGGCACCGGCGTCGAGGCTCGACGGCCTCGCGCCGGGCGCGTGCCCGGGAGGCGGACAGGTCTGTTCCAGTACGTCCGCCGGAACGACGAGCACGGCCGGTGCGCGCTGCGCGTACGCCGCGCGCACGGCCCGGTCGAGGGCGCCCGGCACCTCCTCGGGCCCGGTGACGGTCTCCAGGGAGGCCGCCGCCACCGCTTCCAGGAGGGCCCGCGGATCCTCCGGGCCCGGGCACGGACCGGCCGACGGGGCACGCGGCCCCGCGCCCCGGCCCGGAGAGATCCGGTCCGGAGAGATCCGGCCCTGAGAGGCCCGGTCCTGAGAGGCCCGGTCCGGAGAGACCCGGCCCCGCCCGGGAGGGGCGGCGTCCCCACCGGCCGGGATCGTCGTCGCCCACGCCGCGTCCGCGCAGAGCAGGGCGACCACCGGCACCCCGTCCGGCCGCGCGTCGCACAGGCCCCGGAGGAGGCGGACGGCGCCCGGCGCGGACGGGGCGGCGCAGACGCCGACGTGGCCGGAGAACGTGGCGTACCCGACGGCCTCGAAGGCCGCCGTCTCCTCGCGGCGCGCCCCCACGAGACACGGGTCGTCGTCCGCCCGCGCCCACGCCGACACCGGGCCGTCCGGGTCGGGACGGCCGAAGACGTGGCACACCCCCCAGGCCCGCAGACCGTCGAGGAGCACGTCCCCGACGGTCGCGCGGTTCCTCACGGCCCGCTCCCGGAGGTCTGCGGCAGGGGCGCGCGCAGGGCGCTCTCGTCCCTCGACCAGGCGTCCAGCACCCGGTCGCCGAGCCGGTCCTCCAGGAAGGAGGTCGCGGCGATGCCGAAGGCGACGTCGTCGGCGAGGTCCGGCTCGTCGTCGAGGAGGCCGCCGACGACCTCGCGGCGGACGACCTGCTCGTGGACGGCGTCGGCCTCCACGTGCTCCTCGTAGTACCGCTCCGCGGCCGGTCCGGCCCCGGTCCTGCGCAGCGCCGCGGCGATGCGGGCGGCGGCGGGCGGCGACGTCGTCTCTACGACGGCGAAGTGCCCCACGAGCGCCCCGCGCAGCCTCCGGTGCAGGCCGAACATCGTCATCAGGTTCGAGACCGCGAGGACCTCGGCGCCGGCCATGTCCACGTGGCGCCCGTACGAGGGGTCGAGGCCCAGATCGGCCATGAGCTCCGCGTAGAGCCGGGAGTGCATCCGCTCGGGCCGCCCGCAGCCGTACTCGTCGTACTCGACGGCCACCATCGCCGCCTTGGCGCGCCCGCGCAGCCGGGGGATCACCCACAGGTGCGGATCGGCCTCCCGCAGCTGGTGCACGGAGCGCAGCGCGACGTACTCGCGCAGGTGCCACGGCTCGCCCGAGGAGGCCAGGAAGTGGGAGACGCCCGTGCCGTCGACCGGCTCCAGGAGGAGGGCGGCCAGCGCCTCGTCGACCCCCGCGTGGTGGCGGCAGTCGTGGCGCAGCGCGCTCTCGAAGCGGTGCTCCATGAGGGCCCGGACCCTGAGCAGGCCGGGATCCCATTCCAGGGTGTCGGGGACGCCCGCGAAGCCCTGGTAGTGGAGCTCGTAACAGAGGTGGAGGGCGAGCTGGAGGTCCTCCCCGTACGGGGAGGAGCGCGCGATGTCCGCCTCCAGGGGCAGCCGCCCGCCTTCCAGCAGTCGGTCCCGGACCATGCGGGAGATCTCGCCGCGGGCCTCGGGCACCTCCGGCGGCGCCGTGACGACCGTGGGGAGCAGGGTCATGACGCCTCCGCCTCCCCGGCCGTGTCCCGCGTCGGCGAGACGCCCCGGGCCGCCTTCGGCGAGCCGGTGCGGTTGCGGAGCCGCGGGCGGTGGCTGGTGTCGCAGAACGGCGCCCGCAGGCTCCGACGGCAGGTGCACAGGGCCATGACGGGCCGGTCGCAGCGGATCACCGAACCGTCCGGCATGACGATCTCCGCGGGCCCCTCCACGAGCAGCGGACCCTCGGGGAGCGGACGGAACCGGGGCGGGGACGTCCGGGGCCGGGCGCCGCCCGGGTCGTCCGGACCGCCGTCCTCCGGAATCCTCACCCTCGGGGCGCCCTCGTTCGGGGAAGCAGACATCACACACCACCCATCAGCTCGGTTTGCGTCGGTACCGCGCGACTGCCCGGCTCCACGGCTTCGAATCACGACCGGCACGCTTCGCGTCACGACCGGGACGCCCGGATCGCGACCAGCTGCTCCGTGCGCGTCCCCGGCGGGACCAGGCCCCGGGCCGCGAACCAGTCGGCGCGGGCCGACATCACCGGCCCGAACGGCTCGGTGCGCCGTTCGACGACCCGGGCCCGCAGCCCGGCGCGCCCGAGCGCGTCGAGCGTGGGGGCGACCCCGGAGAGCGAGGACTGGACGAGCAGCAGCACTCCGGAGGGCGTCAGGAGGCGGGGCGCCCGCGCGCAGATCCGGTCGAGGAGCAGCCGGCCGTCGGACCCGGCGTCCCAGCTCCGGCGGGCGCCGCGCGTGGGCAGCCGCGGGTCCTCGCTGGGCACGTACGGCGGGTTCACGGTGACGAGGTCGAAGCGTTCCCGCCCCACCGGCCCGTCCAGGTCGCCGCGCAGTGCCCGGATCCGGCAGCCGTGCAGCAGTGCGTTGAGGCGGGAGGAGGCGATCGCGGCGCGCGAGATGTCGACGGCGGTGGCCCGCGCGCCCCGCAGGGCGGCGGCGACCGCGACGATGCCCGTACCCGTGCACAGGTCGAGCGAGCGGACGCCGGGCCGCAGCTCCTCGCGCCGCACCTGCTCCACCAGGAGCCCGGTGTCCGCCTGGGGCGCGTACACCCCGGGGAGCCGGCACACCCGGAGGTCGGCCGGCTGCTCCTCCGCGGGGACGGGGCGGCGTACGGAGACGGGAAAAACCATGGAATCAGCTCCTCATCGTGGCGGCGGCCAGCGCGTCGACCACCGCGCTGAACCGGCCGTGTCGTCGAAAGACATCGCGCTGACGGGCGGCGCCGCCGCCGTCCGCGCGGATCCGCTCCCACTGGGCGTCCACCCAGTCGGTGTCGCCGGTGGCGTCGAGGCCCGGCCGGGCGAGGGCGATCAGGGCGTCGAGGAGCCTCGCGGCGGGCCGCTCCCGGCCGTCGACCGGATCGAGACCGGTGCCCGCGAGGCCCTGGGAGGCGGCGAGCCGGTGGGCCCTGAGCAGGCTCGGACCGGGGACCACGGGCGCGGGGACGCCCGCCTCGACGCGGGGCAGCAGGGTGGCGGCGAGACCGCGGACCAGGATCGCGAGCAGCACCACCGTGTCGAGTTCCGCGTTGGCGTCGGCGACCCGGATCTCCAGGGTCGGCACGTGCTCCGAGGGCCGGGCGTGCCAGTACACCATGCGGTTGTCGAGGAGCGTGCCGTCCCTGACCAGACGGGCGACGTGGGCGAGGTACTGGGGCTCGTCGAGGACCGGCGTCGGGCCGACGGTCGGCCACCTCGCGTGCTCGACGGCGCGCCAGCTCTGGTAGCCGGTGTCGTGCCGGCCGGCGTAGGGCGAGTTCCCCGCCAGCGCCTGGAGGACGGGCAGCCACGGCCGCATGTGCTGGGCGAGCGCGAGGGCGTGCTCGCGGTCCAGCGTCCCGATGTGGACGTGGCAGCCGCAGACGAGCCCGTCGTCGCGCGCGACGCCGTCCGCGCGGGTGACCAGCGAGGCGAAGCGGCTGGCCATCAGCCGGTACCGCTCGGTGTCGGTCACCGTCAGCGGTTCCTCGGGCGGCAGTACGGGAGTGCCGCAGGCGACCGGCATGCAGTGCTCCTCGCGCGCGGCCGCGCCCACCGTCGCCCGCAGCCGGGAGAGCTCGTCGCGCAGGTCCCGCCGGCTCGCCGTGGCCTGTGTGCAGATCTCGATCTGCGCGTTGAAGAACTCGGTCTGCACCTGCTCGCCGAGGACCCGGCTCGCCCGGCGGATGACCTCCGGCGCCCGGTTGACCGGGGCCCGGGTCGTCCGGTCGACCAAGACGAACTCTTCCTCGACACCCATCGTCAGGATCTTCATCTCGGGCTCCTCCTCGCCTCGGCGCGCGACTACCCGCCCCCGGGCCCGCCATGCCACGGCCCCGCCCCGCGGCCGCCCGCCCGGGCAGCCGCCCGTCGCGCACGGCCGCCCGCCCGGGCAGCCGCCCGTCGCGCACGGCCGTCCGCCCGGGCGCGGCGGCTCCGGAGCGGGGCCGTGGCCGTTTCCGCGCGCGGCCGTCCCGGCGTCGAACCGTTCGCGCGGGCCGTTTCCGCGCGGCGCCCCGCGGGCACACGCCCGCGCGTCAGCGGCGCGTTCCGGCACCGGCCGGACGGACCCGCTGCCGGGAGGTGCGCGATGGCCGGTACCGGCGACCGGGGGACCGCCCCCGAGGCGTACGACGCCACGCCCTATCTGCCGAGCCGCGGCGGACTCCCGGCGCACCGCGAGGCGGCCGCGGAGTGCCGGGGCTGCCCCCTCCACCGCGACGCGACCGGCACGGTCTTCGGCCGGGGCGCCCCGCACGCCCGGCTGATGCTGGTCGGCGAGCAGCCCGGCGACCAGGAGGACCGCGAGGGCGCCCCCTTCGTGGGACCCGCCGGGCGGCTGCTCCACCGCGCCCTGGAGGAGGCGGGCATCGACGAGGAGGACCTGTACGTCACCAACGCGGTCAAGCACTTCAAGTTCGCCCGCGACGAGGCCCGGGGCCGCCGTGTCCACAAGACGCCCACCGTGCGCGAGGCCCGCGCCTGCCGGCCCTGGCTCATGGCCGAACTCCGGCTCGTCTCGCCCGAGCTGGTCGTGGCCCTGGGGGCAACCGCCGGACGGGCCCTGCTCGGGCCCTCCTTCCGGGTCGGCACCGACCGGGGCGTGCCGAGACCGCTGCCCGACGCGGAGGACGGCACCCGGGTCCTCGCGACCGTGCACCCCTCGGCCGTACTGCGCGCACCGGACCGGCAGGAGATGTACGCGGGGCTGGTCGCCGACCTCCGTACCGCCGCGGACTCCCTCTGAGCCCCACGTCGCCGCAGGTCGCCCGCGCCGCGGGGCCGGCCGTCGGGGTCCGGCTGATTCGGCTCCGCGACATCGGGCAGTCGCGGAGTGAGGGGGTACGACCGGAAGGAGGCGGACCCCATGAGAGGGGACGTCGAGGGCAGAGGGACGGCTCGGGGCCGAGGACTCAGCGACGAGGAGTTCCGGTCGCTGATGAAAGAGGCGCACGCCGAGGTGCGGCGCCGCTTCCTGGGCCGGCCGCCCCGGGCGGAGCCCGATTTCGCCCTCCGTACCCAGCACGCCGAGTTCGGGGCCGCCGCCCACTGAGGGGCGGCTCCGGGGCCCGGTGCGCAATGCCGTGACGACGTGAAGGAGGCCGCAGCATGAGCAAGGTCGAACAGACCATCGACGTGGACGTTCCGCTGCGGAACGTGTACGACCAGTGGACGCAGTTCGAGGAGTTCCCGCGCTTCATGGAGGGCGTCGAGGACGTCCGGCAGATCGACGACCGGCACTGTCACTGGCAGACCAAGATCGCCGGCGTCAGGCGGGAGTTCGACACCGAGATCGTCGACCAGCTCCCGGACCAGCGCATCGCCTGGCGCACCATGGGAGGCGACGTCCGGCAGATGGGCGTCGTCAGCTTCCAGCCGCTGGACGAGGCGCACACCCGGGTACGGCTCGCGATGGACGTGGAGCCCGAGGGCATGGCGGAGAAGGCCGCCGACGCTATGGGCGTGCTCGACCGCCGGGTCAAGGGCGACCTCAAGCGGTTCAAGGGCTTCATCGAGGAACACGGGGACGCGACCGGCGGCTGGCGCGGCCGGATCCGCCCCGAGGACGCTGGCACCGCGCCGGCCACGGGCACCGGGCCCATGGGAACGGAACGGCCCATGGGAGACCGGTCCATGGGATCCGACCCGTCCATGGGGTCCGACCGATCCATGGGCACTGACCCGTCCATGGGCGACCGGTCCATGGGGACCGACCCCTCCATGGAGTCCCCCCAGAAGGGACCGGACGCGATGAAGGAGCCGCCCGGGCCGGTGGAGACGCCCGGACGGACGCGCCCCGCCCGGGAGACGGAGTCCTGGTCGCTGCCGCCGGACGACGAGCCGGGCGCGCGCTGACGACCCCCTCCCGCCCCGCGGTGGAAAGGGCCGGCTCCCCGGAGCCGGTCCTTTCCCGTTCCGCGTCGTTTCGGACCCCGTGGTCGCGGCAAGTCGCCGGACATGATGCGTATCGGATACACGATGATGACCGAGCAGGCAGGCCCCCGTGAGCTGGTCGGGCACGTGGTCGAGGCGGAACGGGCCGGATTCGAGTTCTCCGTGATCTCGGACCACTCCTTCCCCTGGCTGGCCGAGCAGGGCCACGCCCCGTACGCGTGGAGCGTGCTGGGCGCGGCGGCGCAGGCGACCTCCGACATCCCGCTCATGACCCTGGTGACCTGCCCGACCTTCCGCTACCACCCCGCGGTGATCGCGCAGAAGGCCGCCACCCTGCAACTCCTGTCCGAGGGCCGCTTCCGGCTGGGCCTCGGCTCGGGCGAGAACCTCAACGAGCACATCGTCGGCAGGGGTTGGCCGTCGGCGCGCGTACGACTCGAGATGCTGGAGGAGGCGGTGGAGATCATCCGCGACCTGTTCGACGGGGAGTACGTGACCCGTCACGGCCGCCACTTCCAGGTCGACGGCGCCAAGCTCTGGGACGTCCCGCCCACGCCCCCGCCCATCGGCATCGCCGTCTCCGGGCCGCGCTCCTGCGCGCTCGCCGGACGCCACGCCGACCTGGTGGTCGCCACGGAGCCGAAACGCGAACTCCTCGACGCCTTCGACGCCGAGGGCGGCGCCGGAAAGCCCCGCCTGGGCCAGCTCCCCGTCTCCTACGACCCCGACCGCGACGCGGCCATCGCCCGCGCCCACGAGCAGTTCCGCTGGATGCTGGGCGGCTGGCGCCTCAACGCCGAACTCCCCCTGCCGGCGGGCTTCGCACAGGCCTCCCAGCACACCCGCCCGGAGGACGTGGCGAAGAGCATCCCCTGCGGGGACGACGTGGACGCCGTCGTGGAGGCGGCCCGCGCCTACGCCGAGGCCGGGTTCACCGACCTCGCCCTCGTCCAGATCGGCGGCGACCAGCAACTGCCCTTCCTCCGCTGGGCGGAGTCGACGCTGCTGCCCGCCCTCCGCGACCTGTAGGGAGCCCCCATGGACCGCGCCGCGCTCTTCGACATCGACGGAACCCTCGTGGACACCAACCACCTGCACGTGGTGGCCTGGTGGGAGGCGTTCCGGCAGGGCGGCCACCAGGTGCCGACGCACGCCGTGCACCGGGCGATCGGACTGCCCGGCGAGCAGCTCATCGAGCACCTGCTCGGCCGTTCCCGCGACCCGTCGGACGACGACCGGCTCAGCACCGCCCACGACACCCTCTACGCCACCTTCTTCGAGCGGCTCCAGGCCTTCGACAAGGCCGGCGACCTGCTCCGCGCCCTCGCGGGCGACGGATGGAAGGTCGTCCTCGTGACCTCGGCCAAGGACCGGGAACTGAGCGCCCTGCGCCGCGCCGTCGACGCCGACGAGGCCCTCGCGGACACCGCCACCTCCGACGACGTCGAGGAGGGCAAACCCGCCCCCGACCCGATCGAACACGCCCTCTCGCTCGTCGGCGTCCCCGCCGACCGGGCCGTCTTCGTCGGCGACAGCGTCTGGGACATGAAGGCCGCCCGCCGTGCCGGAGTGGTGAGCGCCGGCCTGCTGTGCGGCGGCATCCCCCGCGCCGACCTCACCGAGGCGGGCGCCGCCGCCGTGTACGCCGACCCGGCCGACCTCCTCGCCCACCTCGACACCAGCCCCTTCAAGACCGTCCCGGCCGACGGCGCCCCCTCGGGCGCCGGCGGGCCGTAGGGAGATGAACACCATGACCGGACCGAGCAACCCGGACCCGGACCCCCGCCGCACCCCGGGCGTCGAGGCCGGCGGGGGAGTCCCCACGGGCGAGACGCCGCCGGCCGAGTCCGGGACGGGCACGGGCACCGGCCCCTACCGGCCGCCCAAGCGCGGCTGGGCCACGGGCCCGCTCCTCGTCGTGTGGGTGCTGGTCATCGCGTGCGCCCTGTTCTTCCTCGTGTACGCGATCGTCCTCGCGGCCCGCTGAGCCGCACCGGCCGGCCCGGCACGCCTGACCCACCCGACCCACCCCACCCGACCCACCCCACCCACCCCACCCGACCCACCCCACCCGACCCACCCCACCCGGCCCGACCCACCCGGCCCGACCCGACCGATACGAGCCACCCGAAAGGAACCGTCCATGGCCCGCAACGAGCCCGACCCGCAGGCGGCCCGCGGCGACGACGTCTACCAGCCCGCCCACTCCGACGCGGGCAACCGCCCCAGCGGCGAACTCGACCCCGAGAACGCGATCGTCACGGACCCGCTCGACGACCCGGACGCCCCCGACCACTCCC
This sequence comes from Streptomyces sp. NPDC053513, assembly GCF_044544765.1. Lineage (NCBI taxonomy): Bacteria > Bacillati > Actinomycetota > Actinomycetes > Kitasatosporales > Streptomycetaceae > Streptomyces > Streptomyces sp. NPDC053513. Next base: position 301,126 of record NZ_JBITXP010000006.1, read on the forward strand.
CTCCGGACCGCCCCAGGGGCGTCGACCGGTACGGCACCACCCAGCGGGAGCAGCAGGAGGGCGAACCGCTCGACGAACGGCTGGCCCAGGAGGTGCCCGAGGCGCGGCCGCCCGCCGCCGAGGGCGCCGTACCCGCGGAGGAGGCCGCGGTCCACGTGGAGACCGAGCCGGAGAGGACCGAGGAGGAAGTCGATGAACGAGCGTAGGAACGAGCGGGCGAACGAGCCCGTGGACGCGCGCCTGAGCGAGGAAGACCTGAAGGAGCATCCCGCCGACGACCCGGTGCACCCGCCGTCGGAGCGGCCCGGCGGGGACCGGTCCCGCCACGCGCGGGGACGGCAGGACATGGACGACGTGCGGGGACAGACCACCCCGTCCCAGGCCGAAGGCGAGCGCCGCCCGGACGACGGGACGTGACCGCCCCGGGCGGGCCGTCGCCCGGCCCGCCCGCCGCCCCCACCGCGCCGTTTGCCCGTCGAGGCGATGGGCAGCCGCCGCAGAGGAGCCGTACGACCCACCCCTCCCCTCCTGGAGGAGCACTCATGAACACCCCCGACCGTGGCAGCAACAAGTCCGGCCCCCGCCTCGACGACGAGCGCAAGAAGGAGGTCGAGGGCCAGGTCAGGTCCGGCCGCCCCACCCGCGTGGAGGAGTGGCACGACCCCGAGCCGCCCGTCGACGAGCCCGAGCAGGGCCGGGAACGGAGCAGCGACACCTGACCGCCTCCCGTGACCGCTTCCCACCCCCTGGGGGACACCATGGACCTCGACTTCCTCAAACCGCTCCTGGAACGCCCCGGCCCCTGGGCCTCCGTCTTCGTCGAGACGAGCCGGGAGACCGAGGACGCGACGCAGATCCAGAAGCTGCGTGACCGCGCCGTCGCCCGGCAGCTCGTCGACGAGGGGGCGGATCCGGCCACCGTCCGCGCGGTCGCCGAACGGCTCCGCGACGAGCCGGTCTCCGGAGCACCCCCCGGCCGGGCCCTCTTCGCCGAGGCCGGGGAGGTCGTGCTCGACCTCCCCCTGGCGACGGCTCCGCCCGGCGTCGAGGCGACGTGGTCGAACCTCCCGCACATCGCGCCGCTCCTGCGCCTGCGGGGCGACGAACCGGTCTGCCACGTGGCCCTCATCGACCGCACCGGCGCCGACCTCGAACTGCGCGGCCCCCTCGGGGTGCAGGACATGGGCCACACGGAGGGGAAGACGTGGCAGGGCCGCGGCCACCGCGGCCTCCCCGCCGACCGGTACGAATGGCACTACAACAACAAGGTCGAGAACGCCTGGGAGGAGACGGCCGACATCATCGCCGCCGAACTCGCCCGGCGCTGCCCGCCGAACGGCTCCCTGCTGGTCCTGGCCGGGGACGCCCGCGAGCGGAAGGCGGTACGCGACCGGCTCCCCCAGCACCTGCGGAACAACACCGTCGAGGTGGAACACGGCAGCCGGGCGCCCGGCGCGTCCGCCGAGTCCCTCGACCGGGAGATCGAGGAGGCGCGTGCACGGCACGCGCGGGAACGGATCCGCAGCGCCCTCGACGATTTCCGCAGGGCACGGGGCCGTCCCGGCGAGCACCGCGCGGGATCCGTGGACGCCGCTCCCGGTCCGGCCGCCGAAGGGGTTCCGGCGGTGCTGGAGGCCGTGCGCGAGCACCGGGTCGCCACCCTGCTGCTCGGGCTCGACGCCGCCGACGCGGGCCGTTCGGTCTGGGTCGGCCCCGGCGCGTACGACATCGCCCTGGGCCGTACCGAGGCCAGGAACTGGGGCTTCCGCCGACCGAAGGAGGCACGCGCCGACGACGCGCTGCTGCGCGCCTGCGTGGCCGCGGACTCGGAGGTCCTCGTCGTCCCGGAGGAGGTGAAGGGCCCGGCCGGCGGCCTCGGCGCGGTCCTGCGCTGGAGCACCTGACCTCCGGCACGGAAGGCGCCGCCGCCCCCGACGGCAGAGCGGACGGCGCCGCCCCCGCACGCCCCGGCGGGCTTCGCCCCGCACGGCCCGCCGGGCCTGCCTCCCGCTCGGCCCGGCGAACGCCGTCCCGGCGGACAGGGCCCTCACTCGACCAGGCGCAGAACCGCCCGTTCCACCGCGCCGCGTGTGGCCGGGTGGCCGAAGCCGCCGTCTTCGCCCAGGCGGCCCAGCGACGGGGCGATGGTGACGCCCTCCTCGAAGCGTTCGACGACGAGCGGGTCGATGTACGAGGCGCGGCAGACGGCAGGCGTGTTGCCGAGGTAGCCGCTGACCTCCAGGACCGCCCGTCGTTCCGCCTTCGCCCGCGCCGTGCGCGAGTCGTCGGCCACCGGTGCCGAGACGGCGAGCGCGACGGCGGCGAGGACCGTGGCGTGCCAGGTCCGGAAGTCCTTGGCGGTGATGTCGCTCCCGGAGTGCTTCCGCAGATAGGCGTTGAGGTCCTCCGCGTGGACCTCGTGCCAAGCCCGCCCCTCCCAGTACGCGAACAGCCGGTCGCCCCCGCCCCGCCGCCGCAGCAGCGCGCGGACGACCTCGTACGCCGGCTCGTCCACGAGGGCCCGGGTCTGCCGGCGGCCCGACTTCGCCGGATAGCCGAGGCAGACCTCCCCGCCCGCGCAGCGCGCGTGCTCGCGGAGCAGGGTCGTGAGTCCGTACGAGGAGTTGTCCCGCCGGTACCGCTCGCCCCCGATGCGGAAGAAGCCGAGGTCGAGGAGGCGCACCGCGCAGGCCAGCACCCGGTCCCGGCACAGGCCGCGCCGCTCCAGATCGCGGGCGACGGCCCGGCGCAGCCGGGGGAGGCTGCGGGCGACCCGGCGCACGTGCGCGTGCTTCGCCTCCTCCTGCCGGCGCCGGAACTCCTGGTGGTACAGGTACTGCCGACGGCCCGCCGCGTCCGTGCCGATGGCCTGGATGTGCCCGTTGGGCCAGGGGCAGATCCAGACGTCCCGCCACGCCGGAGGGATGACGAGCGCGACGATCCTGGCCCGGTCCTCCGCGCCCAGGGGCGCGCCACCGGCGTCCAGGTAGCGGAAACCCCGGCCGTGGCGGACCCGCCACCAGCCCGGCCGGTCCGGATCGCTCGTCCTGAGTCGCACCCCTCCACTGTGCCGCCGGAAAGAACGTCCTGCCGGTCGGACGGTCCGACTGCGGGCGCCGGCCCCGGGTAGTCGCCCCACGGGCCGGCGGCCGAGAGGAGCCATCATGTCCGCGAGCTCGTACTGGATGGAGTCGGCGCCGCCCGCCGCCGCCCGGCCTCCCCTGGAGGGCGACCTCGCGGCCGACGTGGTCGTGGTGGGGGACGGGGTCGCCGGGCTGTGCACCGCCCGCGAGCTGGCCCGCGCCGGGCGCGAGGTCGTCGTCCTCGAAGCGGACCGGATCGCGGCCGGGGTCACCGGACACACCACCGGCAAGCTGACCTCCCTGCACGGGCTGTGCTACGAGCGCCTGCGCGCGGGCCGGGGGGAGGCGGCGGCCTCGGCGTACGCCGAGGCCCAGGAGGACGCCCTGCGGCAGGTGCTGCGCTTCTGCGGGGAGCGGGGGGTCGACGCGGAGATCGAGCACCGGCCCGCGTACACGTACACCCTCGACGAGGCGCGCGCCGGGACCGTCCGGGCGGAGGCGGCGGCCGCCGCCGGGGCGGGCCTGCGGGCCACGGCGGTGACCGGCACGGACCTGCCGTACCCGGTCGCCGCGGCCGTCCGGGTCGAGGACCAGGTGCAGTTCCACCCCCGCCGCTTCCTGCTGGCCCTGGCGGACGACCTGGTCGCGCTCGGCGGCCGTCTCCACGAGGGCACCCGGGTCACCGGCCTGCGGGAGGGCGCCGACTGCCGGCTCGCCCTGGAGGGCGGCGGCACGGTCCACGCCCGGGACGTCGTCCTCGCCACCCATTTCCCGCTGCGCTGCCACACCACCCTCCTCATCCGGCTCTCCGTCCGCCGCGAGCTGGTCGTCGCGGCCCCCGTGGCGGAACGCCACGCGCCGTACGGCATGTACCTGACCGACGAGCACGGCACGCGGTCGGTGCGGACCGCCCCGCTCGGCGAGGGGCGGCGGCTGCTGATCGTCGCGGGCGAACCCTTCACCCCCGGGGCCGGGCGCGTGACCGGTCGGTACGAGCGACTGGAGGCCTGGGCGCGCGCCCGGCTGCCGGGCTTCGCCGAGGCGCCGAGGGTCCGCCGGTGGTCGGCCCAGGACGTCCACACCACCGACGGACTGCCGTGCGTCGGCCACGAGCACCCCGACACCCAGCACGTGTACGTCGCCACCGGATTCGGCGGCTGGGGCCTCGGCAACGGCGTCGCCGCGGGCCGGCTCCTCGCCGCGCACCTGACGGGCGGTCCGCGCCCGCCCTGGACGGAGCTCTTCGACCCGCGCCGCCGACTGCCCACCCGCGAACTCCCCGAGGTCGTCCGCCGGCAGGCCGGCGTGGCCCGCAGCTACGCGAGCGGCCTGCGGACCGGCCGGCGCTGCACGCACATGGGCTGCGAACTCGGCTTCGACGAGGCCGGGCAGACCTGGGAGTGCCCGTGTCACGGCTCGCGCTTCGCCTCCGACGGCACGCTCCTCCAGGGCCCGGCCACCCGCTCCCTGGGCGGCTGAACCTCCCGCGCGCCCGCACCCGCACCCGTCCGTACCGGTACCGGCATCCGCACCCGTCCCGCACTCGTACCGTCCGTACCCGTGCCCGTACGCGCGCGTGCCGCCACTCGGCCGTACGCGCGCGTGCCCCCGCGCCGACGGGGGTACCGGACGAGGCATGATCCGACTGATCGAGGACCTGACGGAGGACCGCACCGCCGCCCTGCTGCTCCAGGGGTACGCCTGGCTGCCCGACGCGCGCCGCCGGGCGGGGGACGGCGAGGCCGTCCGGACCCGGCTGCTCGGCCGGCCCGCCGTCGCCCTGCACGGGCCCGGGGCGGTGCGCTTCTTCTACGACGAGAGCCATGTGCGCCGCACCGGCGCCCTGCCGGGACCGGTGCTCGACACGCTCTTCGGCCGGGGCGCCGTCCACACCCTGGACGGCGCCGAGCACCGCGCCCGCAAGGCGCTCTTCGTCGCCCGGCTGACCGACCCGGCGGCCGTCGCCTCCCTCGTCGAACACGCCGGGGCCGCCTGGCGGACGGCGTTCGCCGCCCCCGCCCGGCGCGAGGCGGTGCTCTTCGACGAGGCGGCGCTCGTGCTCGCGCGGGCCGTCCGCGACTGGGCCGGGCTGCCGTACGACGACACCCAGGTCCGCGGCCTGGCGCGGGACTGCGTCGCCATGGTCGACGGCTTCGCCACCCCCGGCCCGCGCCACCTGCGGGCCCGCCGCGCCCGGGCCCGGCAGGAGGAGTTCCTCGCGGACGCGGTCGGGAAGGCGCGGGCGACCGTGATGTCCGCCGAGGACACGCCGTTCGGGGCCGTCGTCCGCCACCGCGGGGCCGACGGGGCTCCGCTCGACCTCCACACCGCCGCCGTGGAGCTCCTGAACATCGCCCGCCCGGCGATCGCCGTCGCCTGGTTCGTGGCGTTCGCCGGCCACGCGCTGCACCGGTGGCCCGGGACCCGGGAGCGCCTCCGCGAGGACGGCTCCGGCGCCTACGCGACGGCCTTCGCCCACGAGGTCCGCCGCTTCTACCCCTTCGTGCCGTTCGTCGGCGGCCTCGCCGCCCGCGACCTGGAGTGGCACGGGGAGCGGATCCCGGAGGGCGCGCTCGTCCTGCTCGACGTGTACGGCCAGAACCACGACCCGGCCCTCTGGCCGGGCCCGTACCGCTTCGACCCCGAGCGCTTCCTCTCCCGGCCCCCGGACCCGGACGTCCTGATCCCGCAGGGCGGCGGCGACGTCCGTACCGGCCATCGCTGCCCCGGCGAGGACATCACCGTCGCCGTCCTCGCGGCCCTCTCGGGCGCCCTCGCCCGGCAGGAGTGGACGGTGCCCCCGCAGGACCTGCGGATCCCCCTGCGGCGGGTCCCCACCGCGCCGCGCAGCGGCTTCCGGATCGCCCTCCGGCCCGTCTGACCGGAAGGTTTGCGCGGCCGTGCTCCGGGCACCGCACCTCGCAGAGCGGGGCGGACGTGCCGAGCCGAGGAGGACGTCATGACCGTGACGAGACGCCTGACGGAGGCCGAGTGGCGCGTCGTGGAGGAGGAGACGGCGCGCCGGCCCCAGGTGTCACGTCCGCCGGAGGGCGGCGGGAAGCCGGTCGGCAGACGCCCGGAAGACGTCGGGGAACCGATCAACAGACGTCCGGAGGGCGCCCGGGAGCGGGTCAACAGACGGTGGCAGGAGGTCCTCCAGGAGACGCGGGTCGCCCAGACCGGCGTGCAGATCCTGTTCGGCTTCCTGCTCAGCCTCGCCTTCACGGCCCGCTTCCGCGAACTGGGCGGCTTCGACCACGGGCTGTACGTCGTCACCATCATCCTCGCCGCCTCCTCGACCGCCGCCCTGATCGCCCCGGTCTCCCTCCACCGCTGTCTCTCCGGACTGCGGCTGAAGGAGGAGGTGGTGATCGCCGCCGGGCGGCTCATGGTCTGCGGCATGGTCCTCCTCGCCCTGACCGTCGCCTGCACCCTCATGCTCATCCTGAACGTGGTCCTCGGCGGCGCCCTGGCCGCCGGGATCGTCGTCGGCGCCGTGATGCTGTGGTTCGCGATCTGCTGGTACGTCACCCCCTACCGGCTGCGACGCAGGGCGCTGGCACGGACCCGGGAAGGAGGGCCGCGGTGAACGGCGGCGAGAGCGAGTACCGGATCGCCCGCTTCAGGGAGCGCCTCGCCCGCGAGGACGTGGCCGAACTCGGCGTCCGCGTCGAGGTGCGCGGCGCGAGCATCCTCCTGACGGGCACCCTCCCCTCGGCCGACCGCCGCGACGAGATCCTCCGCCTCGCCGGCACCGAACTGGCCGGCATCCCCGTCCACGCGGACCTCCTGGTCGCCCGCACCGACCCGCCCGACCGTCCCGAGGAACTGTCGTGACCCCCGGCGCCGAGCGGAACGGAGCCGTCGCCCGGGTGGCCGCCGTGGGCGACATCCACCTGAGCCCGGACTGCCGGGGCCTGCTGCGCCCCTCCTTCGAGACCCTGCCGGACTGCGCGGACGTGCTCCTCCTCGCCGGCGACCTCACCCGGCACGGCACCGTCCCGGAGGCGGAGGTCGTCGCGGAGGAGGTGCGCGACCTCGGCGTCCCCGTGGTCGCCGTGCTCGGCAACCACGACTACCACTCGGAGCGGGAGGCCGAGGTCACCCGGGTCCTCACCGAGGCCGGGGTCACGGTCCTGGAGGGGGACCGGGTGGTCCTGCCCGTGGCGGGCCGCAAGGTCGGCGTCGCCGGGGCGAAGGGCTTCTGCGGGGGCTTCGCGGGCCGCAGCGCCGGGGAGTTCGGCGAGCGGGAGATGAAGGACTTCGTCCGCACCGCCCGCCGCAGCGCCGAGGGCCTGTACCGGGCGCTGGCCGACATGTCGGCCGACGGCTGCGCGGCCAGGATCGCCCTCACCCACTTCGCGCCCGTCCCCGACACGCTCGCCGGCGAACCGATCGAGATCTACCCCTTCCTGGGCAGCTACCTCCTCGCCGAGGCCATCGACGAGGCCGGCGCCGACCTCGCGGTGCACGGCCACGCCCATCTCGGCACCGAACACGGCATGACGGCCGGCGGGGTACGCGTGCGCAACGTGGCCCAGCCCGTCATCGGCCGGGCGTTCGCGCTCTACCACCTTCCGCTCGCCGCGAGCTGAGCGGCGGTCAGCGCCCCCGCGCGGTCCGGCCGCCCGCGCGTCCCGTCAGTTGGTCGGGATTCGGTGAAACCTTGTGGCTCCCCTTACCGTCCTCTCACCAGGGAGATGATCGGAACACGGGGAGTGGGGGAATCCATGGGGCAGGGCAAGTACACCGCGCACATAGCCGTGGTGGCTTCGGCGGTGGGGCTGAGCCTGGCGGTGTGGGGTGCCGCGGCGCTGATGGACAACGAGACCGCTGCGGGGATGGGGAAGGCGCCGTCCTCGCAGGGGCCCGCCGGGAAGCCCGGACAGCCGGAGCGCGTGCGGCCGCAGAAGGTGCCCGAGAGCATCGCGCACGCGGCCGAGGCGGGCGGCTCGGCGGTGAACATCACCATCGACGACGGGCCCGACCCGCGCTGGACGCCGCAGATGCTGGACATCCTCAAGGAGAACGGCGTCAAGGCCGTGTTCTGCATGGTCGGTCCGATGGCCAAGGACCACCCCGACCTCGTCAAGAGGGTCGTGGCGGAGGGCCACAAGCTCTGCGACCACACCGTGTCCCACGACACGACGATGGACAAGAAGTCCGTCGCGTACCAGAAGCAGCAGATCTTCGACGCGAAGAAGATGATCGAGGACGCGGCCGGGGGAGCGGAGGTCGAGTACTACCGGGCGCCGGGCGGGGCGTTCACCCCGGACAGCCGGCGGCTCGCCGCCGCCGCGGGGATGCGGCCGCTCGGCTGGAACGTGGACACGAAGGACTTCGAGCAGCCGGGCACGGCCTCGATCGTCGACACCGTCAAGAACGAGCTGTCGAACGGGCCGACGATCCTCTTCCACGACGGCGGCGGCGACCGCGGCCAGACCGTCGCGGCCCTGCGGCAGGTGCTGCCGTGGCTCAAGGAGAACGGACACACCTTCAGCTTCCCCGTCCGCACGGCCCCTTGAGCCCCGGCGAGGCGGGACCCCCGTTCGGGCGGTGAGGACGGCGGGAACGGTGAGAGCGGGAGGCGGGCCGTGACCGGCGGCGGGCCGGTCCGTTGTGAGGGTGTGACCTCAACACGACGCATCTCCTCGATCCTCGCCGTCGCCGCCGCCTTCTCGTGCCTCGGCGCCTCCGCGGCGTCCGCCGCGACCGCCGCCGACGCCACCGGGCCGCTGGGCCCCAAGATCAACCCGATCAGCGAGCTCGACGAACTCACCATGACCGGCATCCCCGAGGAGTCCCGCGGGCGGTTCCCGGGCATCGCCGGGCAGCTGAACAACGGCCTCGACCGGCTCAACGGGCTGGGGCAGCTGCACCAGCTCACCGATCAGGCGGCCCCGGTGGCCGGGCTGCTCCCCGTCTCCGCCTGACCGGCCGACCCGACCGAACCCTCCGAAGGCCCGGTGCCCCGACGGCACCGGGCCTTCGCCGTCCCCGGGTCAGGGCCTGGCAGGGGTCTCCCGTACGGGGTGCCCGCTCAGGATCGAGACCCGGTTGAAGGCGTTGATCGTGATCGCGACCCAGATCACCGCCGAGATCTCCTCGTCGCTCAGCACCCGGCGGGCGCTGTCGTAGGCGCGTTCCCGGGCGAGGGCGTCGGAGGGGTCGGTGGTGGCCTCCGCGAGGGCCAGGGCGGCGCGCTCCCGGTCGGTGAAGAGCTCGGTGTCGCGCCAGGCGGGGAGGACCCCCAGGCGGCGGGTCGTCTCGCCGGCGCGCAGGGCGGCCCTGGTGTGCACGTCGAGGCAGTACGCGCAGCCGTTGAGCTGGGAGACGCGGAGGTTGACCAGCTCCACCAGGATGCGGTCGAGCCCCGCCTCGGCGGCGGTCGCGCGCACGGCGTCCGCCGTCTGGACCAGCGCGTGGTAGGCCTTGGGGCTCTGCTTGTCGACGTAGATCCGTCCGTCCGCCGGGGCTCCTGCCGTGTCGCTCACCGTACGCTCCTTCCGGGCCGTGCCGGCCTCGTCCGCGAACGGTGCGTGTCACCGTCGCAGGGGCTATCATCGTCCATGATTGTTGAAAATGGAACTATCCATGGAGGGGTCGGCATGAGTATCGCGGAGATCGAGGTCCTGACCGCACGGGACGTCCCGCTGGGCGGACCCCGGGCGATGACCGTGCGGCGCACGCTCCCGCAGCGCGCGCGGACGCTGATCGGCGCCTGGTGCTTCGCCGACCACTACGGCCCCGACGACGTCGCCGAGTCCGGCGGCATGGACGTCGCCCCGCACCCGCACATCGGACTGCAGACCGTGAGCTGGCTGTTCAGCGGCGAGATCGAGCACCGCGACAGCCTCGGCAGCCACGCGTACGTACGGCCGGGGGAGCTGAACCTCATGACCGGCGGGCACGGCATCAGCCACACCGAGGTCTCCACCCCGCGCACCACCGTCCTGCACGGCGTCCAGCTGTGGGTGGCCCTCCCCGAGGAACACCGGAACACCGCCCGGGACTTCCAGCACCACGCCCCCGGGACGGTCCGCGTCGACGGCGCGGACATCAGGGTCTTCCTCGGGTCGCTCGCCGGCTCGACCTCCCCGGTGCGGACCTTCACCCCGCTGCTCGGCGCCGAACTCCTCCTCGACCCGGGCGCGACCGTCACCCTCCCCGTCGACCCCGCCTTCGAGCACGGCCTGCTCGTCGACGCCGGGGAGATCCGCATGGGTGAGACGCTTCTGCACCCGGCCGAACTGGGTTACGCCCCCACCGGGGCCGGGACGCTCACCCTGACGAACGAGTCGGACACCCCCGCCCGCGCGGTCCTCCTCGGCGGAACGCCGTTCGAGGAGGAGATCGTCATGTGGTGGAACTTCATCGGCCGCAGCCACGAGGACATCGTCGAGGCCCGCGAGGAGTGGGAGAAGGCCTCCGACCGCTTCGGCGAGGTCGAGGGCTACCCCGGCGACCGCCTCCCCGCCCCGGCCCTCCCCAACGCCCGGATAGCCCCGCGCGGGAACCCCGCGCACCGCTGACCCGGGGCCTTCTCCGCCGGGCCGGGCCGAGGCGGGGCGGGCCTTCGCCGCCGGCCCGCCCCCCGGGTGGTGGTCAGGGGCCGACCCGCCGTCGCGGCGCCGAGAGGGCGGGAGACGAAGCAGGCGCGGAGGGTCCGTCGGAGGTTCGCCCTCCGCTCCGTCGCCGCGTCCACCACATCGCGCAGACCACGCCCCCCGCCGCCCCGTACGCGGCGGTCACCCCCACGGTGCCGGTGACCGGGCCGGCGAGGTACGCCACCGCGCCGGCCAGGGCGACGCCGAGCCACTCCCAGCGGCCGTCCAGGGCGACGAGGGCGACGAGCAGCAGGGCGTACCAGGAGTAGCCGGGCGTCAGCAGGAGGAACGTCGTGCCCGCGGTCGACAGGGCGCCGTGCCACGGACGTTCGGGATCGCCGCGCCACCACACCGCCGCCGACACCGCCGCGGTGCCGAGCAGCGCCGCGGGCAGTGCCCACGCGTCGGGCAGCACGAGGCGGAGCAGGGCGTAGCGGCCGCCCGCGCCCGCGTCGTCGTAACCCTCCTCCCGGGCGTATCCGCTCAGGTAGCCCAGGACCGAACCGTCGGAGAGGAGTACGTACGGCAGGTACGTCAGCGCCACCGTCGCCGCGGCCGTCAGCGCCACGGCCGCGACCGTACGGGGCCGCCGGATTCCGGACAGCGCGCCGGGCAGGAGCACGGCGGGCAGCAGCTTCGCGGCGACGGCCAGACCGAGCAGCACCCCGCCCGTGACGTGGCGGCGGCGTGCCACCAGAGCGAGCGCGCCGACCGACAGGAGCACCGCCAGGACGTCGACGTGGGCGTTGTTCACCGCCTCGACGGGGACCGCCGGGCACCACGCCCACAGGGCGGCCCGGCGCGGATCCCCGCGCCGGCGCAGAACGCCGAGCAGGAGGCCGCTGACGGTCAGGGCGAGGAGCGCCGCCCCCGCCTGAAGCCCCTTGTGGCGGACCCCGTCCGGTGACAGGGCCTGGACGAGGAGGAACCAGCCCTCGGCCACCGGAGGGTAGATCGTGTGGACGGCGGGCCTGTTGATCCGGGTGCACCGGCCGTCGCCGATCGGCGCGAGGGCGGCGCCGTCCCGCCCGCACACCGCGGCGCTCGGGAAGAGCCAGTCGTCCCGGAGTCCGGCGAGCGCCGGGTCCGCGGGCGCGTGGTCGTACGGCGAGACGCCGGACGCCTGGACCCGGCCGTCCCACGCGTACCGGTAGGAGTCCGTGCTCGTCCGCGGGGCCGCCACCAGGCCCGTCGCCGTCACCGCGACCGCCCCGGCGAGGACGAGCGGGACGACGTGCCGGCGGGGGACGCGACGCAGGGCGGCCGCGGCCGCCGCGAACACCGCCCACGCACCCGTGTACCCGGCCGGGAAACCGGTCCCGTGCGCGCCCGCGCGGAGCAGCAGCACCAGCGATGCGGTCAGGAGCGACAGCAGAAGCGTGGTGACGACGACGGGAAGCGGGAGACGGCGGTCGCGGGTCATGGGCGCAGACTGGCAGTGCGCACGGCAGCGGTGGAGCAGACCCGGCGGGGCGTTCGGGTTTCGTAAGGTGTCGGACCGTCCACGCCGCCGCTCGCGGCGGTGTCATGGACGGCATGACGTTCCGCATGCCCCGGCTGCCCCGCCCCGCGTTCCGGCCCCCGCCCGTTCGGCCGCCCACGTTCACCGGGCCCCTCCACGACGCCAGGACCGCGACGGCCGTCGGCCGGTGGCTCGGCGCGGCCTTCGGCGTCTGCCTCGTCACCGGCCTCGTCAGCCACTACCTCCAGCGGCCGCCGGACTGGCTCGCCGACCGTCTGCCCGCCCGGCCGGTGTGGGGGTACGCCTTCACCCAGGGCCTCCACGTCGCCACGGGGCTGGCGGCGATCGTGCTGCTCCTCGTCAAACTGTGGGCGGTGTACCCCCGGTTGTTCGTGTGGCCGCCGGTGCGGTCCGTGCGGCACGCCCTGGAGCGGCTGTCCGTCGCGGTCCTCGTGGCCTCGGCCGTCTTCGAGGTCCTGACGGGACTCCTCAACATCGTCGAGTGGTATCCGTGGCCGTTCTCCTTCGTCCCCGTCCACTTCGCCGTCGCCTGGGTGGCGACCGGATCGATCCTGCTGCACATCGCCGTCAAGGCCCCCGAGATCAGGGACCACTGGGGCCGGCGCTCGGCGGGGACCGGAACCCTGCCGGCGCGGGACGCCGTCGACCGCCGCTCGCTGCTCCTCGCCACCGGCACCGCCGTCGGCGTGGTGACGCTGACGACCGTCGGCCAGTCCTTCACACCCCTCGCGGCGCTCGACCTGCTCGCGCCCCGGCACCCCGACCACGGCCCGCAGGGGCTGCCCGTGAACCGGACGGCCGCCGCGGCCGGCGTGACGGCGCCCGGACCGGCGGGCTGGCGTCTGGAGGTCGTGGGACCCCGCCCGTACGTCCTCGATCTCGCCGCCCTGAGAGCGATGCCCCGGGCCGGAGCCCGGCTGCCGATCGCCTGTGTCGAAGGCTGGAGCGTCGACGCCGACTGGGGCGGGGTACGCCTCCGGGACCTGATCGGGCGGGCCGGCGGACGGCCGGGCCGGGACGCCGTGCGGGTGACGTCGCTGGAGGTGAGAGGTGCCTACCGGGTCATGGAGATGGGCGCGGAGTACGCGGACGATCCGCTCACCCTCCTCGCCCTCACCCTCGACGGGCAGCCCCTCACGCTCGATCACGGCTTCCCGGCGCGGATCATCGCCCCCGGCCGCCCCGGGGTCCTGCAGACCAAGTGGGTGCACAGGCTGGAGGTGCTGTGAGGACGGTGAGCGTGCTGCGGTACGGACTCGGGGTGTCGGGTGTCGCCCTCGTGGGGCTCGGAGCGTGGCTGGTGGTGGACCAGCCCGATCCGCTCGGTGTGTTCGTGTGGCTGGCGGGCGCCCTCGTCCTGCACGACGGGATCCTCGCCCCGCTCGTCCTGACCGTGGGGCTGCTGCTCGCGGGACGGCGCCGACGGGGCCTGCTGCGCGGGGCGTTGCTGGTCGCGGGCAGCGTGGTCCTGGTGACGCTCCCTCTCCTCGTACGGCCCGGGGCACCGCCCAACCCCTCGGCGCTGCCCCTCCCGTACGGGCGGAATCTCGCGATCGTCCTGGTGGCCGTGACCGTGGTGACGGGCCTGCTGATCGCCGTACAGCGGTGGCGGGAACGCCGTCAGGGGCGGGCGGCGGCGGACGGCTGAGGGGCGAGCGACAGGAACGTACGCCCCTCCAGGGTCCACTGCTCGGAGACCTCCCAGCCAGCACGTCTCGCGTGCACCGCCAGGGCGCGGCTGCCGGCCCGCGCCCAGGGGAACGGCGCCCCGTGTCCGCCCCGGCCGTCCTCCACCCGTACCTCGCAGCACTCGTCGACGTCCACGGGCGCGCATTCCGCGATGACGCGCCCGGAAGGCGACACGACCCGGCGGAGCCGGCGGAGCAGCGCGGTCGGGTCCCCTCCGATCCCTGTGTTGCCGTCGATCAGCAGCGCAGTGTCCCAGCGCCCCTCGGCGGGCAGCGGTTCGAAGACCGACCGGCACAGGGCCGACCCGCCCAGCCGCAGGGTGCGGGCGACGGCCTCGGGGCTGATGTCGACGCCCAGGGCGCGCCGGCCCTCGGCGGCCAGCGCGGCGACGAGCCGGCCCGGTCCGCAGCCGATGTCGAGGACGGTGCCACGACAGCGGTCGAGCACGGAGCGGTCGGCGCTGTCGGGTGCCGTGCACCAGCGCTCGATCTCCAGGGGCAGGAGCCAGCCGTCGTGCCGGCGCAGGAAGAGCGGGCCCCTGCCGGTGCGCAGGGCGCAGTCGTACGGGTCGGCCCGCCATGCCGTGGTCGTGGTCAACGGCCCGCTCCCGTGGTCGTGGAGGTCAGTTCGGCGTACCGGGCGGCGAAGCGGCTCCCGGGCGCGGCGGCCGCCACCTGCCGGGCGTCCGACGCGGTGTCCACGTCCCGCAGGACGGGCAGCTCTCCCACGCGCAGCCCGGCCGCCCGCAGCCGGGCGTACTGGACGGCGCCGGTGTCAGGCGTGGACATGGGGACGCCGAGCAGGAGGGAAGGGGCGGGACGAGCGAGGCCGAGGGCCCAGAAGCCCCCGTCGGCGGCGGAGCCGAACCAGGCGTCGTACGCGTCCCAGCGCAGGGCGGGGGCCAGCAGCTCCGGTGTGACGTGCGGGGTGTCCATGCCGATGAGCAGGGCCGGCCCCGGGCAGCCGGCGAACGCGGCCGCCAGGCGCACGTCGAGCCCGCCGCTCGCCTGGGGGACGACCTCGAAGCCCGGCGGCAGCCACGGGCCCGGCCGCCCGTCGAGCACGAGGACGTGCCGGTCCGCGGGGACGCGCCCTGCGGCCGAGAGCGTGTCGGCGAGGGCGGCCTCGGCGAGCGCGGCCGCCTCCTCGGGGGTGAACGGGGGAGTGAGCCGGGTCTTCACGCGGCCGGGCCGGGGCTCCTTGGCGATGACGAGGAGGGTGGTCACGGGCGGCCACCGCCCGCCGGCGCCGGTTCGTCCAGCACCCTGCGCATGTCGTGGACCGCCTGCCACGTGCCCTTCCACGTGCCCGTGACCTTCGACCGGCCCGTCCGGGGCAGGTACGGGACGTCGACCTCGCGCACCCGCCAGCCGGCGTCGGCCGCCCGCACGACCATCTGCAGCGGGTAGCCGCTGCGCCGGTCGTCGAGACCGAGGCCGAGCAGCGCCTCGCGGCGGGCCGCCCGCAGGGGGCCGAGATCGTGCAGCCGCAGGCCGGTGCGCCGGCGCAGCAGCCAGGACAGGGCGAGGTTGCCGGCCCTCGCGTGGGCCGGCCACGCGCCGCGCTCCGTGGGGCGCCGACGGCCCAGCAGGAGATCGGCGGAGCCGTCGGCCACCGCACCGACGAGGCCCGGCAACAGGCCGGGGTCCAGGGAGGCGTCACAGTCGCAGAAACAGACGAACTCGGCGTCGGAGGCGAGCAGCCCGGCGTGGCAGGCGGCGCCGAAGCCGCGACGGGGCTCGTGCACGACGGTGGCGCCGAGCGCGGCGGCGACGGTCGCCGATCCGTCGGAGGAGCCGTTGTCGACGACGATCGCCCGCCATCCGGCCGGAACGCGTGCCAGGACCCAGGGCAGGGCATCCGCCTCGTCGAGGCAGGGAAGGACGACATCTACGGTCATGGGTGTCACATGCCTCACCGTAGGAACCGCGGGGCCTCCCGGGGCCGTTCCACTCCTTACGAAACGCGAACGTCCTCCCTCGTACGCCCGGGTGGCCGTGACCGTCCGGCGGACGGATGCGACGCTGTGCGGCATGAGCGAGCACAGCGTCCCGCCGCCCCCGGCCAGGATCCTGGTGGTGGACGACGATCCGACCGTCGCCGAGGTGGTGACCGGATACCTCGGCAGGTCCGGCTTCGCCGTGGAGCACGCGGCCGACGGTCCCGACGCCCTGCTGCGGGCCGGGGAGCGGCGGCCGGACCTCGTCGTGCTCGACCTGATGCTGCCCGGTCTGGACGGTCTGGAGGTGTGCCGGCGGCTGCGGGAGGCCGGGCCGGTGCCGGTGATCATGCTGACCGCGCGGGGCGACGAGGAGGACCGGATCACGGGACTGGAGGTGGGCGCGGACGACTACGTCACGAAGCCGTTCAGCCCGCGCGAACTCGTGCTGCGCGTCGAGTCCGTGCTGCGCCGCAGCCGCGGAGCCGGGCCGACGGCCGTCCGGACGGTCCTGCGCGACGCGGACCTCACCGTCGACCCGGTCACCCGGCGGGCCACCCGTGCCGGTCGCGAGCTCGCCCTCACGCTCCGGGAGTTCGACCTCCTCGCGTACTTCCTGGAGCGGCCCGGCGCCGCGCACACCAGGGAGGAGCTGATGCGGCGGGTCTGGGGCTGGGACTTCGGCGACCTGTCCACGGTCACGGTCCATGTGCGGCGCCTGCGCGCCAAGATCGAGGACGATCCGGCGCGGCCCCGGCTCATCCGGACCGTATGGGGCGTCGGATACCGCTTCGAGCCCCGGAAGGACGGGGAGTGACATGAGGGACGTCCTGCTGATCGCCGGTTTCGCCCTGGCGGGAGCCGTCTGCGCCGGTCTCGCCGGAGCGATCGTCCTCCGTCTCGTACGGCACCGTTCGGTCGCGGTCTCCTTGACGGTGGTCGCGGCCGTCACGGTGACGGCGATGCTCGCGGGGACGCTCGCCGTCGCGCAGGCGATGTTCCTGTCCGCGCACGACCTGTGGGTGGTGACCGTCGTCGTCGCCATGGCGGCCCTCGTCTCCCTCGGCACCGCCCTCGTCCTGGGCCGCTGGGTGGTGGCCCGCAGCCGGGCCCTCGCCCGCGCCGCACGCGACTTCGGCGACGGCGGCCGCTTCTCCGCTCCCGGCGGCGCCGCCACCGCCGAACTCGCCGCGCTCGGCCGTGAACTGGCGGCGACCAGTGCCAAGCTCGACGCGTCCCGCAGGCGCGAGCGTTCCCTGGAGGCGTCGCGCCGCGAGCTCGTCGCCTGGATCTCCCACGATCTGCGCACCCCGCTGGCGGGGTTGCGAGCCATGGCGGAGGCCCTGGAGGACGGCATGGCCGACGACCCCGCCCGCTATCACCGGCAGATCCGCACCGAGGTCGAACGCCTGACCGCCATGGTCACCGACCTCTTCGAGCTCTCCCGCATCCACGCCGGCGCCCTGGTCCTCAGCCCGAGCCGCATGTCCGTGTACGACCTGGTGGGCGATGCCCTGAGCGGCGCCGACCCGCTGGCCCGCGAGCACAGGGTACGGCTCGTGGGAGAGGGGGTGGCGGCCGTGCCCGTCGAGGTGGACGGCAAGGAGATGACCCGGGTCCTCGCGAACCTCCTCGTCAACGCGATCCGTCACACGCCGGCCGACGGGACCGTCGCGGTCGCGGCCGAACGCCGCGAGGACGCCGTCGTCCTGTCCGTCACCGACGGCTGCGGCGGCATCCCCGACGAGGACCTCACACGCGTCTTCGACACCGGCTGGCGCGGGACCGAGGCCCGCACCCCGCCGGCCGGTGCCGGGCTCGGCCTCGCCATCGTCCGTGGCATCGTGGAGGCCCACGCGGGCCGCGCCGAGGTCCGCAACGTCCCCGGCGGCTGCCGCTTCGAGGTCACCCTGCCGGCGGCGGCGAGCTGACCCCGGTCAGGCGAGGGCCGCCGAGGCCCGTTGTTCCGCCCGGGCGAACTCCCTCATGCCCTCGGCGAAGCCGACCTCGGGCCGCCAGCCCAGCTCCCCGCGCAGTCGGGACGAGTCGGCGGTGACGTGGCGGACGTCGCCGAGGCGGTACTCGCCCGTGATCACGGGCTCGGGGCCACCGCACGCGCGGGCGAGCGCGAGGGCCATGTCGCCCACGGTGCGCGGTTCGCCGCTGCCGGTGTTGTACCTGCTGAGCGCACCGGCCGGCAGACCGTCGGCGGCCTCCAGCGCGACCAGGTTCGCCGCCGCCACGTCCCGTACGTGCACGAAGTCCCGCCGCTGGCCGCCGTCTTCGAACACGCGGGGCGCCTCGCCCCGGGCGAGGGCCGAGCGGAAGAGGGAGGCCACCCCGGCGTACGGGGTGTCGCGGGGCATCCCGGGCCCGTACACGTTGTGGTAGCGCAGCGAGACCGCCGTGCCGTTCACCGCACGGGCCCACGCCGCCGCCAGGTGCTCCTGGGCGAGCTTCGTCGTGGCGTACACGTTCCGGGGATCGACCGGCGCGTCCTCGCCGACCGGGCCGGGAGCGAGTGCGGCGCCGCAGACGGGGCAGCGCGGTTCGAAGCGGCCGGCGGCGAGGTCCTGGGGGAGGCGGGCTCCCGGTCGTACGACACCGTGCGCGGGGCACTCGTACCGCCCCTCCCCGTACACGACCATCGATCCGGCGAGGACGAGTCGCCGCACGTCGGCCTCCGCCATGGCGGCGAGCAGGACGGCCGTGCCGAGGTCGTTGCAGCCCACGTACTCCGGGGCGTCCGCGAAGTCCTTGCCGAGACCGACCATGGCGGCCTGGTGGCACACCGCGTCGACACCCCGCAGGGCGGCGCCGACCGCCGACGGATCCCTCACGTCCGCGTGGAGGAACTCCACGGCCGGCACCTCGGGAGCCACGCGGTGGGCACCGGGCAGCAGAGCGTCGAGAACCACCGGCTCGTGCCCTGCCTCCGTGAGCGCGGTGACGATGTGCGAGCCGATGAACCCGGCTCCTCCTGTGACGAGTACACGCATGGGCGCGAGGCTACGGACCGGAGCCGGGATCGGGAGGAGCCCGCGCCGGTCCGTAAGACTTCCGTCATCGGGCCGGGGCTGTCCGGCGGCGGGCGGATCGCCTTGGATGGCGGACGCAGGCGAACAGGAGCGTGGAAGGGGGGGGCGTCGTGGAGCGCGTCACGAGGAGGCGGCGGCGGGCCGCGGTGGTTGTCGCGGGTCTGGTGGCGGCGGTGGCCGGGTCGGTGTGGTTCGAACCCTGGGCGCTGTGGGTGGACGAGACGGTGAACGAGGCGCTGCCCTCCGCGAGCGCGACTCCCCGCGGGCCGACGACGGACGAACCCTCCTCCGCGTCGCCCGTTCCCGTGCCGTCCGGCCCGGTCACCGTCGCACGGGGCACCTTCGTCAGCCACGAGCACGCCACCACGGGTGTGGTGAGGATCGTCCGGCTCGCCGACGGCACCCACACGCTCCGCATCGAGGGCCTGGACACGAGCAACGGCCCGGACCTGCACGTCCGGCTGAGCGACGCGCCCGTGAAGGAGGGCAAGGCGGGCTGGGACGTCTTCGACGACGGGAAACACGTCGACCTGGCCGAGCTGAAGGGCAACAAGGGCGACCAGAACTATCCGCTGCCCGCCGGCTTCGACTGGTCGGCGTATCCGAGCGTCAGCATCTGGTGCGACCGCTTCGACGTCTCCTTCGGCGCCGCGGCGCTCACCCGCACCTGACACCGGGGCCGGCGGCCACCACACGATCGTCACCGGCCCGCGGGCCGGCCGGTGACCACGGGGTGGCCGCGCCCGGGCGCCCGGCAGGCGTGGAAGGGCAGGAGCGAGGCGTCTGCGCCGATGCCGGCCCCTTGCTGATCCCTGCCTGGCGCAAGGGTTGCTGACCTGCGATGATGCGGTGCCCACGCGGGTTGGGCGGAGCTTCGTCGGCCGCGGCCGCGAGGGCCTCGTCGAAGCCCGCGAGGAGTGGGGAGGGACTCCGACGGCTTCGGCGAGGTCGATGGCGACCCCGGCGACCGCCCCGGCGCCCGGATCACCCCGTGCGAGAACCCCGCGCGCCGCCGGCCCGTGACTCTCCCCTCACCGATCCACCCCTCGCCCGAAAGGCACTCCCATGACCGAACAGCAGGCCACCACCCCCGTCGTCCGCCGCGTGGACCCCCGGCACCGGTACGAGATCCTCGTCGACGGCGAGCGCGCGGGCCTGACGGCCTACCGCGACCGCGACGACCGGCGGGTCTTCTTCCACACCGAGGTCGACGAGGCCTACGCGGGCCAGGGCCTGGCCTCGATCCTCGTCGAGCAGGCCCTCACCGACGTCCGCGCCTCCGGGATGCGCATCGTCCCCGTCTGCCCCTACGTGGCGAAGTTCCTGAAGAAGCACGACGAGTTCGCGGACATCACCGACCCGGTGACGCCCGAGGTCCTCCAGTGGCTGGACGGACAGCTCAAGCGCTGACCCCCGGTCAACACGACGCACGCGAAGGCGAACACTTCCCCCGTACGGAGCAGTCGCGCGCGCCCGGGTCCGCGGGCTCCCCGTCCCGGGGAGCCGAACGGGTGACCGAGCCCGTGGATCTGTGGCGCGGCGATGGCCGACTCTCCGTCAGTTGGCCGGAACCGGGTCGATCACCAGGCTAAACATCATTTCGAGCAAGATCACTGCAAGGAGTTAATGCCCTCGGACTCTCTGAGCGAGGCGGGCTCGGCGGCCGTTACTGTTCCCCGAGATCTGGACGGATTCCCGGATCTTCGCCCCCCTTCATCTTCTTTCGCCGGTTTTCGGCGCATCCGTGTGCCGAAAACCGCCCTCGCCAAGGAGAGCTCGTCCGATGACCGTTGACGACCGCCCGGACGTACAGTCGGCGCCGCCCAGGCAGTCCAGTCTGAGCACCGCGGCCGCTCGCAACCTCGCCACCACCACCAAGTCCGCCCCCCAGATGCAGGAGATCAGCTCCCGCTGGCTGCTGCGGATGCTCCCCTGGGTGGAGACCAAGGGCGGCGCCTACCGGGTGAACCGCCGGCTGAGCTACACCGTCGGCGACGGACGCATCGAATTCGTCCAGGACGGCTCCCGCGTCCGCGTCATCCCCCGCGAGCTCGGCGAACTCGCCCTGCTGCGCGGTTTCGAGGACGTCGACGTGCTCAACGCGCTCGCCGACCGGTGCGTCCAGCGCGACTTCAACGCCGGCGAGGTGCTCGTCCAGCGCGGGACGCCCGCCGAGCAGATCCACCTGATCGCCCACGGCCGCATCAGCCAGACCTCCGTCGGCAAGTACGGCGACGAGGTCGCCGTCGCCACCCTCGCCGACGGCGACCGGTTCGGCGAGAACGCCCTGCTCGACGGCGACGCCGGCTGGGACTACACCGCGACCGCCGAGACCTCCGGCACCCTGCTCACCCTCTCCCGCGCCGACTTCGCGAACATCCTCGCCTCGGCGCCGAGCCTCCAGGCCCACATCCACGAGTTCAGCTCGCTGCCCGAGCAGCGGCAGAACAAGTACGGCGAGGCCGAGATCGCGATGTCGGCCGGCCACAAGGGCGAGGCCGAGATCCCCGGCGCCTTCGTCGACTACGAGCTCAAGCCGCGCGAGTACGAACTCTCCGTCGCCCAGACCGTCCTCAAGGTCCACACCCGGGTCGCCGACCTCTACAACGGCCCGATGAACCAGACGGAGGAGCAGCTCAGGCTCACCATCGAGGCGCTCCGCGAGCGCCAGGAGCACGAGCTCATCAACAACCCGGAGTTCGGCCTGCTCCCCAACGCCGACTTCAAGCAGCGGATCCAGCCGCACTCCGGCCCGCCCACCCCGGACGACCTCGACGAGCTGCTCTGCCGCCGCCGCAGCACCAAGCTCTTCCTCGCCCACCCGCGGACGATCGCGGCGATCGGGCGCGAGTGGAACCGCGCCGGCCTCTACCCGGACACCATCGAGCTCCAGGGGCACCGGGTCCCGGCCTGGCGCGGAGTGCCGATCCTGCCCTGCAACAAGATCCCCATCAGCAAGGAGAACACCAGCTCGATCCTCGCCATGCGCCTCGGCGAGGACAACCAGGGCGTCATCGGCCTGCGCCAGACCGGACTGCCCGAGGAGTACGAGCCGGGCCTGTCGGTGCGCTTCATGGGCATCAGCGAGCAGGCGATCATGTCGTACCTCGTCACCACGTACTACTCCGCCGCCGTCCTCGTCCCGAACGCGCTCGGCGTCCTGGAGAACGTGCAGATCGCGCGCCGACGCGACTAGATCTCCCCCCGCAGGCCACCACCACCCGGACCGACCGGGCCGGGTCGGCGTGCCCGGAACCCGGGACGGCCCACCCCTCTTCCCAAGGAGTCACGGATGCCCGATCCCGGGCTTTCCCCTCTGCAGTCCAGCCTGCCCGGCGCCGCGGCCCACTTCGGGACCCACGTCCTCGCCGCGGCGGCGGCCCGCGCCGAGGCCCTCGCCCTCGGGCACCCGCAGCCGGCCGCCGGCGACGTCCCGACCGGGACGCCCGCGGGAACCGGCACGGAAGCCCCCGTGGCCGAGCCCGCCGCCCGCCCGGCCCTGCCCTCCCCGCCCCCCTCGCCGTTCGGCACCCCGCCGGTCACGACGGCCGCACCCGTGGACGCACAGCCGCGCGTCCAGGGCACCGCGGAGCCCGGTCCCGGGTGGGTCCTGCGCGGCCCCACCGGGCTCGGCACGGCCGGCCTCTCCCTGGTCCCGCGCGACGAACCCCCGGCGGCGGGGCCGCGGTCGGCGCCCCCGGCCGCGGCGCCGGCGGACGCCCTGATCATCCCGGGCCTCTACTGGCACCCGATCCCGGAACCGGACCCGGTGCGCGTGGAGGAGGTCAGCGTCCGCATCAAGTCCTGGGCGCTCGACGAGATCCAGCTCTACCCCGAGGACTGGGAGGGCGACTTCGACGGCTTCCACGTGGGGCGCTACATGGTGGCCTGCCACCCGGACGCCCCGACCGTCGAACACCTGATGGTCGCCGCCCGGCTGATGGTCGCCGAGAACGCCGTCGACGACTGCTACTGCGAGGACCTCGGCGGTTCGCCCATCGGCCTGGGCGGCCGGCTCCTCCTCGCGCACACCGCCCTGGACCCGCTGCACTCCACGGCGGAGTACCAGCCGGCGTGGGCGGAGTCGCTCCACGCGGACGCGCCCCGGCGCTCCTACCGCTCCGCCATGGAGTACTTCGCCCGGCTGGCGACCCCCTCCCAGGCCGACCGGTTCCGGCACGACATGGCCCGGCTGCACATGGGCTACCTCGCCGAGGCCGCGTGGGACGAGACGAACCACGTGCCGGAGGTGTGGGAGTACCTGGTGATGCGGCAGTTCAACAACTTCCGCCCCTGTCCCACCATCACCGACACCGTCGGCGGCTACGAACTCCCCGCCGACCTGCACGCCCAGCCGGCCATGCAGCGGGTCCTGGCCCTCGCCGGCAACGCCAGCACCATCGTCAACGACCTGTACTCGTACACCAAGGAACTCGCCAGCCCCGGGCGGCACATGAACCTGCCCGTGGTGCTGGCCGACCGGGAGTCCCTCTCGGAGAAGGACGCCTATCTGAAGGCCGTCGAGGTCCACAACGACCTCATGCGCGACTTCGAGGCCGCGTCCGCGGAACTGGCCGCCGCCTGCCCCGTCCCCAGCGTCCTCCGCTTCCTGAAGGGAGTCGCCGTGTGGGTGGACGGCAACCACTACTGGCACCAGACCAACACGTACCGCTACAGCCTGCCCGATTTCTGGTAAGAACGGATTCATCTGTGACCAACACCGAGCTCCCCACCGTCAACGGCACCTCCGCGTTCGTCCCCGGCCCGGCGACGCCGTACCAGGGAGACATCGCCCGTTACTGGAACGCCGAGGCGAGGCCCGTGAACCTGCGCCTCGGTGATGTCGACGGGCTGTACCACCACCACTACGGCATCGGCGCCGTCGACCACGCCGCCCTCGGGGACGTCGAGGACAGCGAGTACGAGAAGAAGCTGATCGCCGAGCTGCACCGGCTGGAGTCGGCGCAGGCCGAGCTCCTCCTGGACCACCTGGGCCCCATCGGCCCCGAGGACACCCTCGTCGACGCCGGCTGCGGCCGCGGCGGTTCGAGCGTCATGGCCCACCAGCGCTTCGGCTGCAAGGTCGAGGGCGTCACCCTCTCCTCCACGCAGGCCGACTTCGGCAACAAGCGCGCCAAGGAGCTGGGCATCGAGAGCCACGTCCACGCCCAGGTCTGCAACATGCTCGACACCCCCTTCGAGAAGGGCAGCATCGCCGCCTCGTGGAACAACGAGTCGAGCATGTACGTCGACCTGGACGACCTCATGGCCGAGCACTCCCGGTTCCTCAGGGTCGGCGGCCGCTACGTGACCATCACCGGCTGCTGGAACCCGAAGTACGGCCAGCCCTCGAAGTGGGTCTCCCAGATCAACGCGCACTTCGAGTGCAACATCCACTCGCGCCGTGAGTACCTGAAGGCGATGGCCGACAACCGGCTCGTCCCGCAGGCCGTCATCGACCTCACGCCGGACACCCTGCCCTACTGGGAGCTGCGGGCCACGTCCTCGCTGGTCACCGGCATCGAGGAGGCGTTCATCGAGTCGTACAGGGACGGCTCCTTCCAGTACGTCCTGATCGCCGCCGACCGCGTCTGACCCGACGGCGGTACGCGCACGGGAAGGAGGGCCGGGCCCGTCGTCCGACGGGCCCGGCCCTCCTTCCGTCATGCCGCGGCGACCTTCTCCTTCTCGGCGGCCGGTGCGCTCACCCGCTCGGTACGGGGCGCCTGGCCGGCCCGCAGGCCGAGGCGGGCGATGACGGCGACGAGCGCGAAGGCGACGGCGCCGACCCCGAAGGTGAGGGTGAAGCCGGACTCGGCGGGCAGGGCCGGGACGCCGGCGGGCAGGTGCTCGATCGTCTTGGAGGCCAGGATCGTGGTGACCACGGCGCTGCCGATCGCGCTGCCGGTGGAGCGGGAGATGGAGTTGATGCCGTTGGCGATGCCGCTCTGGTGGTGCGGGACGCTCGCCATGATGACGGCGGGCATGGCCGCGTAACCGAAGCTGACGGCCGCGCCGACGATCACGCCGGCGCCGATCACCGAGGCGGTGTGGCCGTGGTCGAGGCCGAGCCAGCCGAAGCCCACGGCGCCCAGGACGGCGGCCAGGGTCAGCGCGGTGCGCGGACCGCGGTGCCGGACGATCCGGCCGCCGATCGGCGAGGCGAGCAGGGAGACGATCGCGCCGGGCAGCAGGAACTCGACGGAGGCCCGCAGGATGGACGCGCCGAAGCCGTAGCCGGTGAGGGCCTCGGGCATCTGGACGAGGTACGAGACGCCCAGGAAGTTCGCGAACATGCCGAAGCCGACGAGGACGCCGGCCAGGTTGGCCATGAGCACCGGCCGGTGCACGAACATCCGCATGTCGACGAGGGGCTCGCGGACCTTGAGCTCGGTGAGGACCCAGACGACGGTCACGACGGCCGCGCCGGCGAAGCTGCCGAGGGTGCGGCCGGAGGTCCAGCCCCACTCGTGGCCCTGCGAGATCGGCAGCAGGAGCAGCAGCAGGGTGGCGCCGAGGGTGAGCGCGCCGAGGAAGTCGGTGCGGCCGCCGGTCTTGTGGCGGGTCGCGGGGACCAGGAACACGACCGCGAGCAGGGCGATCACGGCGAAGACCGTGGCCATCCAGAAGGCGCTGCGGTAGTCGGCGTCGGAGCCGGAGGTGAGCAGACCGGTGGCGACGAGCGCGAGGCCGCTGCCGAAGGCCAGGGTGCCGCTGACGAGGGACATCGCGCCGGGCAGCTTCTGCGGGCGGACCTCCTCGCGCAGCACGGACAGGGCCAGCGGGAAGATCGCGGTGGCGGCGCCCTGGAGGACGCGGCCGAGGATCAGCAGGGGGAGCGAGGTCGCCAGGGCCGCGACGACGGAGCCGGCGACCATGACGCCGAGGACGGCGACCAGGGTGGGCTTCTTGCCGTGCTGGTCGCCGAAGCGGCCGAGCAGCGGGGTGAAGACGGCGGCGGAGAGCAGCGTGGCGGTGGTCACCCAGCTCACGTTCGCGGCCGAGGTGCCGAGGTCGGCGCGGATGAGGCCGAGGATCGGGACCGGCAGGGTCTGCATCATCGACACGACCATGGCGGCGAGGCTCAGTGCGAAGACGACGAGCGTCTCGCGCCGGGGATCGGCGGCGGGCGGGGTGGTCTCGTGACTCATGTGTGGGTGGCCTTCTCGGTGCTTCACGTCGTAGATCTTTGATGTCATCAAGTAATAGGACGAAGGTAGGCCGCGATGCTTGAGGAGGTCAAGTAAATGGTTGAGGTTCTTAAGTAAATAATTGATAATATCAAGGATCTTGAGTACGCTCGAAGCATGAGCGCGACCACCCCCGAGACGCCCACCAAGCTCCAGCTCCTCGAGCTCCTCGCCGCCATCGGCACGGCCCAGTGGCGCGACTTCGCCGCGGCCGCCGCCCACCACGGACTGACCTCCACCCAGGCCAAGGTGCTCGCCCAGCTGAACGGCCCGCTGCCGATGCGCGCCCTCGCCACGCTGCTGGTCTGCGACGCCTCGAACGTCACCGGGATCGTGGACCGCCTGGAGGGACGCGGCCTCGTCCGCCGCGAGGCCGACGCCTCCGACCGGCGCGTCAAGAACGTCGTGGCCACCGACGAGGGCCGGGACGTCATCCGACGGGTCCGCGAGGAGATGCAGGCGACCCACGGCGCCCTCGACACGCTCGGCGCGGAGGACAGCGCCACCCTGTACGCCCTGCTCGCGAGGCTGCGCCCGGGCATGGAGAAGGACGCCTGACGGGAAGTCCCGCACAGGCGTCCACGACGGAGCCCCGGAGGGGCCGGCGGCTCAGTCCCGGCGCTCCCCGAAGGCCCTCAGGATCTCCTCGGCGGCCAGCGTCGCCGTCAGCTCGCCGGCCCTGACCCGCCGCTCCAGCGCGGGCGCGGCCTCCTGGACCGCCGGGTCGGTGTGCAGCCGCCGCAGCAGCTCGTCACGGACCATCGACCAGGTCCAGTCGACCTGCTGGTCCTGGCGCTTGGCCGTGAGGCGGCCGGTCGAGTCGAGGAGCGCCCGGTGCTGCTTCAGACGGTCCCAGACCTCGTCGAGGCCCGCCGACTCCCGCGCGCTGCAGCTGAGGACCGGCGGTGTCCAGACCGCGTCGGCGCCGTGCATGAGGCGCAGGGCGCCCGCCAGCTCACGCGCGGCGGCGCGGGCGTCGCGCTCGTGCGGGCCGTCCGCCTTGTTGACGGCGACCACGTCGGCCAGCTCCAGGACGCCCTTCTTGATGCCCTGCAGCTGATCGCCCGTACGCGCCAGGGTGAGCAGCAGGAACGAGTCGACCATGTTCGCCACGGCGGTCTCGGACTGGCCGACGCCCACCGTCTCCACGAGCACCACGTCGTACCCCGCCGCCTCCATCACGACCATCGACTCCCGCGTCGCCTTCGCGACGCCGCCGAGCGTGCCCGCGCTGGGGGAGGGCCGGACGAAGGCCGCCGGGTCGACGGCGAGCCGCTCCATCCGCGTCTTGTCGCCGAGGATGGAGCCGCCCGTACGGGTCGACGACGGGTCGACGGCGAGCACCGCCACCCGGTGACCGAGCCCGGTCAGCATCGTCCCGAACGCGTCGATGAAGGTCGACTTCCCGACCCCCGGCACCCCGCTGATCCCGATCCGCACGGCCTTGCCGCTGTGCGGCAGGAGCTCCGTGAGGAGCTCCTGCGCCAGCGCACGGTGCTGGGGGCGGGTCGACTCGACGAGGGTGATCGCACGGGCGATCACCGCCCGCTTCCCGTCGAGCACGCCCTTCACGTACGTGTCGAGACCGATCACAGGTCGTGTCCGAGGTCGGCCGCCAGCCGGGTCACCAGGTCGTGGGCCGCGTCGGGGATCACCGTCCCCGGCGGGAACACGGCCGCCGCGCCCATCTCCAAGAGCGTCGCCACGTCCTGCGGGGGGATGACACCGCCGACCACGATCATGATGTCCTCGCGGCCCTCCGCCGCCAGCTCCTCCCGCAGCGCCGGCACGAGGGTGAGGTGACCCGCGGCCAGCGACGAGACCCCGACGATGTGCACGTCCGCCTCCACGGCCTGACGCGCGACCTCGGCCGGGGTCTGGAACAGCGGGCCGACGTCCACGTCGAAGCCCAGGTCGGCGAAGGCGGTGGAGATCACCTTCTGGCCGCGGTCGTGCCCGTCCTGGCCCATCTTGGCGACCAGGATGCGCGGCCGGCGTCCCTCGGCCTCGCCGAAGGCGTCGACCAGGGCCCGGGTGCGCTCCACGGAGGGGGACTCGCCTGTCTCGTTGCGGTACACACCGGAGATCGTACGGATCTGCGCCGCGTGCCGGCCGTACACCTTCTCCAGGGCCTCCGAGATCTCGCCGACGGTGGCCTTCGCGCGGGCCGCGTTCACCGCGAGCTCCAGCAGGTTGCCGTCGCCGCCCGCGGCCCGGGTGAGCGCGTCGAGCGCGTCCCGGCAGGCGGTCTCGTCGCGCTCCTCGCGCAGCCGCCGCAGCTTGGCGATCTGCTGGGCGCGGACGGAGGAGTTGTCGACCTTGAGGACCTCGATCTGCTCGTCGGAGGCCACCCGGTACTTGTTGACGCCGATCACCGGCTGCCGGCCGGAGTCGATCCGGGCCTGGGTGCGGGCCGCGGCCTCCTCCACGCGCAGCTTCGGGATGCCCGCGTCGATGGCCTTGGCCATGCCGCCGGCCTGCTCGACCTCCTGGATGTGCTGCCAGGCGCGCCGGGCCAGGTCGTACGTCAGCTTCTCGACGTACGCGCTGCCGCCCCACGGGTCGATCGTCCGGCAGGTGCCCGACTCCTGCTGGAGGAGCAGCTGCGTGTTCCGCGCGATGCGCGCCGAGAAGTCGGTGGGCAGCGCGAGCGCCTCGTCGAGGGCGTTGGTGTGCAGCGACTGGGTGTGGCCCTGGGTGGCCGCCATCGCCTCCACGCACGTCCGCGTGACGTTGTTGAACACGTCCTGAGCGGTCAGGGACCAGCCGGAGGTCTGCGAATGCGTGCGGAGCGACAGGGACTTGGCGTTCTGCGGGTCGAACTGCCTCACCAGCTTCGCCCAGAGCAGCCGCGCGGCCCGCAGCTTGGCGATCTCCATGAAGAAGTTCATGCCGATCGCCCAGAAGAACGACAGCCGCGGCGCGAACGCGTCCACGTCCAGGCCCGCCTCACGGCCCGCGCGGATGTACTCCACGCCGTCCGCCAGCGTGTACGCCAGCTCCAGGTCGGCCGTCGCGCCCGCCTCCTGGATGTGGTACCCGGAGATGGAGATGGAGTTGTAGCGCGGCATCCGCTGCGAGGTGTACGCGAAGATGTCGGAGATGATCCGCATCGACGGCCCGGGCGGGTAGATGTACGTGTTGCGGACCATGAACTCCTTGAGGATGTCGTTCTGGATGGTCCCGGCCAGCTTCTCGGCCGGCACGCCCTGCTCCTCGGCGGCCACGATGTACAGCGCCAGCACGGGCAGCACCGCGCCGTTCATCGTCATCGACACGGACATCTTGTCCAGCGGGATGCCGTCGAACAGCTGCCGCATGTCGTAGATCGAGTCGATGGCCACGCCGGCCATGCCGACGTCACCGGTGACGCGCGGGTGGTCGCTGTCGTAGCCGCGGTGGGTCGGCAGGTCGAAGGCGACCGACAGGCCCTTCTGCCCGGCCGCGAGGTTGCGCCGGTAGAAGGCGTTCGACTCCTCGGCCGTGGAGAAACCCGCGTACTGACGGATCGTCCAGGGCTGGTTGACGTACATCGTCGGGTACGGGCCGCGCAGGTACGGGGCCATGCCCGGGAGGGTGTCCAGGAAGTCCAGGCCCTCCAGGTCCTGCCCGGTGTAGAGCGGCTTGACGGCGATGCCCTCCGGGGTCTCCCACAGCAGGTCGTCACCGCCCGCCGCCTTCTTCACGGCCGAGCGCCACTCGTCGGGACCACCGGCGGCGGCCTGTGCCCCGAGCTCGATCCCGGAGAAATCGGGGATGGACATCAGGACACTCCCATGCGGTCGAGGGCGGTGGAGAGCAGGGCGACGGCGTCGCAGCCGGCGAAGACGTACGTGTCGACACCGGCGTACGCCCCGGGGCGCCCCGCGAGGAGGACGTGCTCGGCCCCGGCCGCGCGCAGCTCCCCGGCGGCGGCCTCCGCCTGCTCCTCGTACAGCGCGTCGCTGGAGCACAGGCAGGCCTCGCGGGCGCCGCTCTCCTCGAACGTGCCCTCGGTGACGGCCTCGATGCCGCCCGCCTGGAAGAGGTTCGCGGCGAAGGTGAGCCGGGCCGAGTGCGCGGCCGCCGGGCCGAGCGCGGCCAGGTAGACGCGGGGCCGGGCGCCGGTCGCCGCGAGGTGCGCGTCGGAACGGGCCCGCAGCGCCTCGTACGCCTCGTCGCGGCGCACGCGCGGCAGACCGCCCGACAGCGGTTCGGGCGCGGGCGCGCGGTCCACGGGCTTCTCCGCGAGGTGCGGGAACTCGCTGACGCCGGTGATCGGTTCGCGGCGGGTGGCGAGCTTCCTGCTGCGCGCGGCCCAGGTCTCGGCGAGCCGCTCGCCGAGGGAGCCGGAGCGCAGCGCGGCGGCCTGGCCGCCCTCCCGCTCGATCTCCTGGAAGAACTCCCAGGCGGCGTGCGCGAGTTCGTCGGTGAGCCGCTCCACGTACCAGGAACCGCCCGCCGGGTCGATCACCCGGGCCAGGTGGGACTCCTCGATGAGGACGCCGGAGGTGTTGCGGGCGATCCGGCGGGAGAACGCGTCCGGCAGGCCCAGCGCGTCGTCGAAGGGCAGCACGGTGACGCTGTCGGCACCGCCCACGCCCGCCGCGAGCGTCGCGATGGTCGTGCGCAGCATGTTCACCCACGGGTCGCGGCGCGTCATCATCACCGGCGAGGTCACCGCGTGCTGGCGCTGGGCGCCCGCCTCCGGGGCGCCGCAGGCCTCGGCCACCCGCGCCCACAGGCGGCGCGCGGCGCGCAGCTTCGCGATCGTCAGGAACTGGTCGGCGGTGGCCGCGTAACGGAACTCCAGCTGGCCGCACGCCTCCGTGACGCTCAGTCCGGCCTCGGTCAGCCCGCGCAGGTACGCGACGCCGGTCGCGAGCGAGCAGCCCAGCTCCTGCGCGGCCGAACCGCCGGCCTCGTGGTACGGCAGGGCGTCCACGGTCAGGGCCCGCAGCCCCGGGTACCGGTCGGCGCAGCGGCGCGCGAGACCGGCCACGGACGCGAGGCCGTACGCCGCGCGGCCGGTGCGGGCCTCGTGGCCCAGCGGGTCGGCGCCCAGGTTGCCCCGGGCCGCCTCCGGGGCGACGCCCCGCTCCTCGTACAGCCGCAGCAGCCGCTCGGCGGCCGCCTCCGTCTCGTCGCCCGCGTCGAGGACGACGGGCGCGAGGTCGAGGTAGACGCCCTCCAGGACGCCGTCGAGCGAGGAGACCGGGATGCCGGCGCCGCCGACACGGAGCCAGAGGGAGGTGACGCCGTTCTCCAGGTCGGTGAGGACGGCCTCGCCGTCGGCCGCCGCATGGAGCTGGCGCACGTCCCAGCCGTCGGTCGTGTTGCCCTCGGCGCGCCCGCCGCGCACGAAGGGCGCGAAGCCGGGCAGGCCGGGGTCGGGCGCGGAGTCGCGCGCGGTGTACAGCGGGCGGGTGCGGAGGCCGTCCTCCAGCAGAGTGGACAGGGCGTCCTCGGCGGCGTCGCCGGAGACCTCCTTGCCCGACTTGCGCAGGACGCCCGCCACGAGGTTTTGCCACTGCTCATGTGGCGCGTCTGGGAATTCGGACGCCAGGGAGAGCCCGTCGTCAGGCAGGACCGTCATGGCTCGGATGCTAGGGGAGATCCACAAAGGAGCAGGAGGGCGTACGACTGTGACCTTCTTCTCTTCCGCATCCCGAGACGGCCGCCCGAACGGCGAGAAACCCGCCGGCGGGGATCAGACGCCCCCGTCGCCGGGCCGATCGGGGCGCCGCGCGAAGCAGAACAGGTGCTCCTCCGGCACCGCGCTCTCGTCGTCCGGCCGGAAGACCGACACCTCGTGCCGCAGGACGTCCAGACCGCAGTCCTCCCGCAGCGTCCGCACGTACTCCTCGGCCGAGAAGCTGGAGACCCTGACCGGCCGGCCCATGAACTCGATCTCCACCCCGTCCACGTCCGCCGGCACCGTGGCGGACACCAGATAGCCGCCGGGCGCCACCCAGCCCGCCATCCGCTCCAGGGCGGCGGATGCCTCCGCCCGGCTCATCATCAGCAGCGGGAAGAAGGCGCACACGGCGTCGAAACCCCCCGGCGGGGCGTCGTAGTCACGCACGTCCACCTGCTCGAACACGGCCCCCGGCACCTGCGCGCGGGCCAGCCCGACCATCTCCCCGGACACGTCGATGCCCGTCACCACGCACCCGGCCCGCACCAGACGGTCGGCGACCGGCCGCCCCGTACCGCTGCCGACGTCGAGGACCCGGGCCCCCGCGCCCAGGCGCTCCGTGAGCCAGTCCACCGCCGCCGCCTGCTCCGGCAGACGCCCGAAGGCCCGCTCGTACGCCAGGCCCAGATCGTCGAACAGTTCCGCCGCCGACAGCGGCTTCCGCCCGGCACCCTCGTCCCGCATGCTGCTCCCCTTTCCCGGACGTCACGGGCCGACCGCCCGTCCCGGGCGGCTTCCTACCCGCTCGCCGCCCACTTCCCACCGCCCCCTCCGACCGGTTTCCCCCGGCTTCCCACCGGGCCTTCCCCGGCCGAGATGCCGGAGTGCGGAGCCGGGCGAAGAATGGACGAGGCAGGCCCGCACGACGCGGGTGCCGGAACCGCTCGGGGACTTCCCTATCCGGACACGGGCACGCCATGAACGCAGGAAGCCCGGCCCACGGCCGGCCAGCATCCCCCCAGGGCGCCCTCTACCGACTCGGCCACTGGTGCGCCCGCCACTTCCTCGTCGTCATCGCCCTCTGGCTGGCGGCCGTCGCGGGCCTCCAGATCACCGACCGGGCCGTCGGCGGAATGTTCTCCGACGACTTCGCGCTCCCCGGCGTGCAGTCGGCCGAGGGCCTCGACGTCCTCAAGGCGCACGATCCCGCCGCCGGCGGATACAGCGCCCAGGTCGTCCTGAACGACCCCTCCAAGCCCCTCACGCAGGAGTCGTCCGCGGTCAACTCCGCCGTCACCGCCCTGGGGAAGCTCCCCGACGTCATCGGCGCCCAGAACCCGCTGCCGCCGCCCGGCACCACGCCGCCCGCGCTCCCGGCCGGCACGCCCAACACCGGCCCGCTCTCCACGGACGGCAAGACCGCGTACATCACCATCCGCTTCAGCGTGCCCCCCTCCACCCTCGGCACCGACTACCTGAACGGCGTCGACAGCGCCGTGAAGCCCCTCCGGGACGCCGGCGTCACCGTCGAGTACGGCGGCTCGCTCGGCGAACTCGCCCGGCCGACGGCCGACGACCGCAGCAGCGAGGCCATCGGCTTCGCCGTCGCGATCGTCGTCCTCCTCATCGGCTTCGGCAGCGTCATCGGCGCCGTCATGCCGCTGGTCACCGCACTCCTCGGAGCGGTCTGCGGGCTCGCCCTGCTGGGCCTGATGGCGGCCGCCTTCACCTTCGGGACCGTCTCGCCCACCCTGGCCACCATGATCGGCCTCGGCGTCGGCATCGACTACGCGCTGTTCCTCATCACCCGCCACCGCCAGAACCTCATGCACGGCCACGATCCCGCCGACTCGGCCGCCCGCGCGACCACCACCAGCGGCCGCGCGGTCCTCGTCTCCGGCTGCACCGTCATCATCGCCCTCTCCGGGCTGTGGGTCTCCGGCGTCACCTTCATCGGCAAACTCGGCCTCGCGGCCGCCTTCACGGTCGTCACCGCCGTCATCGCCGCGCTCACCCTCGTCCCGGCCATGCTCGGACTCGTCGGCCACCGGATCGACCGCTACCACGTCCGCAAACCCGTGGCGGAGACCGACGCCGAGCCCGGCGCACCCGCGCACGGCACCTGGCACCGCTACGCGCAGCGGGTCGAGAAGCGCCCCTGGTGGTTCCTCACCGGCGGCGTCCTGGTCCTGCTCGTCCTGGCCTTCCCGCTGCTCTTCATCCAGCTCGGCCACATCGGCGACGGCGCCGACCCGAAGTCGTTCACCGACCGGCGGGCCTACGACCTGATCTCCACGGCCTTCGGCCCCGGCGCGAACGGACCGCTCACCCTCGTCGTCGACCAGTCGGCCGTGCCCGCCGCCGACCGGGCCGCCCTCGGCACCAAACTGCAGCAGTCGCTGACGGGCGTCCCCGACGCAGCCTTCGTCACCCCGCTGCAGACCACCTCCGACGGCGACGTCCTCGTCGGCACCGCCTACTCCGTGGCCTCCCCGCAGGACGAGAAGACGACACAGCTGACCAACCGCCTCGTCGACGACGTCCTCCCGCAGGCGGTGGCCGGCACCGACGCGCACACCTACGTCACCGGGAACACGGCCGCCCAGGTCGACTTCCTCGACATCGTCTCCAGCCGCCTGCCGCTGATCATCGCCGTCGTGGTCGCGCTCGCCTTCCTCGTCATCCTGATCGTCTTCCGCGGACTCCTCGTCGCGGTCAAGGCGGCCGTGCTCAACGTGCTCTCCATCGCGGCCTCGTACGGCGTCGTCGTGGCCGTCTTCCAGTGGGGCTGGGGCGGACCCGCGCTCGGCGTCTCCGGCAAGGTGCCCATCGAGAGCTACGTGCCGATGATGATGTTCGCCATCGTCTTCGGCCTGAGCATGGACTACGAGATCTTCCTGCTGTCCCGCGTCCGCGAGGCATGGCTGCGCACCGGGGACTCGAAGGCCAGCGTGGCCCACGCCCTGGAGATCACCGCCCGGGTCATCACCTGCGCCGCACTGATCATGGTCAGCGTCTTCGCCGCCTTCATCGTCTCGGACAACATCGTCGTCAAGATGCTCGGTCTCGGCCTCGCCGCCAGCGTCCTCATCGACGCCACCGTGGTGCGCCTGCTGCTCGTGCCCGCCGTGATGACCCTCCTCGGCCGCCACGCCTGGTGGACCCCCGCCTGGCTCGACCGGATCCTGCCCCACCTGGACACCGAGGGCGAGGAACCGGCCGGGACCGAGGCGGTGCCCCAGGGCGCGGGCAGGCGCTGAGCAGCCGTGTCAGGGCCCGCCCGGCGCCCCGGGCGACCGGACGGGGACGGGGGCGGGCCTCAGCCGCGTGACAGTTCGCCGAGGAGCTTCCAGGTGCGGCGGCGGTCGTCCTCGCCGCCCAGGTCCGTGGCGGTGAAGACCACCTCCGTCGCCCCCGCCTCGCGGTAGCGCCGCACCTCGGCGGCGACCGCCTCCTCGTCCCCGATCGCGGCCAGACCGGCCGCCCGGTCGGCGCCGGAGAGCTCGATCGCACGCCGGTACGAGGGGATCCGCTCGTAGAGCGCCAGCGCCTCCGCCGCCTTCTCCCGTACGCCCTCCGCGTCCGCCGTCACCACGCCCGGCACGAGGGCCACGATCCGGGGCGCGGGCCGGCCCGCCGCCTCGGCGGCGGCGGTCACGGCCGGCACGACGTGCTCGGCCAGCGCACGCGGCCCCGCGAGGAACGGCAGGATGCCGTCGGCGAGTTCACCGCTGACGCGCAGGGCCTGCGGGCCCATCGCGGCGACGAGCACCGGCACCGGCGGCCGGTCCGCCCCCGGCACCGCCGCCGGGTACGGGGTCGTCGCGGTCAGCAGCTCCCCGTGGAAGTCCGCCTCGCCCGTCTCCAGGAGCGGCCGCAGGGCGGTGAGGAACTCCCTGAGCAGCCCGATCGGCCGCTGGTACGGGAGGCCGAACGCGGTCTCGGTCAGGTGCCGGGTGCCGAGGGCGAGCCCCAGGTGGTAGCGGCCGCCGGTGGCGGCCTGCGCGGTCTGCGCCTGGCTGGAGACGAGCAGCGGATGGCGGCCGAAGACCGGGATCGCGGACGTCCCGACCTGCAGTCCGGGCACCTCGCGCCCGACGATCGCGGCGAGCGAGGGAGAGTCGTACGCGAAGGACTGGCCGAACCACGCCGAGTGCAGGCCGGCGTCGTGCGCCTCCCGCGCGAGCCGCACGGTGTCGTCGACCGGAAGCTGCCGGGAGGTCGAACTGAGCGTCACTCCAAGAGTCATGCATCCGGCAACCGGGGGCCGCGGGGCGGGCATTCCCGGTTCCGTGTGAACAGCGTGTGACGGCCGGCCGCGTCCACCGCCGGGCCCGGCGATGATGGGGGCATGAAGACCCTCGCCGAAGTGGACGAACTGGCCGACCGCGCGCACGCCGGACAGGTCGACAAGGCGGGCGTGCCCTATGTCGCCCACGTCCGGGCCGTCGCCGCGGGCCTGGAGCCGTTCGGCCCGCACCTGGCCATGGCCGGGCTGCTGCACGACGTCATCGAGGACACCGGGTGGACGGCGGAGCGGCTGCGCGCCGCCGGGATCCCCGCCCGGGTCGTCGCCCTCGTCGAAGCCGTCACCCATCACCCGGGCACGGCCTACGAGGAGAAGCTCCGCCGGATCGCGGAGGACCCCGACGCCACCCTCGTGAAGATCGCCGACAACGCGCACAACAGCCGCGCGGACCGGGCCGCCGCCCTGCCGCCCGCCCAGCGGGAACGGCTGGCCGCCAAGTACCGCGCGGCCAGGGCCGTCCTGTGGCCGGCGGCCGATCCCGGCGACATCGCGACGATCCTCCGGGTGGTCAACCCCGGCCTCCTGCGGGAACTGACCACCCGCTGACGGGCCGCCCGGCGCCGCTCAGCTCGTCCGGCCGGACGACCAGCCGCCCAGCTCGGTGGGACGGTTCGTGATGACGCCGTCCACGCCGAGCGCGTCCAGGGCCTTCCAGCGCGCCGGGGCGTCGACCGTCCACACGTTCACGGCGACGCCGGCCGCGTGCAGGTCGCCGACCAGCTGCGGACGGGTGGCGAGCGCGGCGTCCGAGACGTTGTACGCGGCGAGGTCCAGCTCCCGGGCGAGCGCGACGGGATCGGCGTCCAGGGTGCCGCGCAGCAGGCCGAGCGGCAGTTCGGGCGCCAGCTCGTGGGCGTACCGCAGGGACGGGATGTCGAAGCTCTGCACGAAGACCCGGTCCGCCATGTCCTGCTCCCGGACCTCCCGGACGATCCGGTCCACCTCGGCGCGACTGTGCCGGCCCTTGATCTCCAGGAGCAGCTTCCCGCCGCGCTCCCTGAGGTCCGCGAGCTGGGCGGCCAGGGTCGGGACCCGGGTGCCGGCGTAGGCGGGCGCGAACCAGGAGCCGGCGTCCAGGGCGTCGAGCTGCTCGGAGGTCAGCGAGCGGATCGGCCCCGTGCCGTCCGTGGTCCGGTCGACGGTGGTGTCGTGCAGGATGTACGGCACGCCGTCCTTGCTGGGCTGGACGTCGTTCTCGATCCAGACGGCCCCGCCCCGCCGGGCCACCTCGTCGGACACCAGGGTGTTCTCGGGAGCCGCGGACGGGGCGCCCCGGTGGGCGATCACCGTCAGCGGCGCCCCGGCCGCACGCATCCAGGGGCTCGCCGCCACCGTGGCCCTCGCCGCCGGGCGGGGCGCGGACTCCGAGGGCGGTGCGGCGACGACGAACGCGGTCGCGAGCCCCGCGACCACGGTGGCCCCGGCGACCAGTCCGACGGTCCTGCGACGACGGGACCGGGCGGCGGGCGGTTGAGCTTCTCTCATGGCCGACCACCCTAAGGGGTCCCCCACCGGGCGGGCCGGGCACGAGGCGACACGACCGGGCGCGCAAGCCCTTCGTCGTAATGGTCCGGTCTGCGGCATCGTGGACCCGTGCCCGCAGCCGCGCCATCGGGGGACCGCGGCCGGGCGTGGCGAATCAGGGGGATCCATCCATGGACACCGGAACGGCACGGAGAACGGGCGGCGTCGCGAAGACGGCCGCGCCGGAGCGCCAGGAGCGCGGCCGGGGAGTGCTGGAAGGCGCGTTCGCGCTGCTCGACGCCCTGCGCCGGAACGGCGACGAGGCGGGCGTGACCGAACTCGCGCTCGCCTGCGGAGTGCCCAAGGGCACCGTCCACCGGCTGCTCGACCAGCTGGTCGGAGTCGGCGCCGTCGAACGCAGGGGCAACCGCTACCGGGTCGGCCCGCAGCTCTACCGCCTCGGCCAGGCCTGGGAACCCCACCCCGGTCTGCGTCCCGCCGCCCGGCTGCCGCTCCAGCGCCTCCGGGCCGTCACCGGAGCCAGCGTCGTCCTCGCCGTGCTGCGCGAGGACATGGCGATCACCGTGAGCTCGGTGCCCGGCGACCTGGAGCCGCTCCTCCCCGTGCGCGACGGCATCGCGTTCCGCCTCGACACCGCCGCCGGGAAGGCACTGCGCGGACCCCTCCGCGGCGGACCGGTCCTCGACCGGGAGGACGTGATGGAGGGGGTGTGCTGCGCCGCGCTGCCCGTCCGCGCCCCGGACGGCCGCACGGTCGCGGCGCTCGCCGGCATGGTTCCCGCGGGCCGCGGCCTCGACGCGCTGGCCCAGGCCGTCGCCGAGGCGGGAGCCGCGGTCACCCGCGCGCTCGCCCGGGGCGGCCGGCGGACACCGGTCCCGACGACCGCCCTCGTCCTGTAGTTTCCCGCGCGTTCCACCCAGCGGAACGCGCGTAGAGGAAGGGCGGGGCCGCCGGGCACAGTGAATGTCGTGCCGAGGGGAAACGGCACACCGGGCCGCCGGGGAAGGCGGACCGGGCACCACGTCACACCAGTGACCCGATGTGTGGGGGGACCACATGCGCAAGAACCGAGTCGTCCGAGCCGCCGCCACCGCCCTGCTCGGACTCGGCAGCCTGGGAGCCTTCGCCGGCACCGCGCACGCCGAGCCGATCGACTACGTGAAGATCGAGCTGTTCGAGCTGCACTGCCAGCAGAACAGCGAGGGCGACCACGACGAGGCCTACCTCAAGATCACCGACGCCAACGGCAACGCCGTCAAGGTCTGGCCCGGCAACGGCATCAAGTACCAGACCATGGGAACCGGTTACGTCCGCTCCATGGCGGACGGCAACGGCAACGCCGCGCTCATCCTCGGCAAGGAGCAGGCCCGCACCCTGACCCTGTGGGACTACGACTCCACCAGCAGCGACGACAAGCTCGGCGCCACGCTCGTCACCGGCAGCGAGGTCGGCGCCGAGACCCAGTGGCGCACCGTCGAGGGCTCCGGCGGCGTCTACGTCATCGGCTACCGCGTCGTCGACATCTGACGGGTGACCAACCCCTGAGGGGAGGGGGGGGGGGGGGGGGGGGGGGGGCGCGGCCCCCCCCCCCCCCCCCCCCCCCCCCCCCCCCCGAACCCCTACTCCGCCGACCGCAGCACCGGGAAGCTGCCCGTGTTCGTCGGCGCGTG